>WAMS01000115.1 GCA_015522195.1 Geoglobus sp. | reverse complement strand
TGAACTCTCTCAGCTCAAACAGAAACACTACTTCAGGTGGAGAAAGCAGGGCGCTCAGAATTCTTGACGAAAGATTTGCCAGAGGAGAGATCGATGCAGAGGAATACAGGAAAATGAGAAAAGAGCTTGAGTCGTAGGGTTTGGTTCTCTGTATTTGGGTGTCTTTCAGAATCTGCAAAGTGCACGGGCCGGGATTTGAACCCGGGCTAACGCCTCGGAAGTGCTTTAAATCCGAAATAGAGCAAGGAGAACTTTTCTTTACGGGAATTATAAAATTCGTGGAATTAAAAGAACTGTCGGGTGAGTTCCTCGAGAGGTACAAAAACAAAGATACGAGAAGGGGCTTTGAGGGACCGATAAGAACCCTCTTGAAAGAGCTTGACGGGGAAGACCTTGACAGGGAGTTCTTGATAGCTTTCAGAGACAGATGGAGATACAAACCATACGGAGATACGCTGTTCAAAAAGCTTAAGGTATTTTTTAACTGGCTTAAGGAGAAGAAACCTGAACTTGCTTCAGAGATCGAAGACTGGAGACATATGTTAAAGTGGGAAGGTAAGAAGAAAAAACAGCTTTTCTCAGAAGTAACAAAGAACGTCGACTGGCTGAGAAACATAATTGAAGGTATTTTTAATGTGAAGGTCAAGAAAGAGGAGTTAAACGATGCCTTCGCAAAGCTGAGGTTCCTTACAGCGGTAATTCTGCAGGCAACAACAGGAATGAGACCATTTGAACTCAAAAAGCTTACATGGAAGCACCTTGAGGGTTTTGAGAACCGCAATTACTTCATTCTGCCACATGAGATCAGCAAGACTCCTTTTGACAGGGTTCAGCCTTTGACAGATGAAGCAAAATGGCTCCTGTCTGAGCTGAGAAGGGCATGGGAGAAGCACGGAAAAGCCCTTAATCTTAAGAGTGACGTTGTGTTCCAGTACCGTGAATCAAGGAAGGTGATTGATCTTCTGAGAAAAGAAGGGATTAACTTCACTCAGGAGGATCTAAGAGATTTTGCAACCACAATGAGCACAAACATTCTTGGAGTTCCACCTGCTCTTGAGTCTGCCATTGCAGGGCATCAAACAGACAAGTGGAAGCTTGAGCTTGAGAGCTACATCCACATGAAGCCTGAAGATCTGGCAAATGAATATCTCAAACACTGGAACGGGGTAAAAATACTAACAGACAGGCAGAAAAAAGAGATCGAAAAAATAATCAGCAAACTTTAAACTATTTTTTAACTCCAGCCTGGAGTTGCTGTTTGAGCTGTTTGTATTGTGTTCTTAAAGCAGTCAATCCGATTGTATCCCCTTCGATTAACTTCTCAAGGATTTGGTTTCGTAGTTGCTTTATTTGCACCTCAGCCTGTCTATCTGGAGAGATCTCAGGTTCTACCTGAATGGCGTCAAGCTCGGTTTTACTGGCAACCTCCACAATATTGTATTTAGTGGAGTCAAATTCATGCTCTCCTGGAGGCAGTTCAAATTTGCCTCTAATCTTTCCTGTTGCTTTTTCCACAAAGTAACCAATTCCTGTTGTAAGCTTTACTTTTGCCATTATATAGTCACCTCCCACCACCTTACGAGTGTAGGGGTGCCTAAATTAGGGGTAACCACATAATACCATCCAGGTGGCACAATACCAACTAATGTAGAAATATTTGTCTCAAGAAAAATCCCTGCATGGGATATATCAAGGAAGGTTATGTTATCATCTGATATTTTAAGTATACAAGTGTCTGCATTAGCGAAATCTATAGATATAATACTGAGAAGATGTTTACCAGTAGTATTCTGGTAAGTGGTTCCTATTGCTCTTGATGCTGTAACATCCTGGAAGTTGCTTGTTTTAACAGCATCAGGCAAATTTGCCACAGGTACCTGGGTATTTGCGTCTAACGGTGCATATCCATTCGCCACTCCTTTGTTACTAACATGTTCAAACGCTGAGGCGTGCTCCCCGTCAACTGTGTCAGCATCTCCTGCTGAGGGAGCATAATCTGCTTGCTCCACGACCCCATCCACATCTGGATCATACTGACTTTTCTTCATTAAAGCCATTTTCTCACCTCATTTAGCCGAAATCAAGGCTGTTACATTTATTGCAGTTCCAGCAGTAACAACAAGCTTCACATATCTAAAACCGATGAAATCCCAGTCATCCCAAAATCCGGCTGCTGTGAGACTTTTCGTGTTCAAGGTATCATACCAGTTTGTATTATCCTGGCTGACCTGGATTTTACAGTCCCCAGCACCAGATAGTTCAACGTGCCAATGTACCAACTGCTTATTTTCTGTATCAATTACAAGCTCAAAGCTTGTCACTCCTGTTTTACTATCTGATGCATTTTTTGTAGGCTCTGGTGGCGTTACAGCCTCTTCTGACTTTGTTGGTTTATCTTCTGCCCCTATTCTTGTCAATGTGATTTTCTTAAAATCCTGATGACCTTTCACATTGTTTAACGGCACAATATCACCTCATCAACAGCACCGCAACCAGACTCCCAAGAATAATCTTCCATCCGTGCTTTTCTGCAATCTCCCTCAGCGTCTCAACATGCTCAGCAGGAACTTCAACCGTTACTTTTTTAGGCTCAGGAACTACCTGCTCTGGCTCTTCTTTTTCAGCTTGTTCGAATTTCTTGGCTATACTTCTCTTTCCAGGTTCTGGTTTTTCCACCTCTTTTTTCAGCCTCTCTAATTCTTCAACATCTCCTTTCCTGATCGCTTCAAAGATCTTCTTTCTTATTTCAGGTTTCTTTAATGTTTTTGGCAGAGGAACATTTTCATCTTTTTTCTTTGTCATGAACTTGTATTCAGGGCTCTCCATGAGTTTTCTCATTCTTCCCTCTTTGGTTTCGAAAACACTTTTATGTAGATCGTAGTTTACAGGAACATTTTCATGTAGATTGGGATTGAAACGCCAGAAGGCGATAACAAGCCCAGGTCTTCCATCAGGATATAGCAGTCCAAAAACCGCAAATCTATTCCCATTCTGTTCTTTAACTCCAAGGTACATTGCCCGGTCATATCTTATTTTATATCTGCTTAAATTCAGCTTAGCCCATAGAGGGCTGATTGTCTTGCTCGCATCTTCTATTATTTCATCCAGGCTGTAAACTTCTCCCTGTCTGTATTTCACCACAATATCACCTCTTCAACAGTTTCAAGGCTAAAAACAAGCCTCCACCGAAAAGAAGCCATTTTCCTGCATTGAATTTCCTTTCACCTGTTTCAGTTGCTGGTGTTTTGGTTACAACAGGAGCAATTTTCACTGGGGTCTTTCTTTTTGCTGGTGATGCTGGTTTTGGAGTTGGTGGCAGGGAAACAAGTTTGTAACACCCAGGTGGGACCCATATTCCAGTGCTTTTATACTTACCACCTGCCCTGGCTGACTTAATAACTTTCTCACAGTACTCTTTTGTTAGTTTTCCTTCTTTCTTCTTCTCAGGAATTGAGATTGGCTTGTACCTTTTCGGAGTGCCCCTTACAACCGCCTTCCCTGGTCCCTCAATCATCTTAATTATGGCTGTTTTGTTTGCTCTGGGGAAATGATACTCACCGTAACTTATCAACCCACCTTTTCCGTATTTCACATTTTTAGCTCTAAAAAAACCATACCGGTGAATAAGTCTGCCAAGCTCAAGTCGTAGATTTGAAGTCTCTATTACTTCACCATTTATGGTAATTCTCCATTTAACCATAATTCACCTCCTTCATAACTTCAATCTCATCTTCTGTCAGCAACTCAACAAACAGCACGCATGAATGATCATTTGTATCAAAATTCACTCCAAGAATCCTCAGCTCTCCTTCTGAGACTCTCTTGTAAACTCTGAAATCCAGATTGGTGTCATCTCCTGTGATATATTCTTCAGATTTTGTTGGAGTAGGCAGAATTATGTTGCCATTCACTTCAATTTGAATTCCAGCCGTATATGCCCATCCAGAAGGTATGTCAATGTAAACTCTTGTTATTATCCCTTCAGGGACTTTCTCATTTACAAGCTCGGTTCTATTGCTTGTCGAAGCTGGGATTGTAATTGTAAACGGCAGAATCATGACAATCTACCTCCTACATTTACAATAATGCTTATTACAAACGCTGCAAGTCCAGAGGCACCAATAACCTTCCACTTGAAGCTCTTCAAATCCTTTACATCTTCATCAAGCTCTTCAAGTTTTCTCATGATCCATTTCATGTCCGTCCTGAGTTCGATCAGCGTGTCATGGTTGCAGTCGTTCACGATTTTTCACCTCGAAGCCCTCTTCACCTCTGAAGGAGAGGCTTTTCCAACAATCCTCAGTCTTCCGTTCTTCAGCCTCTTTGCCTTCATCCAGCATTTTGTCCTTCTGTTGTAGAAATACACGTATTTCCTGCCAACGACCTTCTTTGCCATGCCTTTTCACCTCTTCTTAAACTTGAAATAAGCATAAGCTCCAACAACACCAAGAGCAAGCCATGCGGTTTTGTCAATCGTCCTGTTCACATTCTGGGCTGTCTTTTTTACATCTCCAAGAATCGGAACTCTATCAATCCAGCTCTCCTCATCTCCAGACTCTCCTTCTCCAGTTCCAGCCCTGCCGGCAAGATAACCAAGTCCTCCACCTGCAAGTCCGTATTTCAAGCCTCTTTTCATTGCAGATTCATCGATTGTTTTGACAGGGATAGCAATGAATTCCCTTGCGGACCTTGTTCCTGTTGCAAGGATCTCACCAATTGTTTTGCCTGCGACAGTTTTCTCAGCCTCTTTGATTCCAACTTTCTCAGCAATCTTCCCAGCCTCTTTGAGAATTCCTTTTCCAGCCATTTTGAGGATCAAGCTTTCAAACATCTTACCACCTGTTTTTCCAAACTTCACAACCTTTCCAGCCTTACCGATCGGGAAAAATACCGTTGCAATGTCAAATCCAGCCCATGCAATGTTCTCAGGTGTTCTCTCCTCAGGCTTCGCAATAACCCTGTAAACATCCGTAAAAAGTAAATCAGGAATTATCTGCCCTGCTATGTCTCCTTTCTCCTCCGCTTCCTTCTTCTGCCTGTAAAGTCCTTCGTAGAAGTCAATAACAGGCTGGAAAGGGTTCATAGTCCTGCAACCCAGCCCTCCCTTACCGAGAAGCTCCAGGGCTTTCCTCCAAGCTTGTATGGTGTGTGAACCTGTACACTTGTCACAACTCTGCCTTTTGGAGTGTTTACTGTATGGACTGTGTACCTGTAATCTCCCCTCCTTGTTCTTATCGTATCTCCTGTATCGGCAATCACCTCACCTGAAAGAGCTTCAACTGTTGCAGGTGCTGTCCCTCTTGTTGCGAGAATATTTCCAGCCGAGCTCTTGAATGCCTGCTTTGCGTCTGTCTTCTTCTTCATTGCAAAATACCTGTTCACGAGATTTGTGACCTCATCAACAATCTCCTCAGGTGTTTCTGGCTCTCTCTTCCTTGTTGCAAAATAGAGAACTCCGAGTAAGGCAACAGCACCGATGGCATACTCCTTTTTAATCTTAAATTTCCAGATTTTCATACTACCACCCTGAAAAAAATTTGGAAAAGCCTGAAGTTACCAGACGTCAGTATTCATCACGACAAACTCTTCGCTGATGTACCTCAGATTGCCAGATGCGGAGTTCTTGCTTTGCAGTACAATGTCTCCCTTGCTGAACAGCCAGCCCCTCAGAGGAGCTCCAGTTTCATTTGCAAAGTCCATGACGGTGATTCCTGTCAATGCCGAGCTTAATGCATACTGATGCTTGTCAAGCTCCTGGGAGCTTGAGAACTTCACCACATACAGAGTTTCTGCACTTCCTGCAACCTTGGTTATTGCGTACTTGTCAATTACGCTGTTGCTCCTTGAGCCTCCAGTTGATGCAACGATAAAGCCTCTATTGAGCAAAACATTTCCAACTGGAAGCTCGACAGCATCTTCAAGCTCAGTGTTTGCTGTCAGGCTTGCAGTCAGAGCTCTTACCTTTGGCTCATAAGCAAATACAAGCCCTTCTCCGTACTCAGCGTATATCTCATCCTCGGTCTCGTAGATTGTCTCATCAAGAGTTACCTCAATCTCGGAGTTGGTTGAATCGAGAGTTACATTTGTTGCTATGCTTGTGTTGAAAGTAACCCTCAGTTCAAGGCTGTCCTTGAAGAGTGCAAATATTGGTCCGTAGAGCTTGAGCTGAATGTTGAAAGTTGCCGATGCCCCAGCACCGACTGAAACACTCCCATCCGGATTCACAGTCTTGCCGGTGTAGTCATAAAAGTTCATTATTGCAACATCCAGCCCATTCACATTCCAGTGGCTCTGAGATCCATTGCTTGCCAGATTTATCAGCTCCAGGGTCTTCAGGATGTCCTCATAAGTTCCGTTCCATGCTGAAGCTCCACCATTACTTACAACAAGCTTGCAGTCCAGAATCACTGCATTTATGACGCCATCCCTCGGCAGGCTCATTGCGTTGTTGCTTACGGTTATTTTCTTGCTGAGAAGTCTCTTTCTCCTGTACATCGCCATCACCTCATCACTTCAGATACTTCTTTCCAATTTCCATTACCACTTCTCCTATTACAAACGCAGGCACTATTGTCTTCAGTGCAAACTCTCCAGCCTTTATGGCTTTATTCACAAACTCCTCCATCACACATCACCGAAAATCAATGCTAAAACAGGAGTAGATAAAGAGGTGGTGACCACCCCAGAGAATTATATCCACCAATTGGTGGTGGATAACAAAAACAGAGGAGAGTCCTCTTTTCAGCATTTACTCCTCTCTGACGCCTCGAATTGGTCACATCCTTTAATTTAATTCAGATGTGAAAATAAAAATTTGCCAAGATGTTCTCTAAAAAACCAGCAATATCCTTTGAGAAAAGTTGTGGTCACTATACCTTTTATTTCTGGAAATTGGTTATTTTCTTCTTACAAGCTCTTTTTTCACATTTACTTTCCTCTGACAGCTCGGACACGTCACATAATTAAAGTTTGTCGTAGATACCCAAACATGTCCGCAACGCTTGCATTTCAAAAACGGAACTCTTACATTTGAGAAATAATACAGTAGCATATACAATATTTTGTCGAAACTGTAATTCAATCCCTGTGAGGTGATTAAGTGTTTTTTAATCTTCTCTAAAAGCTTGAAAGTCTCCATCGAAATTCTTATTGTCGTCCAGCCCTTAACAGTTTCCACAATGTTATAACTATGTCCTTCCTTTTATCTGTTTCGTTATAACTTTTGCAAAAAGAATCACCAGATTGATGACGAAAATCAGGGCAATTATGAACTCGTGGGTCCCTGGAATCCTGACATCATCAGGGCTGAAAAGATAGCCCTCTTTGATCAGCTCATCAACAAGAAGCCAGATTGAAATAAAGAGTGAAAAAACGGCAAATCTCGTCCAGAATTTCTTTTTCAGGTCGCTAAGGTTTGGTTTTCTTGGCATGTTTCGGTTTTTTTCTATAATGGGCTTTCACATAAACTCTCTTGCCGTTGATCTTGCGATAGTGAGGTTTTACAATTGTGGCTTTTTCAGGAATTTTTATAAATTCTACTTTTTCTGGTATGACTACTACTCCCCTATCCTCTTCAATAGCTTTCTTAGCAAGTTTGTTTAATCTTTTCAGTTCTTCTTTACTGACCATTAACTCATCTTTTAATCTTCTTATTATAATACTTTTTCTCAGTTGATGTGGAAAGCCTAATGGTCTTCAATCGAAAAGTGGATTCCGAAAGCTTTTCAAGAAACACTGTAATGTATTTTCCTGAATAGGGATTTCTGGTTATGAACATGTAATCATTTCCACCGAGATGCAGCATTATGTATTTGTGGTTCAACGCCTCATTTGCTTCATATAATTTAACATTCTCATGCTTTGAAATATGCCTCTCAATACCTTCATCATATAGAATTCTAATCCTTCCAACCCTGATTTCTTTCGTAAATTTACTAACCATAATGCTTCGTCCTCCTCTGGACTTGGTAGGCTCTGATAATTTGATACTCATTTGTTATGTGATTGTATTCCAGAACATCATGCAGATTGAGCTCCCTGTTGATTTTTGCAAAGTCAGGAATCATCTTGCCGATGTATGCAACATCCTGAGGAATCATGAATTTAAACAAATAAGTGAACTTGCACTGCCTCCAGAGGATTTTGGGGAACTCCTGAATGCTCTGGGTGATGAAAATAAGGTTTATTCTGTACCCTCTACCTTCTCTTGCTATCAGCTCAAGCATGTCATCCGCAACGTACGGATTGGGGTTGTAGTTGTGGGCTTCCTCAACAAAAACCGTCACAGGCTTCTTGGCTGAGAAAATTACATCGAGAAGGATTCTGTACTGCTCTATCAGTTCCCTTGTTTTTGTTCTCTCCGCTGGAATGCAGACAACAAAGTCATGATCCAGTAGCCTCCAGAAGTTGTATGAGGTGTGAGGCTTGATCTTCAGCAGTTTAACCTTTGGCAGGGAAAGCAAGCCGATGTGATTCTTTGTTTTTGTGTCGAGAATTATCCATCTCTTGCCAGCTTGATACAGCTTTTCAGCCATCCAGCCTACGAAATAGCTCTTCCCTGCTCCTGTTGGTGCTGAGACAAGCCTGTGAACATTGCTCTCAATGTCAATCACTTCCAGGCCTCCTTCAGGATGTCTCTCGGAGTTTTCTCCTTCTTCTCAGTTTTCACCTCCTCGGCTTTCTGCTCCTCCTCAGTTTCCTTCTTTTCAATAGTTCTTTTCTTTCTCTTCTCATTCTCCGCCCTGTAATATCTCACGATTCCAAGGAGAGTTGGAGCAACTGCCATTGTTGTTACTGCCCCTCCTGCAAGCAGTGCCAGTCTTGGATCATCCAGCCCATCTGTGTCAGGGAAGTAATGCCAGAAAGCCTGATTCAACAGAGGTTTGCCAAAGTTCTCCCATAGAGGCATATTCACCTCAGGGACTTCTATTCCTTTGGCTCTCAATTTTCTTGCATGTTCATCAGTGTAATTGATAGCCATGTTTAGCAATTCTGTCAATCCATGAGGTTCCTTCTTTTTTTCCTTAATCTCTTCCTCCTTTTCTTCCTCAGCCTCAGCCCTGATTTCCAGGTCTGGGGTTACATCCTTGGCAAGGAGTTCCTCAATTGCATCCTCCTTCTTTTCTTCAGCATCTTCGATTTCAATTTCCTGAGTTATTTCCTCCATTTTTCATCCTCCTTATCAGAAACAAAACCTCAATATCCTCAATCTCCAGCCTGCCCTTAACTCCTTCATTGTCAAGCTTTTTCCTGAAGTTTTCGTCGCTTTCAAAGTGCTTCTTCAGGCTTTCAACCGCTTTAGTCAGGGTGTTCATTGCTGTGAGAATGCTCACCTCTCATCCCTCCTTGATGCAAAGTAAAAGCCGTATGCCGTGCCGAAAGCTGTCACAAGAAACTCAGGGACGGTTCCCTTGATGAGATAGATCAGGAGTGTAGAGCCGATGATTGTCATGCTGAGAATTGCTCTGACACTTCCCCTCGGCAAGCCAAGAGGAAGCTCATCCCTGTACATCAGAAAGCCCTCCTTCCAAATGGATTTGCAGGTTTCTCAGGCATGGCAGTCTCTTCTTCCTTGCTTTCCTCTCTGTTCCAGAGACTTTTTAGGAATACTAAACCTGCAATGATTACCAGGGGTATAAGCAGGATCCAGCTCAGCCCGATTTTGCCGTTCTCCTGCCTCTCCTCCGACTCCTCCTTTTTCTTCTCATTATGTGGAGGCTCTTTTTCATCAGCTTCTCCATTTTTCACATCCTTTTCAGCACTCTTTTTCTCCTGAATTTCACTGTGAAATTCACCTGTTGAAGTGCTTGCATCCTGTGAGGTCCCTTTCATAACCTCCTTTGTTATGTCCTTTCCTCCTTCTGCAAGCTCTTTCAGGGCTTCAACGGGCTTAACTCTTGTGCTTCCGCATTGCGTGCACTTCCATCGCTTTGAATCAGCCTTACCCAGCCATCTTTTACCGCAGTTCAGGCAGACCACTTCAGTTCTCTCAACCATCACCTTATCCTCCAGACCTGTCTTTTGCCGTCCTTCTTTGTTTCAAATCTTCCGTCAGCCTTCAGGATCTCCCTTATCTGCTTCTCCGTGATCTCCTTTCCTTCTCTCAGTTTGTAGTATGTCTTTATATCCTCTGTGCTAAGCTCTCCAAACTCCTTAAGCAAATTCAGGGCGAAATCCCTGAAGGCTGTCTCATCCACAACAGGTTTTTTCTCCTCAGCCATACCGCATCACCGAAACAGAAAAGTTGTATTCAAGTATATAAATAGATGGTGACCAATTTTTCACATGTGAAATTTAGGGTGAAAAATGTGTGAAAAAGAGAGTTCAATCCTCCGACACAAGAGACGCAATAAGCAGAATTACCCCAAGAATGAGCAAACCAATGAAGATCGCATCAGCAAGCTTGCCTTCCTCTTCTTTCTTTTCTTTCTCTGCCTGAAGGAGTTCCTTCAGCCTTATGGCTTCCTGTCGGGTTAAAGAGCCAGCTCTGTATTTCTGAAGAAGGTACTTCAGCTCATCTGGAGACAGTTCGTATTTGATCTCAGTGTCTGCCATCAGAACCTTGACAATTTTCCCCTGTGCTGAAGTGAGTTTGTTCATGACCTCATGGAGCAGTCTGTTTGGATTTTTATGTTCGATATATCCCAAGTAAGCCTCTCCAATATTGGAGATCAAATCTGTTGCTATGATGGAGAACCTGTTATGGGAATCAACACTTTTCCGAATGCTGTAAAGCTCCCAGTTTATGCCAGCCAGCATTATTCCGTAAAAGAGCAAAAATCCAATTACAATCGCCTGAAACTCATCAACCAAGTTCATGAGCCAAGCTACAATCGAAACAAATACTGTAAGTGCTATACTTATAACAAAGTGAAGTGTTCTCATTCTGATCTGATATATGGTTTTGGAGGATTTAACCTTTACTTTCAGATTGCACAAAAGGGTTAGCTTAGGATTTAGAAATACATTCCATCTGGTTCTGGTTTTGTGAAAATGTCAGCTATCTCCTGTTCAAAAGAATATTGACCAAGTATGCTTTCCAAGAAAGCCAAACCCAAGGTGCCTACACTAACAACAGCTTGTATTGCTTCTTCGAGATCTTTAACTGAAAATGACTCATGGTAAGGATGAACGACCTTAATAATTTCAAAGCCTGTTATCTGTTCATTATCATCCAAAATAAGCTTGTATCCAGTCATTGGGGAGATTATCGAGGATTTAAATCCAAAATCAAATTCAGTTCTCCTTCTTGAATCCTCCCGAATTTTAGATATACTTCTAATGACATCTTCTGAAAATCTAACATTGAACTGAACCAACATTATTTTTATGTTTTTGGGAGCAACAAGTGCAACAGAAAAACCACCATGCTGAACTAAAAAACCCCATACATTCTCTTCTTTGATTTCACCAATAATCTTTTTCCCAATATCCTGAAGCAATCTTTTGAGCTTATTTCTGACCTCATCTATTTCTTTCTGAGGTATCAAACTTTGCCCTCCATTTCCTCAGATAGTTTCAACACAATCCTGACTGTTTTGTATTTGGGAATCAGCGGAATGTTTGTGGTATCCAGCGTTATACCCTTACCTTCACCTTCTTTCAGTTTTATCAGATTGACAAGCATATCGACCACCTTAGGTAAAGTATGACAGGTAGTATTTTAACCTTTACTTTCAGATTGCACAAAAGGGTTAAATAATTGATACAAAATGTATCATTATGGGTCGGAAAGCTATAAGAAAGAAGTCTCCGGATGGATTTGTGAGAGTGACAATACCTGAAGAGCTTGCTGTGAAGATTGATGAACTTATAGAATCAAGTGGAGGCATGTATACTTCCAGAGCTGAAGTCATAAGAGAGGCTCTAAGACTGTTTTTCCAAATACATAAATCAAGCTGACTGATGCTTGAGGAAATCTTTAAATTGATGAGAAAGGATATATGATTGCAATGACATCAAGAGACAATGACGATGATATGATGCTTGCTGGAATTGTAGGAGGTGGATTGGTAGGCTGGGCAGTTGGTGGTGCTGTCGGAGCTGTTATTGGTGCTGTTGTTGGAGCTGTTCTGGCTGAAGGTGAATCCAAAAAGAGGAGAAAATGAGTTTTGAACTCTCCTATGTCACCTTATCTATTATCTTTGGTTTATTGTTCGTTTCTGTTCATTCTTTATGGAAATTCTTTAAAAAACTCCCTTTAAGCACTGAAGAACTGATTTACAGCTTTACTCATGGCTGGATGCTTCTTGCAGGAGTAAGTTATCTATTATTTGGTGTATTTGGGATACTCCTGTATGGGCAGGGATTGGAAGAAATGAGGCTACCTTTAACCATCGGAGGGCTTGTTCTGGTGGCTGTATCACTTAAGCATTATATCAAAATGTTCAGAGAAGAGTGAAGGTTATTACTTTCACCTTGCACAAAAGTGTTAAGTTAATAAAGTGGTGGAGGAGGTATGGAGGTTGAATTATCTTCAAAAGAAATAGAGGAATTACTGAATTCTATACTTCCAAAAGCTCTTTCACTCCTCTTTGGTTAATTTTTCAAGAATGGTCAACAATAGAAATTCAGTGTGCATTTCATTTTCGGCGTAGTATTCTGCCAATGCATCGAAATATGATCCCTCTGTGAATTTCAACCCCTCAAAAATCTCCCTCCTCAAATTGCTCAAAGCTTGGGATGGATCATATACACCTGCCATATATACCACCTCCAGACTGCAATTAAAGATAACATCAAAGTGATATATAAAATAATAGTAACATGACGAGTGCGTTAATTTTGTTTCAAAGAATAGCATCCACCAGCCCAAGTTCAGCCTTGATTCTGTCCAGAATGAGGTCGATATAGGCATCTGGAATCCCATAAACCACTTCAATCCTTTCTCTCAGCTCATCAATTGGGGGACCATCTTCAATCCAAGCTTTAACACTTCTTAAGATGTCCTCAACTAATTCTTCTTCATCCACTATCTCGATGATCTCAGCATTCTTGATCATGTACGTATAAAATTCTCCAAAATCATCAAACCATCTATTTTCAACAGCCCTTATGACGATTCTCATCCATATTCTGGGATTTGTGTTTGGGATTGGAAGGAACAAGTGGATACCTCCTTATTCTACATCAATTTCTTTGCTCCCAACAAGAACAGCATTCTTTATGCGTTCTTCTGCATTTTCTGGTGGTTTTTTGGGCTTGAGTTTGCCTTTTGATTCGTATTCTTGATACAAACAATCTATTGCTCTTCTTATTAAATCAGATAATCCCTTGAAATCCTCTGTTGCAAGGAGTTCATTTATTCTATCTACTGTTCCTGGAGTTACTGAAGGGTGTATCTTCTCAGTATCCCTTTCTAATTTTGTTATTAACTTTGGCATGTTATCACCTATGGTATCCTTTAAGTTATCCAAAAGACTTAAATATTTTGGAAACTTTAAGTTAACTTAAAGGTGACTTAGGAGGTGATACTTGTTGCAGACCGTAAAACTGCAGGAGAAGTCCGGAACGGGAATGCTGTGGCTACACATCCCCAAGCACATAAAGGAGCACTTTGGGCTGCAGAAGGGACAGATTGTTTGGGTGGATTGGGAGGAAGGAGAGCCACCAAGAATGGTGGTGTATTTTGAGAATCCGAGAGGTGATGGGAATGAGTCTTGAGATTTGTATCAATGAGATTACGAGATTTGCCTACTGGGTGCATAGATTAGAGCAGGAGCCAGAGGGACACATCAGAGACATGCTGGCATGTACACATTTTGAAAATAGGGAGGAGATGCTGAAAAAACTTGCACTGCTTAAAGATATGAAAATACAGACAAAAGAGGAAATAATTCAGGGATGGAAGAAACGCCTTGAAGAGAAATACGGCAAAGACTGGCTCTTGATCTCCCTTCTCGCTATGGTGATTGAGGTTACAAGGCTTCAGGATGAAATATTCCGCCTGAAGACCAAGAAAAGCAGGAGATCCTCTGTTTTTATTGACACAGACTCCGACGCTGAGGTTTGGGAGGAGGCTGATGCCTGATGATAGTTGAAGTCGAGGTAATCAACAGAGCAGAGAGTTTCAAGATCTCCTTCAATGACAGAACTATTGAGACTGAGGCTATAATGCTTTTACCTCCAAAGATAGCCCCTGACTGGAAGGAGGTCAGAGAGGCTTTTTTTGAGGCAAGGGCTGTTTACGAGTTCCACGATGCAGTGATGATTGTAATTGATCTGCCATGAGATCAGAGAGATTCAAGAAAATAGCCGAGAACACAGACATACTTTCTTTTTATTCTCAGTTCCTGCTTGGAAAGCTCAGAGAGCTTCAGCTCGGCTTGGAGATCTCAGCTCTGCTGGATGAGGTGAATGGAAAGAAGGGCTACATTGCAACAACAGATGTTGATAAGCTAATACGAGTTGACAATGATTACAGGATTGGCTTTGAGATTAAGTTCTCGTCTGATCGCTTCATCTTCATGAAATACAGCCACTACAACAGTTTAAAGCTGATTTCAGAGAAACTTGGAGCTGATATTTATGTGATCACGAAGGGAGGAGACAGCTATTTCATAAAGAAGATCGAAGACGGAAGCTTTAACTTCAAAACCAACAATTACGGAAAGACAACAGCAAGAATAAATCTAACTGAAATGGAGAAGTTGGGAAAGGAGGAGTTTAAGGAGTTTTTGGTTGGGTATGTGAGGTGATGTTTATGGGCTCCCTGACGGGTAAGTGGCTTTTGGGATTCTCTGCTTTTCGCATTTCAACTGGATTCTCGGACCACTCTATCGCCACCCTGAAATCAGGGAGCCGAGAGAGTTGAAGGAGGATGATGCTTGATGTCTTACATCTTCAGACTCGATTTTAATGGTCATGTGGAACTTGACGATGAAATGGAGATCTATGATGTGCTGTCAAAGCTCTTTCAGTATGCAAAGAGTTCAAGACTGAAGATTGAAAGCGTCAGATTTGCACTGGAGAATGAGGAAGAAGATGAGATTGAAGAGACAGAAGAAGAGGAAATAAAAGAGATAACCACCATGGAAAAGCCAGAGAAGGAAGAGGAGGTAAAAGCTGAGAAATGCACGATGCTAACTGAAAAGGTTGGATACAGAATAGTAAATGGAGATCTTGTTCTGAAATACGATCACCCTTCCTTTGGGATGCAAACAATATACCGAGCTGATATGCAGGATATATATGCTGTTTATGAGGAGCTTCCTGAGAAATCAGATAAGAACATCATCCTGCAAGTGATGAATAGGTTTGGGTTGAAGATCAATCCCAATTACATCAGCCATCTGATGCGATTCTTTGCTGAGTATCCTGTTTTCAGTGCTGAGCTTGTGAAGGAGAAGGGCAGGAACTACCTCATCAAAAAAGATGCAGAACTGAAGGAGATGAAGGATAAACTTGCTGTTGAAAGAGAGATAATTGGAACTCCCTGGGATGTAAAGGAGGGTTAAGATGTTCCGCTGTCCGTTTTGCTACAAAACAACCGCCACATTCTACGGGCTCGTTATTCATGTTGAAACTCACATCAAGTATGGGAGATGTCCTGTATGTGATGAGGAGGTGAGGAACATCAAGCACCATGTCAGGGCTAAGGCAAGGCAGGGAGGAAGAGGGCACAAGGTTCTCTACGGTCTGCTTGTCAGGGCAAGGAGTTACTGTATTGGAGATTTCAAAAAGGAGTGCAGGGATCTGGCTTACAAAGCCTGTGAGGTGAGGAGTGATGGGTATACTTCTTCCTGACAACAAGAAGCTCAGGCAGATTTATGCATATCTTCTGCTCAAAGCCTTTGAGAGAGGAGTTCCGATTGTGAGCTATGAGGATGTAACTGAGGCTGTTGCCGTTGCAGGAGTTACTCCCAACAAATATCAGGTGAAGAAGTATCTCCTCATCATGACAAACAACAAACCACCTCTGATAAAGTTCCATACCGCAAGACTATACACCATTTATTACAGGCTATTGATTTACATCACAGATGGCACAGACTTCAGACAGGCTAACCTTGATGAGGTTTCAGAGTTCAGAAATGACATCTCCCTTATTCTTTCAGATGAGCTTACAGAGAACACCCTTACCTATGCCACCCTGTTAAGGCAGAAAATCCAGGAGAAAAGTGATGGAGAGGAGGGGTAAAATGTTAAACATTCATCTTTTTTGTTTTACAACAAATCAAGAGAAGAGAGAAAAACAAGGTAGGTATCTTTTAATGGATTTGTTAAACAAACATGTTAAACAAACAATGTTTAACAAAAGTAAGCAATCTTCTCTCTTCTTTAAGACATCTTGTTTAACAAGGCAGTTTGATGTTATACATTTTAGGAGGGATTGGTTATGACATATCAGGATTATATTGGGACAAGAATACCTCATGAACTGAAGGAGAAAATCAGATTGATTCATGGGGACATCTCAAAATTCGTAAGGGAGGCTATTGAGGAAAAACTTGCAAGGGATGAACCACTCATCAGGGACAAAATCCTTAATGAAATATCTCTCTTTGAGAAAGAGATTGAGAAGAGAAAGAAGCTCCTTACAATCATCGATGAGGAGGAAAAGCAGAAGGAAGAACAGGCAAATATAGAACTCCTTGAAATTCTCAGGACTCTTTTTGTAGAAAATCAAAATCTTACATTCCCATCAGACAATGGAACAAAAATAACTGTTTACGGTTGTCCCGTCAAGCTCTATCTTGAAAGAAATATCCTTGATAAGGAAAAGATTGCAGAAGATGTAACTCTGGCACTCAATCAGCTCTCAGAGATTAAGGGCATTCCTCTTTCTGAGCTTAAAACTCTCTGCCTGAAGTATATCGAGGGATTTAAGGAGCTGGAGGGAGTGCTATGATGGAATGTGGTTTTTGCGGCAAGAAAATCGAAAAACCATATGTATGGGTGGATGATGGGCAGGAACCAGTTTATCCAATCTGTAAAAGCTGCTTTGAGGAATATGCAAATGATTTTGATGAAATTCTATGAGGAGGTTGATGCCTGATGCCAGAATATTATCAGAATGTCCGTCTTGATTTGAGAGATATTGAGGATCTGGATTTCGGCTTTTATTATGATTCAAAACGACACAGGTACATGATCAGCATCAACTATGGGGTAGAATACATCAACGTAACCAGGAAGGAAGGGGAAACGATCCTTGCATTTCTGAAAATCATGAAGGACTTCCTTGAGAGTCGAAGAAAACTTCGAACTCCTGGAAGCACGGACCTGTCGAAAGATGATTCGCTCACAGCTGGTGACCAGGAAGACGAAGAATTATTCGACATCCTGGAAGCGGATCCTGTTCTAAAGAATGTTCGACTTCCAAGGAAACCGGGTGAGTAATCATGATCTGCAAACTCCTCGGTCACAAACTCATCGCAATCCCCTTTCCTCCAAAAGAGCCGGACAGCATCATCTCAATCTGCCTGAGATGCGGAAAGTACAGCATCATCAAAAGAGAAGACACCAGCTACATCATCGAGGAGTTTGATGAGGAAGAGGATGAGATGCCTGTTCCACCTGACAACCATTTCGTTGATGTGGTATGACATCCGATTACCTTGCAGTCCTGATCATCCTGTTCTGGATGTTGATATGGCTTGAGGAGAAGAGGAAGAGGTGATGCCTGACTGGTCACCATCCCTTTATATACCTCCTGTAACAATTGCAGGACATGGGACAGGATAGACGTCGAAGGACGTCAATAGACGTCCATGTGAAAAGTAAAGTTGAAAAGCCTCAAAAAGCCAAAAAAACCACAGAGAGAGGAGATAAGAAAAGAATTACTCTCTGGCTCGACAAAGATATATATACTTGGCTCCACGAAAACGTCCCGAACATCTCGTTTTTCATTAATTCTCTGCTGAAAGGGATAAAAAATGAAATCCGGGTTCATACTATACTTATCTCCCCGAAAGGGGAGACGCCCGAAGTGCACGGGCCGGGATTTGAACCCGGGCTAACGCCTCGGAAGGGCGTTGTCCTACCACTAGACTACCCGCGCAGCAGCATTGAACCGTTCTTTAATCTGTTTAAAAAATATTTCGGTTCTACAGAACTGATTGGAGATCAGATAAAAATAAAATCAAAATCCTCAGATTCAGCAATAAAACTTGCAAGCCCTGTAATTTTATCAACCTCATCAACAAGTTCATCCCTTGATATGTTCAGCAGTGCCATCGATGCGGGGCATACAAAAAATTCTGCACCGAATTCCTTGCAATTTTTTATCATTTCTTCAATCCTCTCTATATGTCCCTCTTCAACGTTTTTTATGTATCTCTCTTTAAAATAGTCATCCCCATCATCAATCTGCATGTCTGCATTTCTTTTTTTCTTGAGATACTTCAAGGCTCCATGAGTAAAATAAAGTCTCGCTTTACCACCCATTAAGAGCGCAGAAAGAGCAATGGAAAGGCCATGATTCACCTTATCATACGAACCTGAATGAAAAATAATGGAGAGATTCTTCACACTCTGGCCTTGATTTTCTCAGCCCATTCAAGTAATGGTACTCCCTCCTCCCTTAAATCAGTGAGTTTCTTCCAGAGACTATTTATTTCTTCCTCGTCCAGTCTTTCTGCAAGAATTGCGAGCCCGTCGCAGTTGGATACATGTACCAGGAGCGATCTCGTCTTATTTGCGGCGACCTTTGCCTCATCCTCACTTACATCACCCTTTGAGATCAACTCTGCAACCTCTCTGGCGGATCTGATGGCCACATCATGCTCGCTCAAAAGCTGATCCACATATTCACCGAGGAATTTTCTAAGCGTAGGATATAATGCCTCCTCCTCAAACCTGAAATGTGGACCAAGTAGTTTGTTGAGGTCTCCAAGAACTTTACCAGCTTTTTCAAGGTCTCTTGATTCAAGAGCGCTTGCAAGCTCTATCAAACCGTCTCGAACAATCCTGTGATCCTCCCTAAACTGGTCTATTACTTCCATTTTCAATCATCTTAACAGTGTTAAATTAAAACATATGCATGAACTTTGCCCCGAATATCTTAGGGTAGATTGAGTGATCAATGAAACAAGCATACCTTTTTAAACTATAAAACTGAGAGAAGGATGGGAGGTGATTGGGTGGAAAGGGAAGCACTCATGGAGATAATTAGATCCGATTTTGAAATTGTAAACGGTGACGAAACGGTTTCAAAGATATTCCCTCTTCTTGATAAACTCGATCCTGACAGGGCAAGTGCCCTTGTTGTCAGAGAGAATGAAAAAATCATTGGTGTGATCAGGGAACGAGACCTGGTCAGAGGGAGTGCCCTGACAAACCCTCATGAGACAAAGGTAAAGACATTCACAATAAGAACAGGAATAATTGATATTTCAGATCTATCCCCAGAAAAGGTGGCAAGAAGGTTTATCGAAGACTCAACTCCATTTGTTATTGTAAAAAAAGATGGAGATTACGGTGTGATATACATAAACGACTTTATAATAACGATTAAGGATGAGATCGGAAATTTAAAAGTTAGAGAGGTTATGAATCCTGATGTTATCGCAGTAAATGCTCACGCAACAGCAGGGAGAGCTTTATCACTTATGAGAACCCACGGAGTTGACAGGCTTGTTGTTGTTGATGACAGGCACAGAGCTGTTGGAGTGATAACCGGCAAGGACATAGTTGACAGAATTCTTGCGCCAAGGAAAAGGGCGAGGATGGGTGACAGCAAGGGTGAGAAGGAGAAGACGCTTGCAATCATGGTAGAAAGCATAATGAGCTATCCTGTAGTGAGCTGTGAGAGAAATGAGAGAATTTCAGATGTGATTGATCAGATGGTTGAGCACAGGATTTCCGGTGTGGTTGTTGTGGATCAGAGTGGAGTTCCTGAGGGAATTGTTACGAAGAAGGACATTCTGGAAAGGTATCTTGCAGAGATGGTGCCTGCCGGAGAGATAAAGATAGAGGTCATTCTGAAGAACATTGAGGACGAGGACTTTGACATGGAGGAGCTGAGAAATGATGTTGAGAAGTTCATGAGAAAGTTCCGAAACTTCATTGAGGATGCTGTGGTTTTCCTTTACATAAAGCAGCACAAGGAGAGGTTCAGAAGTCTGCCATTGATCCATGTCAGGATAAAGCTGAGCTCAGACAGAGGCACGTACTTTGCAACAGGAGAGGGATGGGGGGTTGAGTTTGCGGTTCATGCAACTCTGAAGAAGCTTGAAAGAGAGATTTTAAAGGAGAAGGAGATGCTTTCAGATTCGAAAATGGTTAAGAGATTTTACGAGGAGGTTTTTGAATTTTAGACTGTGAGGTGTTTGTGATGGAATACAGAATTGGAGAGGCTTTAGTCGGGACTGGAAATGAGGTTGCACATATAGATCTTCTCATAGGCACAAAGGACAGCCCGGTTGGAGTTGCTTTCGCCAACGCTTTGTCCCAGCTCTCTGCAGGCCACACACCACTTCTCGCTGTTCTCAGACCCAATTTAATAACAAAGCCTCCTGCAGTTATAATCCCAAAGGTAACTGTCAAGGAGATGTTTCAGGCTGAATTGATTTTTGGTCCAGCCCAGATGGCGGTAGCAAAGGCGATAGCTGATGCTGTGGAGGATGGAACAATCCCCAAAGATATGGCTGAGGATTACGTGATAATTGTCAGCGTTTTCATCCATCCAAAAGCGAAAAACAGGGAGAAGGTTTTTTACTACAACTACAGCGCCACAAAGCTTGCAATTAGGAGAGCAATGGAGAGCTTTCCGGATGTTGATAGGGTTATGTTTGAAAAGGACAGGAGCTTCCACCCATTTGCCGGAAGAAAGCTGACAAGGCTCTGGGATCCGCCTTACCTGCAGATCGCAATTGACATTCCGGATCTGAATGAGGTTCTGAAGGTTTTGAGCTACATCCCAGACAGCGACCACATAATCTACGAGGTCGGCACCCCGTTAGCAAAGAGGTACGGTGCTGAAGTGATTCTAAGGCTGAGAGAGGAGAAGCCAGATGCCTTCTTTGTTCTCGACCTGAAAACCCTCGACACTGGAAATCTCGAGGCAAGGATGGCGGCTGACGCAACAGCAAATGCGGTTGTTGTTTCAGGGCTTGCACCGATAAGCACAATTAAGAGGGCGGCAAACGAATCGCAAAAGCTCGGACTCTACTGCATAGTTGACATGCTGAATGTTGAGAATCCCGCAGAAAGGCTCGACAGGATTGTTGATGCAGGAATCAGGCCAGATGTTGTTGAGCTGCACAGAGCCATAGATTCAGAGCATGAGGAGCCGCCATGGAAGTTTGCAAGGACATTAAAGGAGAGACATGATGTGCTTGTGGCCGTTGCAGGAGGGATAAGGCCTGAGAACATTGAGGAGGCCATAAGCTACGGAGCAGACATACTTGTTGTTGGAAGGGCAATTACGAGAGCAAGAGACATAGAGGGCGCTGCAAGAAGATTTCTGGCAGGAATGAAGCCCGACACAGATCAGTTCAGAATCATGACCGATTTCTGAGGTGGAAGTATGAAGGCGGTTATAATAAATTTCAAGGCTTATGAGGAGGGGAGCGGTGAAAGAGCAGTATCTCTGGCAAAGGCTGTGGAAGATGTCTCCAAGAAGGTTGATTTCTACATGGCAGTCTGCCCGCCTTTTGTTGACCTCTCGGATGTGATGGGGGGTGTGGAAATAGACGTTTTCGCACAGCATACAGATGCTGTGAGCTACGGCAGCCACACGGGCAGAATAACGCCAGAGATGCTGAAGGAGAAGGGAGTTAAGGGAAGCCTGATAAACCACAGCGAAAGAAGACTTAGGCTTGCGGACATAGACTACTTAGTTTCAAAGTTCAGGGAACTTGAGCTCATATCAGTAGTGTGCACGAACAATGTGGCAACTACGAAGGCTGCAGCTGCACTCTCTCCAGACTACGTGGCGATTGAGCCTCCCGAACTCATAGGAAGTGGAATTCCCGTGAGCAAAGCAGAACCAGAAGTGGTTGAGAACTCGGTCAAGGCGGCAAAGGAGATTGATTCCAGTGTTAAGGTGCTCTGCGGTGCAGGAATAGCAACCTATGAGGATGTTGTCGCGGCGATAGACCTTGGAGCAGATGGTGTTCTGCTGGCAAGCGGAGTTGTGAAGGCAAAGGATCAGAAAAAGGCGTTGGAGGAGCTTGTAGGATTAAGATAAGTTCAGTAAACTTTATATTTTATCAAATTTACTTGATTTATGGGATGTGTGGAATGCAAATTTTACGAGTATGATGGCAGATACTCATGCAGGTGGTTCGAGACGAGGATTTCGAGGGTTTTTCCGAGATGGAAAGATGACTTCAGGAGAGGTGAGATAAGATTCAGGAAATGCGGTTACTTCAGGGGCAAAAAACAGCCATGACATCTCTGTTTTCGTGAAGGACTGTTTATTCAACCATATTTTTTCGGCTTGTGAAAAAAACATGCAGGATACCCGTTCCAGTAGGGAGAGTATGTGTAAATCTCGCAAATCTCAGATGAAAGTCCTACATCCTGATCCATACCTTTAACCTTCAAAAATAAAAGCTCTTGCCCTGTGGGAAACCCAGGATGTCATAGCTTCCAAAGCCTCAGTAACAGGATTGCAATCTGAAGTGTAGGTTTCGCACCCAGGCCAAAGCTTCAAGAGGTGTAGCACCACCAGCAAACAAGTTGAGAACTCTTGGTGTATTGCCCAGAGCCTTTCTTACGTCCTCCCTCGCTTTATTGATGTACGTGGATTCAGCGAATTTTCCCACTTACAAGCTCATTTATGGACTGTTTTACCTTCTCAACCTCTCAAAGCTACCAAAGGTCGCCTTGCCCACCAATGTGAAGTGTTGAAATATGATCATGCCTGATGTATTAATTATCCTCAATCTCATTCAGAATCCTGATTATTTCTGGCTTAAGTCTCGGAATCTCGTACTTTACGGCATCCCGCACTAATCTGTAATCAACCCCCAAAATGGTAGCCCATATTCCCAACAAAGGACTCTATGGCCTCCATTGCCTCAATTCCGCAAGTCCGACCAAATCAAATATCGTCGCCCTTCCATAAACCTGACGAGAAAACCAATGCCACTCACAAGCTTCTCCTCGCCACGTACGTATGAGCTGAATACACCAGTTATTTCAGCCTTGAATTCTTTTCTGATTTCTTCTTTGTGCTTTTTCAGGATTTCTTTTATTTCTTCAAGAGTTTTCATAATTTCCTCCCCACCCTAATCAAACATTCTTTTCAGACCATCTATCACATCAAAATCCGTATCGTTGCTGATTATTGTTCCATTACAGTATTTCAGGGAAAGAGCCGCATGAATCGTATCTCTCGGCAAAAGCTTGTACTTCTCAGCAAGTTTCTGGGCATCTTTACAAATGGCATAATCAACATCCAGAAACTCGAGGAATGGCATTTTGAGCAGAATCTTTCCAATTTTAATGCTTTCCACCACTCCGGCAACTTTCCTTACGACATACACAACCTCATCCCATGCCAGCACCGATGTGTATGCATTGAATTCATCATCCGATGCCATTCTGAGGTATTCTTTTGATTTTTCGGCAATCTCTCCAGAGTAGAGGGCAGCATAAATGAAAACATTAGAGTCAAGATAAGCGTTCTTCAATCTGGCCATGGTATAACCTTTTGAGTTCAGCAGGTTCTGGAGCTTCAAGCTTTTTCTTAACAACTGAAGTCAGCTCTTCCACATAATCTTCTCCGCTTTTTTCCGGCCTCATAACTATCTCACCCCCTCTGATTTCAAATACAACCCTCTCTCCCTCTTTCAGGCCGAACTTTTCTCTGATCTCTTTTGGGATTGTGACCTGCCCCTTTTTGCCAACTGTCCTTGTTCTTACCATCAGGTATGAATTTTGATTTGAAGGTTAAAAAGGTTATTCAGGGCTAATGTATTTGGAATTATAGAACATCACTGCGTGCTCTTTCAGAATCTTTTCCCTCAACTTTGGCTTTATCGTGTTGTATTCAACCAGATCAGCCTTTCTGCATAGAGATTCCTAAGGTTCAAGCTTCACTGCGATAAAATCCTGTAAGCTGATGTTTGTAATTTCCCCAAATGTGTCGGCATCAATGTCCTCTTTCATCTCTCCTCTAACTGCTGAACCAAAAATTGAGGCTATTTTGACACTGTATTTCCGCAATATTGGGGACAACTTTTTTCAAGCTTCATACTTTTATGATTGATATATCATTTACATAAAGGTTTTTTTAATTTTCTTGGATATTTCCTCCACATCATGTTTCATACCCATATTCAGCATTCTCAGCTGAATTTATCAACAAGTGTAATCTACCTTTTATAGACAATTTTTCAGATCCATTTGACTTCTATAGTAGCTCCCAGCACAATCTCAGTAAGCTCTTTAAATGCAAATAGGAACTTCAAAAAATTCTGCCAGGATGTAAATGAAAGAGATTCTTGAATTTTCGTAGGGCATTTCAAACTTAAGTAAAACATCTTCAACACTTTATCTGGACGTCCTTTACAGTTTCTCAGTTCGTTTATCACTTTTTAAATGTAACTTTTTCCTTCCTGACCATTATTTTGATTGAAAAATGGAGATGAAATGCCCGGAAGGATTGAGGAGGACTTTGACGTTATTTTTCTTGAAGACTATGCAGGAGGTAATGAGGTCGTCTGAAATTGTTGGTGTAACATATCTTATCCCAAAGCGGTTCATGGACCGCTTTCTTTGAAGAAGGTAAAGACGTTTTCATCAAGCCCGCAACTGTGTGGAAGCAATTAAAGCCAGGAATGAATTTTATCTCCTATCGGTCTCATGAAGATACCGGCTTTGTTGGGGAAGCGAAGATCAAAATTATTCTCCTGCAGGAAGATCCGGTGAAGTTCTTCGAAATTTACGGCAATGGAATTTTCCTGAGTAAGGAAGAGCTGAAAGATTACATCAAATCTCGGGAAAGATGGGGTCACAGGAAGAAGAAGAGAAAGCTCTGGATGGCTATTGAGCTTGAGGACGTCAGGAAATACGATAAGCCGGTAAAGCCGAAGAGGTTTGTACCGGTTGGAGGACAGTATCCTTAAGGAAATGTGAAGACCTGCTGAATTATCAGTTTAAAATGCCAAATCGGAATAAAGTAATTCGGTCAGAAGAATAAAAAAATAGAAGAGGAATTACATGCTCAAAGCGAGCTTTATGTCCTCCGCTTTAACAGTCTTTCTGTTTGCGTGCTTTGCAATCTCAACAGCCTTCTTTGCAACCTGAAGAGCATACTCCTCAAGAACCTCAGCCATCTTTTCTACTGCATCCTCACTTACTCTCTCAGCACCTGCCTTCCTTATCAATCTATCAATTGGTGCAAGTGGCAACTCAGCCATTTTATCACCTCAATTCTTTTTTCAGTCATTGAAGATATATAAATTTTATTCTGTTGTGATAACCATTCTGATCTTTTATTCTGTCCATAGGAAATAGGAGACAAATCTGAAGTGTTGTACTGTCAAGAAATAAAAATCGGTGGCATGATGAGATATTGAGAGGTGAATGTTATCAATTATGACAGATCGCATCAACAATATGGGTGAGATGAGTCTTCATACAGGGATTGACAGTAGATTGGGTGAAGGCCAAATTGATCGATCTACATTAATATTAACATTCCATTCAATCTGATTACCTCGAAAATGTTTTAACCTTTCATTTACTCTGTTTTTTATGGATTGTATCACTGCCATATTCACCAGAAAATCAATCAGGAAATTCAGAAAGGATGATGTGAGCGATGATGTCATTCTGAAACTGATCCATGCCGGAAACGCTGCACCATCTGCAGGAAACCTTCAGGCGAGAGATTTTATAATTGTCAGGAATGAGGAAACCAAGCTTAAGCTTGCCGTTTCATCTTTCAGACAGATGTTCATAGCTGAGGCACCGGTCCTGATCGTTGTTGTTGCCAACTATCTCAGAAGCATGAAGGTTTATGGTGAGAGAGGAAGGATATATGCTGAGCAGGATGCGGCTGCTGCCATTCAGAATATACTTCTCGCAGCACATGCAATGGGACTCTCATCTGTATGGATTGGCGCGTACGATGATGAGAAGGTCTCAGAAATTCTTGGCATTCCAAGCTATGCGAGGCCTGCAGCAATTCTGCCCATAGGCTACCCTGCTGAAGATCCGAGACCGAGAAGGAGATACGATCTTGATGAAATCACCCACCGGGAGAGATGGTGATAGCACTGCTTACGGATTTTGGAGATTTCTATCCTGGAGTGATGAAAGGAGTTATAAGAAAGATAAGCGATGCGGAGATAGTCGACATAACTCACAGCGTGTCTCCACAGAACGTTCCTGAAGGGGCTTTCCTGCTCTATCACTCTTACCGTTACTTTCCTGAAGGGACGATTTTTGTTGCTGTGGTTGATCCGGGGGTCGGAGGAAAAAGGAGAGCAATTGCAGTCAGAACATCCAGTTACTGGTTTGTAGGTCCTGATAATGGACTCATTTACCCAGCTGCTGAGGAGGACAGGATTCAGGAGGTTTTTTCAATAAAAAAATCCGTCTCTGAAATATCCGGAAGTCTTTCAACCACATTTCATGGCAGAGATCTTTTTGCTCCAGCAGCAGCTTTAATTCAGGAAGGGAGGATTGATGAGAGGTATTTTGACAGAAGTGAAGACAGCATCGTAAAGCTTGAACTTTTTGATCTGGAAATTCAGGAAAATGAAATTAAATGCCTTGTACTCCACATCGACAGATTTGGTAACGTGGTCACCAACATCAGAAAAGATGAGCTGGAGAGGTTGAATCCAAGAGAATTTTTCTTTGGTGATGTTAGAATGCCGCTGGTTGAAAGGTATGAGGATGCTGAGATTGGAGAACCTCTTTCCATTGTTGGAAGCTTTGACACCCTTGAGCTCAGTGTGAGGGAGGGGAATTTTTCAGAAAAGTATAATGTCCAGCATGGCAGACTGAAATTAGGGTGGTCATGATGGTTGTTGACAGATTCGGAGATCGGACACTTGCAAAGCTTGCTGAATCAATAAACCGACATCTGCCTGAAAAAAGACACTCTCTTAAATCCATGCTTGAAATGGAGAACCCGTCTTTCAGGGCAAGAGATGGAATTGAGTACGATATTGAAAAAAGTGAGCTCGAGTTCATCGCTGAACATGTGGATAAAGAGGAACACGACAGGTTTTCAATACCAATAATTCTGGAGATGACAAGTCTTGGGGATGAATATGTGGTGTATGTGAGAGACAGAAGACATGCGGATTTTTTCAGAAGAGCTTTTGGATTTGACAGGTATGTTAACAGCATCATGATGCTCTACTCCTACGAACTTCAAAGGGTAAGAAAATTGCTGAAAACCACAACACAGATTATGTTCAGGGTGTGATGGCACAGACACGATTTTATTTTATATGACTTCCGTCCAAGACAGTATCATGTATGACGTGTATGGAATTTTCTGGTTGCTGATATTTCTCTACCTGATATTCATGCCGCAGATGAGACACCAGATGCTCGTATCGGGGAGAAGAAAGCTTATGGAGAAAATCGCTGAAAAGAGAGGCAGCAACGTTATAACAATGATCCACAGGCAGGAAAGCATCGGTTTTCTTGGCATTCCTGTTTACAGATT
>WAMS01000114.1 GCA_015522195.1 Geoglobus sp. | reverse complement strand
GATGGCTCGTCCAGCAGCAGTACATCTGGCTTGGAGATGAGTGCCCGTCCTATCACAAGCATCTGCTGCTCTCCACCACTAAGCAGCCCCGATTTTATCTTTCTCCTTTCCCTGAGTCTCGGAAAATAATTGTAAACGAATTCAAGAGCGTCTTTCGGATCCAGACTTCTCCGTCCGTACAGTCCTGCAAGCAGATCCTCCTCCACGGTGAGCTCCTCAAAAACGCTTCTACCTTCGTGGACATATATCACTCCCAGCTTTGCGATCTCCTCAGGTGGCAGGTTCTCTATTCTTGTCCCATTGAACTGTATGTAACCATGGCTTACCCTTCCTCTTTCCATTCTGATTACCCCTGATATCGCTTTAAGAATCGTGCTCTTCCCTGCTCCGTTGGCTCCGAGAATTGCCACTATGCTTCCTTCAGGCACTTCCATTGAAACTCCCTTTACAACTAAAATAAAGGGATCGAAAGTTACCTCTACATTGTTAAGCAGTAACACTTCCCCGATACCTCCTCGGTTCCTTGATTTCTGATGCCGCCTTCCACTTTGACTGGATTACCACCCAAGCCATTCGGGCCTTCTTCCTACATCAACCCACCCATCGCTTGCCATCTTGTACTTTCCGTTTTCTATTCTGAGAATGAGTGTTTTGGTGGTCGGTCTGTGATCTGCTGAAGTGTAGGTCACAGGTGGTGATATTTCATCCTCTATAACCTTATCCTTCCAGCTCTCCATGGCCTTCTTTACATTCTCTCCGGAGATCTCTCCGAACTTTGCCTTGGCATCGGCAAGTCCAAGAGCAGCAGTTCTGACGTTAAGCCACCCTCTGATGAATGGTGATGCGGGGAATTCCTCGGGACCGTACTCTTCAATTGATTTTCTGAGCGTTTTCAGACCCGGAGCCTGACTTTCAAATCCCCAGTAATAATGGCCCGTGGCACCATGAACATTCTCAGCACCCTCGCCGGCAAGTCTGATCAGGTTCTCATCATGTCCCCACTGGTTCATGATGAGGATCGCACCCACATCAAATTTCTTCATGTCCTTTGCAATTACTGCTCCCGAACCAACCGTGTTGCCAAACCAGACAAAGTCAGCTCCGAAGTTCTTCATGGCGAGAACCTGAGACGAGGTGTCTGTTGCTCTCAGCCCCACATTTTGATCATCGCCAATTTCAAAGCCAAGCTCTTTTGCAAGCTCCTTGACTGCCTTTATCGGAGCCCTTGCATAGGCGGAGTTGAAGTCATAGGCACATACAAGTCTTGGACTTCTGTTTTCTCCTTCTTTCTCCCACCATTCCTTCATCCACATAACAGCCGCTCTTGCCTGGTCAGAGTAACTTGCCACTGGATAGAAGTTATACGGTGTTTTTGACGGATCATTCAGGTGAGATGAATAGCTTGCTGAAATGTAGACTATCTTGTCCTTTGCCACTTCCTTTGACAGTGCCTCGGTATCTCCAGTGCCCCATCCAACAATAACTGCCGGACTGTACTGGGATTTGTATCTGTTGTAGACTGAAACTGCTTCCGGAACCTTGTAGCCGTAATCTGTTCCAACAAGATCTATCGGCCCTACTCCAGGAATGCCGCCTTCTTTTTCGTTTATCCACCTCGCACAGTTCTTAGCCCCTTCTGAATATGGAACACCGACTCCGGAAGTTGGACCTGAAAGGTCAAACAGGGCAGGAACAACAAATTTTTTGGCTGCCTCCGGAGTTGGGGTTCCAGCTGGTGTTGCCGTAGGAGTCGGCTTTGCAGGCTGCTGGGTTGCACAGCCTGCCAGGAATGCTGAAGCGGCTGCACCTCCAACCATTACCAAAAACTGCCTTCTTGATACCATCTTCCCCCCTCCTTTTATTACATCTTCCATGATTAATTCTACTTAAATATTTCGATATGTTTCAGGTTACGTGAATATCAGTCTTTCGAAAAATTCCAAAATGTTAAAATATGATGGATGGTGAAATTGACGTATGCTGGATGTTCTTAAAGAGCAGCTTGCCAGAAACTATCAGCACCCCTTTTACAGAAAAAAATTTGAAGAAGCAGGGTTGAAACCAGCAGAAATCAAATCAGTGGAGGATTTCCAGAAAATTCCCTTTATGACAAGGGAGGATCTGAATACAGCATTTACCTCGGAGAATTTTGGGGGGTTCATGAGGGATGATGTTGTGAGGATAAATTTCTCCCCTTCTGGAACACGGCTGATTCCAATACTCCAGACAGCCAGCGATGTTGAGATGATCAACAACGCCAACGCCCAGGCCTTTAAGAGAGCGGGTGTGGGGAAAAATGATGTGGCAATGATAACCTTCAGCTACCACATATTCATTGCAGGACTTAACTTTCATGGTGGAATGGAAAAGCTTGGCGCCAAAACTGTGCCTCTCGGTCCGGGATCCACTGAAAGGGCTCTGGAAATAGCAGAGATGGTCAGGCCAACTGTACTCATTTCCAATCCAAGTTTTGCATTGAAACTTGCAAGTGAAGGACTTGACGGAATAGATGTTTTCATAGCAGCTGGAGAACCATTCACATCGGTTGAAGGATACAGAGAGAAGGTGAAAGATGCGCTGAATGGTGCCACCATAATAGACTACTATGGCATGGCAGAGTGTTTGCCAATTGCGTGTGAATGCAGGTATGAAAATGGACTCCACGTGATTGATGAATTCATTTATGCTGAGATAATCGACCCGGATACTGGAGAGGTTCTTGAAGACGGGGAAAGGGGAGAGGTTGTTGTCACCCACCTTAACAAGGAGGCCATGCCGGTGCAGAGATTCAGAACGGGAGACCTGAGTGTGATTGAGAGATTTGAATGTGATTGTGGAAAAACAGTGACAATGCCGAAGGGTGTTTTCGGGAGAACAGACGAGATGTACAAGGTGAAGGGAGTAAAGTTTTACCCGTCACAGCTTAATCTGGTTTTGAGAGGATTCCCTGAGTTAACCGGGAAATTCAGAGCAATTATAAAGAGAACGGAAAAGGGGACAGATTACCTTGAAGTGGAGGTGGAGGGGAAGGAGACTGTTGATCATAAAAAGCTGGAAGATGCAATAAAGAATGCGCTGCTGATCTCACCCAACAAAATCACAGTTGTTGATGGACTTGAAAAGGATAGAGAGGTGATAGATCTCAGGTACTGACCGGAAATCTCTGAAAAATTTACAGAAATTAAAGGGGTGGAGGCTCCCGGAATGTTTTAAATGAACATGACACCCTTCGCCTCGAAAGTAACCGGCTTGTTATCTTTTTTCATGACCTTCTGTATTGCCATTTCAAAGTCACTCATGGTGACTCCTGCTTTTTCCTGCTTTATTGCAAACATTCCAGCTTCGGTAACTATTGCTTTAATATCCGCTCCACTTGCCCCTTCTGTCATTTCTGCAAGCTTCCTGTAATCAACATCATCGGCAATCTTCATTTTTCTTGAATGAATTCTGAATATCTGGATCCTGCCTTCAAGATTCGGAAGAGGTATCTCAATGATCCTGTCAAATCTACCGGGCCTCAGTATTGCAGGATCAAGAATGTCTATTCTGTTTGTTGCTCCAATGATCTTCACATCCCCTCTGGGATCAAATCCATCCATTTCTGCAAGAAGCTGCATCAGGGTTCTCTGAACCTCCCTGTCTCCTGATGTGTCACTGCTTGTTCTCCTTGCAGCTATTGCATCAATCTCGTCGATGAACAGTATTGTCGGGGATTTCTCTCTTGCAAGATCAAATACCTCCCTGACGAGCCTTGCACCCTCACCAATGTACTTCTGGACAAACTCACTTCCAACCACCCTGATAAACGTGGCATTGGTTTCCCTCGCCACTGCCTTTGCTATGAGTGTTTTTCCTGTACCGGGTGCTCCATGGAGCAGAATTCCTTTTGGTGGTTCAATGCCCACCTCTGCAAAGAGTTCAGGTTTAAGCAGTGGAAGTTCAACAGCCTCCCTAACCTCTTCTATCTGTCTCTCAAGACCTCCGATGTCTGCATAGCTGACCACTGGCTTTTCCTCGATTTCAAAACCGTAAACAGCTGGATCCTTTGGACTTGGGAGAATGCTGACAACAGCAAGGGTCTGCTGATTCATTGCCACCCTTGCTCCGGGCTTGAGTTCTGAGTGATTGACATACTGGCTGACATTAACCAGAAATTTCGGCCCGGTGGAGCTTTTAACAACAACCCTTCCGTCTTCGAGAATATCTGAAATTGTTCCAACAATGAGCGGGGGTGACCTTAATCTTTCAATCTCACTTCTGAGTCTTCTAACTTCTCTCTCAAATCTTATTCGTTCCGATTCAACGTATCTTTTTTCATCCTCAAGCCTTCTGTAAAGTTCTTTGAGTCTTTCATATTCCTTTTCAAGTATCCTGAGTCTGAGCATGACATCCTCATTTCCAGGGGGACTTTCAACCATATCTTCCGTCATGTTCACCATACCTTTTTTAAGTTTTTCAGAGACTCCAATTCCGGGAACCTCCAATTAAAAATATATAACTTCAAGTATTTGAATTTATTGGAAAAATGGCAGGGGATAGCAATGGAGTGCGAAATATGCGGTAAGGAAATCAGGTACAGACCTGTAAAGATTATAGTTGAAGGTACTGAACTTAATGTTTGCAGTGAATGCAGGGAGTACGGGGTTGAGGAGGTGTCCACTTCAGTCCAGCATGGAATTACAAGGGTTGTGAAAAAAGACAGAAAACCACAGCATTCAAAACCCATGGTTTTCACTGAAGAGCTTGTTGAGGGATTCAATGAAATAATAAGGAGAGAGAGGCAGAAAAGATCCTGGAGTCAGGAGGATCTGGCAAAGAAAATTCAGGAAAAGGAGTCACTCATAAGAAAGATCGAGAATGCAGAGATAACCCCCGAGCCTGAGGTGATTGAAAAACTCGAAAGGCTTTTTGAAGTAAAGCTGAGAGAAAGAGTTCAGGAGGTCAAGCCTTCCCCGCAGAAAAAGCTTGTTCCAACACTCGGGGATGTTGTTGTCATCAAAAAGAAGAAAAAATAAACCACCTGGTACCTTTTTTGGTATCAACAAGCTGAATTCCTCTTTCTCTGAATTCATTCCTTATTTTATCGGCTTTTTGAAACTCACGTAACTTTCTGGCTTTCTCCCTTTCTATGATCTTTCCGGCATCCTTTTCATCAAGAACGGGGGATCGACTGTAATCCTTTACAAGTCCCGTGATTTCCAGCATTGTAAACAGTTCATCAAATGTCCTTTCAAGAGATTCAAGGCTTGCAGTAAACAATTTGCTGTTTATCTCGGAAGCATATTCATGCATGATTGAGAGCGCTTTCGGTGTATTGAAATCATTTTCAAGAGCATTTACAAATTCTTCAATTTTGGAATCAATTGCCTCCCCATCTCTTCCTGCATGAAATGTTCGGATGTAGGATATTTCCATATCCACATTTCTGAGTGTATTCATCAGGTATTCCCAGGATTTTCTGGCTTCAGTAACCTTTTTTTCAGAGTAATCCAAAGGATGCCTGTAATGGGCCGAAAGGAGCAGGTATCTGAGTGCCATTCCTCCATATCTCTCAACGACATCCCTTATTCTGACAATGTTGCCAAGGCTCTTGCTCATCTTTTCTCCACTGACAGTGACAAAATTGTTGTGGATCCAGTATTTTACCGGTTCCTTGCCGTACATCCCAAATGTTTGAGCCCTTTCATTTTCATGATGCGGGAATATCAGGTCCATACCACCTCCATGAATGTCAAACGGGACGCCGAGTATTTTTGATGACATGACGCTGCATTCTATGTGCCATCCCGGCCTTCCAAATCCCCAAGGAGAGTCAAAATATGAGCCCGCTTTAAAATCCTCATCTTTGGCTGCTTTCCATAATGCAAAATCTCTTGGATCTCTTTTTTTCGGATCTGGTTCAATTCTGTGCTTTCTCAGCTCTTCTGTCGAAATTTTTGAGAGCTTCCCGTAACTTTCAAAGGATGGCACATGGAAGTAAACGTCCTCACCACCTTCTCTTTTGATTGTGTATGCATACCCCCTCTCAATCAGAATTTTAATCGCCTCAATTATATCGGTGATGAATTCAGAGACCCTCGGCCTTATGCACTCTCTGACATTCAGCTCTTCAACATCTCTCATAAACTCATCAATGAATTTTGATGAGATCTCCACCGCATTTTTCCCATCCTGTACGGCTCTGTTTATTATCTTGTCATCTATATCGGTAAAATTCTGAACCATCATGACTCTGTGACCTTTAAATTCAAGAAATCTCCTCAGCGTGTCAAAAAGAACAACGTTTCTTGCATGACCAATGTGAGAGTAATCGTAGGCAGTTATGCCACAAACGTACATTCTCACCTCATCCTTAATATCCAGTTTAACAACATCTCCACTCATTGTGTCGAAAATCTTCATAAATCCACTGATTTCCTTTTAATTTATATCAGTTGCTGGAGTTGAGCCATGTGGATAGACTGCTCTCAAAACTGGCAGGGAAGGATAGAATTGGAAAGTACAGGATATATTCAAGAATGACCGACATAGGATCGATATCAAGAAGATACTTTGTCATCGGTTTCTTTGATGGCGTACTCACCATCATGGGACTTGTACTGGGAGCCCATCTAAGTGGAGAGGCAAGCGGAGAGATGATATTCACGGCAGGTGTTGCAACTTCCCTTGCTCTCGGAATATCGAGTGGATGGGGAGCATTTGAAGCAGAGAGAGTTGAGCAGAAACTCATGGCAATGGAAAAGAGAAGAGCACTGCTGAAATCAGATGGAGAGCAGTGTTTGATAGATGATGCCCATGAATTTGCAATGAGAGTCAGCTCATTTATTCACGCCATTGCTCCGATTCCTGCAGGCATTCTTCCAATAATCCCTTATCTGCTTTTAAACGAATCCGAGGCATTTCTCCTGTCTCTCAGCACCGGATTTCTTCTGCTGTTTCTGGTAGGAATGTCCATGGGGAGAGTGTCAAGAGAGAATCTGATCAAGTCAGGAGCAAGAATGGTG
>WAMS01000113.1 GCA_015522195.1 Geoglobus sp. | reverse complement strand
CTTGAAACAGGCAGCTCATGCTTCAGCACGAATGTTCTGCTCTCCATCTTGAATTTCTCATTGCTCATTTTTCACACCCCCAGAACGAAAACCCATCCAAAATGCCCCGTTCCGCCTATGTTGTGAGTCAAGCCCTTGTACGTCTTGAGATCAACCTGAAGATCCTTTGCCTCCTCTCTGAGCTGTTTCACAATCTCGTAGAACATTGCCACTCCTGTGGCGCCAAGGGGATGTCCCTTTGCCTTCAGACCTCCAAATGTGTTTACGGGAATCTTCCCTCCAAAGTCAGAATCGCCATTCTCAATGAACTTTCCTCCCTCACCCTTCCTGCAGAATCCAAGGTCCTCGTATGCCATGATCTCTGCTATGGTGAAGCAGTCATGCAATGCCACAACATCCAGATCCTTTACGGGGTCCTCTATTCCGGCCATCTGATATGCCATCCTTGAAGCCTCAACTGTAGCCTTCAAACCGGCATAATCTGTTCTTTTTGGCATGTTTGCCGTGTCGCTGCTATAACCAACTCCCTCAATCCAGACAGCATTGTCAATTCCAAGCTCCTTTATCTTCTCCTCGCTTGCAATAACTGCAGCAGAAGACCCATCTGTTATGGCGGAGCAGTCGAAAAGTCTGAGAGGGTATGCGACATATCTTGATGACATTGCCTTTTCAAGGCTTATCTCCTTCTGAAACTGTGCCTTTGGGTTTTTGGCAGCATTTCTGTGGTTTTTAACAGCTACAAGGGCAAGCTGTTTGTCTGTGGTGCCATATCTTGCCATGTGAGCCGATGCGTGCATCGCATAGTAGCCAGGGAAGGTTGTGCCGTACTGGTGGAACTCCCAAAGGTAGCTTCCACTCCTTCCTCCAACAGCCAGGGATGTTGGAGTGTCAACCTCATTCATCTTCTCAAAACCGATGGCAATTGCTATGTCAGCAATTCCAGCCTTAACGCTCGCATAGGCGGTATAAACAGCAGCACTTCCTGTTGCGCAGGCAGCCTCAACCCTGATCGGACCTTTACCCGCGAAACCGCAGTACTCATTTATTGGCACAGCAGGCATGAGCTCGTAGCTTCTCGTTCCTGCTGTACCAGCAACACTCAGCTCTATATCTTCTCTCGTTATTCCAGCATCCTGTATTGCTTCCTTGACAGCTTCAAAGGCCAGTTCCTGCACGGTTAACTCATCCCTAATTCCAAATTTTGAACATCCAACTCCTATTATCCCAACTCTCCTGTCATTTCCCATATCAAACACCCCTTAAAATACAAACAATTCCGAATTTTCATATATCGAACAGATCATCAACCTCATCGTTGAGCTTTGGCATCCTCCCATGTGTCTGCAGAAACTCCTGAATGAGTTCACTCTCCCTCATCGTGTACATCTCATCCTCCTCGTAGTCAAAGTAAACAGCCCTTCCGATTTCTGCCATTATTCCCTCCTTCAGATTTTCAGTTCCCTTAATGTAAACAACCTCCATGTTTTCATCGTAGAGTCTGAAAACTCCTGCAGTTTCAGGCACATCAGTAATATTTGCTTCATCAAGCCTCAGCACCTCTTTGAGAACAGGCAGTCTCTTTTCAACAATGGAATCTCTCCATCTGTTGCTAACCCTCCTCTTCAGATCTCTCGGAACTCCTGTTGGACAGATCTCAACGCAAACACCACAGAACTTGCAATCTGATTCAACATCACTCTTCCCTGTTCTGCCGGCAATTGCATTTCCATCTGCAACCGTGAATGACAGTGCATTAGCCTCTCTGACCTCATTGCATCCTCTAACGCATCTCATGCAGTTTATGCAGAGATTCCAGTTCCACCTGTACATCTTCTCCTCAACAACAGGGAGATTCTGGAAAACGTACTTGGGAGTGTAGTCTGGCACGCCGATGTACTCCGAAACGAACCTCAGCTCACATCTCGGGAAAAGATCGCAGCATCTCTCCTCAACAGCATATCCAAACATGCACTGAACTCTGTCACATCCGTTTCTGTATTCGCACGTTATGCATACGTGGGGGTGGTATGCAAGTATCTTTGCCAGATTCCTCTTTCTTTCCTCTTCAGCAGAAGGATCATCTGTGCTTACTTCCATTCCGTCTTCTGCTGGAGTTATGCAGGCTTTTTTCAGCTCCCCGTTAATTTTGACAACGCACAGCCCGCATCCTTCGTACTCCTCAGCCTCACCATCTATCTCTATCTCCCCTCTGAAAACCCTCTCCGCACCTTTTTTCCCGGGGCCGGGAGAGACGTTTGGATGGTAGCATATGTTGGGTATGTAAAGCCCATTATCTAAGGCGATTTCCAGAACAGTTTTTCCCTTTTCTCCGCTTACTTCTTTTCCATCCAGGATTATTGTTACCTTTTCTCCCATTTTTTCACCAAAAAAGAGGAGGGGGGAAGATCACTTCTTTGATTTTATGTAGAGAGCTCTGGCAAACAAAGCCGCTCCTATGGCTCCTGCAAGCTGTGGATCTACCTTTGGCTCCAAAGCCTTCATGTTGAGCTTTCTCTCTATTCTCTTCACAACACCAACGTTCTTTGAAATGCCTCCAGTTATTGCGAAGTCGGGCTCAACACCAACCCTCTCAAGCAATTCAACAACCCTGCTTGAGACTGCATTGAAGAACGCGGCAAGAATCATCTCCTTGCTCCAGCCCTTTCTTATGAGCCCGAGAATTTCCGACTTGGCAAAGACAACGCATGTTGTTGAAACAGGCTCTGGCTCCTCATCAACCTTTAAAGAGAGCTCTCCAACCTCAGTTATTGGGACTGAGAGCATGTCGCATACTACCTCTATTCCCCTTCCTGTTCCTGCAGCACATTTGTCATTCATCAGGAAGTTTATCACCTTTCCCCTGCTGTCGACCTTTATTGCCTTGAGATCCTGTCCTCCCATGTCGAGGATCGTTCTTACAGTATTGCCGTAAACATAAACAGCCCCTCTTCCATGGCAGGCAATTTCGGTGATGGTTTTGTTTGCAAAGGGAATGCTCACCCTGCCGTAACCTGTTCCGACAATGTAGTGGATGTTCTCCCTTGTCATGTCTCCGATCTTCTCAAGAACTGCATTGACTGCCTTTTCAGCACTCGCAGTACTGCTCGTCCCGGTCCTTATGTTGGCGTAGGCGTAGAGTTCGCCATCAGCCATCATGACTGCCTGCGTACTCACCGAGCCGAGATCTATTCCGCAGCTTATAACCTCAGCATCCTGCCAGTTCTTGTTCTCATCAACCCATATCTTTTCGGGCCATCTCCAATACTCGCTTTCCTGCACGGTAACCATAATTTCACCTCCTCACAAAGCCGATAATGCTGCTCCTATCGCTGGAACAAGCTCAGGCGGATAATTGTCAGGGACATGCACGTCCTTTCCAAGCTCTCTCTTCATGGCATCTATGAAGCCTATGTCGTTTGCAAGACCTCCAATCAGCAGAACATTATCCTTTATCTCGATTCTCCTTGCAATTGCAGCAACTCTGTCTGCTATTGCGTCATGAATTGCCCTTGAAATCTCGGCCTTTGGAACATTGGAGTGCAAAAGCGAAACAACCTCAGATTCTGCGAAAACAACACACTGGGCATTCATCGGAATTGCCCTTGTTGCCTGCAAAGCAAGCTGTCCGAACTCGTCTGGAGTAACTTCAAGGTACCTTATCATCGCATCAACAAATGATCCGGCTCCAGCAGCACATTTATCTGCGAGGGAGAAATCCTTAACATTTCCACTGTCATCGAGCTGAATTGCCCTGCTCTCCTCAGCTCCAACCTCGATCACGGTTCTTGCAGTAGGCTTAACGTAGTAAGCTCCTCTTCCCGCTGCAATGACCTGAGTTACCTCATCATCTGCAAATGGGGCAGAGATCTTTCCAAATCCGGTTGCAATTATCTTCCTTATGTCCTCTCTCTTCAATCCCGCCTTCTCAACAGCCTTATCAAGTGCTTCCTGCGATGACTTTTTGTGATCGGTTCCGGTTCTCTCGATCACGTATGCGAGGATGTTCTTATCCTCATCCATTATCACGACCTTTGTCAGCTTCGTCCCAACATCAATTCCAGCCACAGCCACTCTATCACCTCCAAAAATTATGTGAGCTTTTCAATTCCAAGGCTCTGCATGAACGAGTCAATGACGTTGAAGGTTCTTGCCTCATCAAACTCCCTTGGATCTGCCATGTTTCCTTCGTACGTTGCAACAGGTATGCCCTTGCCGACCAGATAATCTCTAACTTCAAGGGTTGACATGTTCCAGAGCTCGCACCCTCTGTTGAGGTGCATGATGATTGCATCAGTGTTCCAGTCCTTCACCATCTGGTAAGTTTCCTGCTTCCTTACCCAGTGAGAATATTCATGCTGCCATGATGCCCTGTACTTTAAATTGAACAGCGCCGTCCACCAGAGTGCACTTCTCCTGTCATGAATCTCGAATCCAGCCTCTTCAGGTGTTGGAGCTGGTTCCCAAATCCAGTTCTCTCCCTTCTCATCCATTCCCAGCCATGCAGCTCCAAGACCGAATGTGTAGATGCTTCCAACAGAAACAGCTCCGTAATTCTGCTCGAGGTATCTGTAAACCTTCAGGAATGGCCATGGTGGCGGGTTGTCTGTGACAAATCGGAACTGCTCGTATGTCAGTGCCCCAATCCCCTTCTTGACCCTGTTTTCAACCTCCCTGTAGAGCTGTTCGTAAAGCTTCACAACCCTCTCATCGCTCCTTCTTATCAGTGTGAGCACGTAGAATGAGAACATGCTCTTCTCTTCCATCGGAGCAGGCTCTGCCTGATTGAGCTTGCAGATTTTTGCCCATAAGGTCATTGACTTCGCCTCATTCTCAACAGCCTTTATCAGAAGCTCGTCATCGTACTCTCTGCCCGTAACCTTCTCCATCCATGTTACTGCATCCTCAAGCTGCCTGACAACATACTCTATCTTCTTGTCGTCAAGGGTGTACCCTGGCCCTACAGATATATCTACAGCGTAGGTTGGAACTCCACCTTCAAGCTCTGCTGCGTAGTGGTACCATTTTGCATGAGAACAGCATATGTGTATTGTGAAGTTGAAATCTGGTTTGGGGAATGGTTCGATCACACTCCCATCAGCAAGCAGATACTTGTCCATTGCAACACTTCCCCAGTAGTTTCTCATGTAGCCACAGAGATCTCTTGCAGCACCCTTTCTTTCAATTGTTTCCAGAGCCTTCATTGAGAAGTCCTTGAAGAAAGCGGCAGTAGCTCCATACGGCTCTCCTGTAAGCGGGTAAACGTCCTCACCAAGTCCCTGCGGCACAGGATCGAATGCCCATGCCGATCCGGCCCACCTGATTCCACCATTGTCCTTTGCTTCAAGATACTCCTTGTAGTAATTCATTCTGTAGTTCTTGAAATCGTTCCAGCAGTCAAACGGCCTAACCTTAACCTCCATCTTCATCACCTCAGATAAACAGATCCTCCTCACCCATGGCCTCAATCATGGCCTCAACCCTCGTTCTGAACTGACCAACAGGCTGTGTCAGGTCGAGCTCAAGGTGAAGGTGTCTCACGCCCATTTTGTCAAGCATCTCTCTCAGCGATGGTATGTCAAGCTCATGGGGATCGCAGAACTTCATCTGGGCAATTATAACAGCCTCGACATTCCACTTCTTTATCACATCTTCAATGAACTGAAATCTCCTTCTTCCAAAGAAGTCTCCTCTCGCCCAGTCCTTTGCAGGACATGGCACGCGATAAACGTACCTTTTTGCAAGAGCCATGAGCCTGTCTCCATCACCTTCAACCAGACCCCAGAAGTACCTTGATCCTGTGCAGTTCTCCTCAAAGACAAATGTTGCCGGATAGCTCATTCCATACTCAATGAGCCTGAAAAGCTCAGCATCGTAGTCTTCACTTCCAATGAGCATCAGCCTTGTTCCTATCTCCCTGTCATTCTCGACCTCACCATTTTCAATCTTTTCAAGAAAGCTCTCAAGAACCTGGTTGTGTTCTGCCTTGTCAACAACCTGAGATGAGACTACTATGTACATGGCATGAAGTCCTGTTAAAACAGGCTCATCTGCCTTTCTCAGCTCAAACATCTTTGTCAGCAATTCTCTGCTTTTGTTATAAACTTCAATAGCTTTATCAAGATCACCGTCTGCTATCTCCTTCCCTGTCCACTCCTCAACAGACTTTTTGAACTTTTCAAACTCATGCTTTGCAAAGTCGGCTGCGTGTGGATTGTTGACACCATGGGGGAAGGGCAGATAGTAGCTCCACTCTATGTTCTCAACCCTGTCAGCAAAGCTGAAGTATGACTGCCTCATGTGGAGGCAGGACTGAGCAATCGTTACGCCGTCAAGGTAGTCGTATCTGCCCTCAAGTGCCTGAGCCAAGGTATCGTGACAGAATGGGCAGTACATGTCGTGCAGATAAGGTCTAGTTATGCTCTCAGGCTCATGTGACCCGAGAATTCTTACAGGCAGGATTCCTGCTGCATACATTATCTCCTCAGGCATGTAGGTGCAGAAGTACCCCACAACCTTGCCTCCAGTTTCCTCTTTCCACTTCCTTGCGTACTCATGCCTGTTTTCGAACCATTCAATGAATTTCTTCATTTCAGGCAGTTCATCAACCGTTACCATCTCTTCACCTCCACAAACCTGTAAAGCATGTATCTTATCTTATCATACTTTGTAAATTTGGTATAAATATTTTTCTGAATTTTGGACGAGAAAAAATTTTCAATTGTTTACAATGTTTCAGAGGCTTTAAGCAGATCCTCAAGGAGTTTCTCGTCAAACTTGAATTTCAGTATTCTGTAGATTATGAGCATGTTAAGGTCCTGAACAACCATTCCGTGCTCCTTAAGGAACCGATGAACCCACTTTGAGACCTCCTGAAAGCTCCTGAAGGCCATTATGAGCTTCCATCTGTATCTGCCATCTGTTGTGAAGAAGAGCATCACGTTTGGGGACTCGACAAGATACTCGTATGTCCTTCTCCAGTGCTCTGCAAAATTTTCATTGTTGAAGCTCATCTCCATGAACGAGAATATAAAGTAGTTCTCGTTTGGAATGACCGTCTCTCTGAAAACCTCGGAATCCTTCATCTCCTTTATTATCTCTGCAATCCTCGCATGGCTTAACGAAATTCCATATTTTTCCCTAAGGATTTCACTCAGTCTCCTTGTTGTTATGTTTGGGTCTTCTATTTTTTCCCTCAAAATCGCTATTCTTGTCTTGTCAAGTCTGACAATTGGCGTTCTCAAGTCGAAGTCCATAACTTTGTAAATGTTTTTTAGTATTTAATACCTACGATGTCAAGGTGAGAATTTAAATAACAACATGAATTGTTAAAAGAGTGAGGGGCCTGAAATGGCTACTCGAAGAGCCCTTCATCATTCTCAGTATCTTCCTCTTTCCTCACCCATATCTCCACATAACTCCCGCCAAGGTAACAAACTCCACAATCCTGATCGCATGTGCTGACATCAACAACCTTTACCTCGTACCCCATCTGCCTGTAAAGCTCCACGTACTCTTCAGCTCGCTCCTTTTCAACCGTGAATGCTTTTTCCCACTTCACCCCAGACATGATTCACCACGAATGATTTATGGCATCTTTCGGGCATGAGGAAACACACGGGAGCTGCTCAACTTTCCATCCAGATGAGGGCTTGCACGGGGCACAGCTGTATTTTATTTTGTTTCTGTGCTCCTCCTTAACCTTTGCAACTGGTTCTTCCCTGAATGGATCAATTTCATCCTCCCCCACCTCAAATACTCCAGATGGACATACCTCAATGCATTTTGGAGTCTCGAGATGGGTGCATCCATTGCATTTGTCAGTATCAATGGAGATATAGTACACTCCCGAACCATCCTTGTAACCGTACTGGGCTATCATGATATTTAGGTTGACACTGTAAAATTTAAAAGTTTCTGAGTTTTACACGTTCAACTGAAATTCAAAAAAATAGAACGGGAAAAATAAAAACGAAGATTGGAAATTACAGATAATGCCGAACTAAGGAATCTCAAGCTCAAGGTTGAGCATTGAGCCGGAAGGTCTGAACCCAACTTTTCTGAAAAAGTCCATCAAAGTCCAGTCTTCCCATTCAACAAGAGTAAATATCTTTCTGACTCCCATTCCCTTTGCATTGGTTATAAATTGATCGAAGAGCTCTCTTCCTATCCCCTTACCTGCAAATTCTTTATCGACTCCAATTGTTGTTATGTATGCAACACTTTCAGGAATCCCAAACTCCCCTGAGAAAATTGTTCCGGCTATGAATCCTGCTACCCTGCCATCATACTCGGCCGTCAGAGATGTGACTATTGCATACTCTGACTCGAGTATTTCCCACAGCAGTCTTTTGTAATATTCTTCTCTTCTTGTTTTTGTGTACTGCTGATCTATCCTCACTATTTCCTCAAAATCCTCCTTTTTCATTGGCCTTATAACTAATTTCTCGGGACTGAATGCCATGCTCACCACCAATTTAAATTATAAAATATGAATAATTTATACTTTTCTCTTTTTACAATGTAAACAATCTTTAAATAGTAATTCTTAAATATGTCCAAGCCAAGTTGGATTATGGCGTACAGCAAAATAAAGCTTGATATTGAAAGTGGTGTGGCATGGATTAAACTTGCAAATCCGCCTTTAAACATTGTTGATATGGAAATGATGGATGAGCTGATCGATGCTGTTGAAAAAGCAGAGAATGAGGCACATATTACAGTGATCGGCAATGAAGGAAAGCATTTCAGTGCTGGAGCTGAGATAAAAGAACATTACCCGGATAAAGCTCCGGAAATGATAAAAACATTCACCGAACTGATAGGAAAAATCCTGAGCTACGATGGAGTTACCGTTGCAGCTGTAAAGGGATATGCACTTGGAGGGGGCTTTGAGATTCCAATGGCATGCGACATAATTCTTGCATCTCAGAATGCGAAGCTTGGAAATCCTGAAATAACCCTCGCTCACTATCCGCCCATTGCCATTGCCATACTGCCAAGAATGATAGGGTGGAAAAATGCATTCGAAATAATAATGACAGGTGAAGCCATTTCTGCGGAGAGGGCAATGGAAATTGGTGTGGTTAACAGAGTTTTCAGTGACGAGACTTTTGAAAATGAGGTCAGAAATTATGTCAGCTCACTTCTCGAGAAGAGTCCTGCAGCATTGAGATTCACAAAAAAAGCTTTGAAAACCTCCATAGGGTTAGCATTTGATGAGGTCATGGATAAAATTAACGACATCTATCTCAATGGCCTTATCAAGACAGAGGATGCTGTTGAGGGTCTGAATGCATTTCTTGAGAAGAGAAAGCCCGTATGGAAGAGCTGAAATAGAACCATAGGATCTGAATTCTTTTTCGATTTCGGATATTTTTAAATTTCACTCACCTGAATGTTTCTAAGTCTGTGTGCCCCCGTAGGGTAGTGGATATCCTGAGGGTCTCCGGAACCCTCGACCCGGGTTCAATTCCCGGCGGGGGCGCTACTCGATAAATTACAAGCTCCCCCGGCCTGCTTTGTCGATCTGTGAGACATGACATCCACGATTATGAGTCCAAGCTGAGGAGAGAATGAGCTTGCTTGAAATCTCTTCCAAGGCCGTTGCATTTATACTGAATAAGATACAAAGTCAGGTGATTAGGTCATAAAACTCTGTACAGATG
>WAMS01000112.1 GCA_015522195.1 Geoglobus sp. | reverse complement strand
GCCTATAGAGGTGAAACTTACGAGGTTTTTGATTTTCTTTCAGAAAAACTTAGAAAAAAATTTCTTATATTGTTCACTTCTCTTCCCTCAGCACTGCTTCAAGAGATTCCAGAAAGAAAATTTATATCTGAAATTGAGCCGGGAATTTTCTTTTTTGGATCCGGCACATCTCTTTTATTAAAGTTCAAGACAGACTAAGGAAGATTAGAATGGTAAGCATTGTTGCTAAAGACGAAAGACCTGAAATAATAGAATACTGAATATATTTCTGGGTAGCTTTCGTTACATTCCAGTCATTAACTACCATTTTAAACACGGAGTAAACCACACCTACTACAGGTATAAATGCAAGAAGCATAGTACTCATGTAAAAAAATATAATACCTATTAAGAAATAAATTAAAAGAAAAACATAAAAAACCTTTATAAGGGTTTTATAGTAAAAAACCACACCAAACGTTTTCAGTCCCGCTTCCGTGTCTGAACTTATATCCTTCAGATCCTTCAGGAAGAGTGTTGATAGCATAAGAGGGGTAAAAAGTACTGCAATTTTCATCGCATTTAAATCGAGGTTTTTCACAAGAGCGTACATGAGCACAATATACGACGGAACTGCAATAAGATAAACGAGAAATTCGGTGAGATAGTGCTTTTTCAGTCTAAGCCCTGTAATTGTTCTATCGGAGTATAGAAATGTTACTACGAAAACAAGTAGAAAAAGGAAAAATGCAACCCCATTTTTTGAAAGAAACAGTACAAATACTGTGGATATCAAATAAAGGATTGAAACAATTACATATCCCAACCTTCTCGCAACATAATTGATAAAGGGAGTGTTCTTCCCTCCCTTAAAGTCATCCTCGGCATCATTAATGTGATTCCAGAGATTATTAGCTGGATAAAAGAGAAATGTGAAGGCCACAGGCTTCCATAATCCATTGATACCACCTGCAAAAGCTCCGGCGATCATAGGTAACAACGGAAATGGGAAAATTATATTGTAAGGTTTGAGAGAGTATTCAAAAATTTTCTTGATCATTCTTTAAAAAACATTACTGGATTTAAGTTCCAAAGAATAATTTAATCCCCTTAAACGTTTCCTCTACCTTTTCCTTCCTCTCGGTTCTCTTCTCCATTTCTAACACCTCCAGAAGATGAAAAAAGGTACCAGTAAATATATTTTTTTGAAATTATAATATTCCTAATAATGATGGAGAAAATAAAAAACCATCATGCTAACACTCAAACAAGACAGACAGATCCCAGATTCATGTCAGTTTTGTTGACCTTTTCTTTTTTAACATTTTTGAATATCAATAACCTTTTATCTAATTTCGATGAAAATATTCTCATGATCGATCGCTTGAAGAGCGCATTCATAACAGGACTGCTCATTTTTGTTCCACTGGCAACAACAGCCTTCATAGTCTACTGGTCACTGACAACTGTAGAGAGCCTGCTCAGACCGTTTTTCTACAAAACACCATACTACTTTCCGGGATTCAGCCTTGTAATTCTGCTTGTAACCATTCTGGCTCTCGGTTTTGCAGGTACCCACACCATAGGGCAGAAAATCATATTTAAATTGGAAAACAGCCTGAAAAAAATACCACTGATCAGAACCGTTTATTCGGGTGTCAGGGAGGCGATAAGAGCTCTTCTCACAACAGACGTTGAAAGATTGAGGGGAGTCGTTCTTCTTGAGTACCCGAGAAAGGGTGTTTATGCAATAGGCTTCACATCAGGATCAAGAATAGGTGAGGCCTGCAGAATAACAGGTGAAAAGCTTGTAAACGTCTTCATCCCCACCTCCCCAAATCCGACCTCAGGTCTGGTTATCCTTGTTCCTGAGAGAGAGCTGATCTATCTTGACATGAGTGTTGAGGATGCCATGAAAATAATCATATCAGGTGGTTTCAGCGAAGTCTGAATTCAATCATACTCTCTCCACGTTTTTCCACATTTTGTACACCTGAAAAATCTTACCTCGCTTTCATCTGCAGATCTGAGCTGTCTGAGCCACCAGAATGCCTCATTGTTCCCGCACTCAGGACAGATAATATTTGTTGTAGGGAGAGTCTTTATGTTTTCTCCTTCTATAACTGGAATCTCCCCTTCATTTTTCTTTGCGGTGATTATCAGATCTGAAGTGTCATCTGCCTCCTTCTCGTGTCCACACTTTCTGCAGACAGCCCTATCTCCCCGGTATATCATTATGCTCCTGCATTTTGGACAGAATTCCAACAAGCATCACCTCTGCATCGTGGATCATTTTTGAATGGTCAAATGCAAGCTCCGGAAGTTCTCCCAATTTAAAAATCTTTACATCGTGAGCATCACTGCCGGCTTTCAGCTTTCCACCGATTACTTCAAGCAGAAAGCAGATGCTTACAAAATGACCCCTTGGATCTCTATCAGGATCTGAGTAGACTCCAACAAGCTCCCTGACCCTGCATTCGAGTCCGGTCTCCTCCAGCACCTCTCTCACAACAGCATCCTCAACAGTCTCTCCGTACTCAACAATTCCACCCGGAAGGGCATAGTATCCCCTGAATGGTTCGTTTTTTCTTTTTACAAGCACAACTCCTCCCCGGTAGGGGATGATGCCATCAACCGTCAGAATTATGTATTTCATGTGCCAGATTTTTCCCGTTTCCAAAATAAATCTTTGCCATTCTGATGGAGAAATCAAGCTTTCCCACCATTGAAAGGTGATGTGCATCGCTTCCAAATGAGTAAAGAATATCTTTTCCTCTGCAAAGTTTCAGAAAGTCTTCTGGAGGTGACATGTGGTAGCTGTTTAGCTCTACAGCCACCCCATTCTCCTTTGCCAGATCAATTATCTCAAGATCGTACTCCGGAATGGGAGAATTGTGGGAGAACATTCCGGCATGAACGTGGCCAAGTATATCAATACTGTTCTCGACCATGCATTTTTTCAGTCTGCGATACACCTCATTCACAGGAAGATATGCATGGAGGGATGCAATGACAAGCTCAAAATGGTGTTCAGGCATAACGATCTTTCCATCCTCAAGAATTCCGCATTCAACTCCATCCAGAATCCTTATTCCAAATCTTTCCTGGGCGTTTTCAATTTCAATCTTTCTTCTTATAGCTTTTTTTTCGTTAAGTCCTTTTGGATGATCTGATGAGTGATCGACTATCGCTATAAGCCTCAATCCTCTCTCTCTCGCCTTTCTGGCTATCTCGTTTATTCCTGCACTTCCATCAGAGTAAATGCTGTGTATGTGCAAATCCACGCCGAATGTCTTATATTCAGTTAATAAATTTCCCGATTATGTTTGAATTCCTGTCAGTTGCATTCATGATTATCTATGTTGTAACGGGAAAGAAGCCTATCGGATTTTCTGGATGGTTCCTTTTTGGTGTTTCCTGGCTGTTAAAAACACAGTACTACCTTCAAATTTCAGATTTTTACAACACAACCCTGATGATTCTGGCCTTCACTCTCTTCTCATTTATGGGTCTTACAATACTCCGGTCAGAAAATGACAGAGTGTTCATCTCGGCAACATCGGTTGCCCTTGTTTCATCACTGATCTACTTTACATTTGCCATAACACCTCTGAAGTCCAGCCTCATAGTCCATACAACAGACATGAGCATAGAACTTGCAGAATTTCTCGGATTCAACTTTGAAAGACATTCAGAAGACATAATAAGCTACAATGGAAAATACGTTCAGATCATACTTGCATGCACGGGGATAGAAAGCATGGCTCTTTTTACAGGTATAACCCTGTCAACCCACGCAGAGATCAGGAGAAAACTCATGGCATTCCTCATATCTGTGCCTGTGATATACATTCTTAATCTTCTGAGGAACGTTTTCATTGTTTCAGCCTACGGAGGTGAGTGGTTTGGTTCGGCAGATTTCAGCTTTTACATTGCCCATCACATAATCTCAAAAATTTTGGCGACCCTGGCATTGATTGCCATTTCTGTGGGAGTTTTCAGACTTCTTCCTGAATTTGCAGATCTCATATTCAGCATTAAAGACGAGGTGGTGAGAGCTTGGAGAAGACAGCATTGAAAATGGTGACATTTCTGCTGATTCTTTCAGTACCTTCATTTTTTCTGAATTACGCTCTCTCCCTGATTTTTCTTGCAGCTGCTGCTTTCATAATTTACTTCTACAGGGATCCTGATAGAGCGATCGGTGAGGGAATTGTGTCTCCTGCAGATGGGAGAATCGCCGAAATCACGGAAAACAGAATTGAGATATTCATGAATCTTTTTGACTGTCATGTAAACAGAAGTCCATACGATGGAACGGTGAGAGCAATAAAATACTTCAGGGGAAAATTTTTTCCTGCATTTCACAGGCTCAGTCGGAGAAATGAAAGAAACATTATCTGGATTGAATCAGAAGATGGAACCCTTGTTGTGGAGCAGATAGCAGGAATTTTTGCAAGAAGGATAATCTGCTATCTTAAGGAAGGGGAAAGGGTTAAGAAAGGTCAGAAAATAGGGATGATTGTGTTCGGGTCAAGAGTCACTCTTGAAATTCCGGAGGGATACATGTTCATAGTTAAAAAGGGTGAAAAGGTAAGGGCAGGTCAGACGGTGGCGGTAAGGCATGAAAAGGCACATTGATGTTGCAGATTACTTCTCATTCTTCAACGTTATCTTCGGTTTTCTTGCAATAATCATGAGAGATCCAAGATTTATCTTCATTGCAGCGATTATGGACGGTTTTGATGGGTATCTGGCAAGGAAGGGATATTCGGGCAGGTATGGAAAGTTCACTGATTCTCTGGCTGATTTTGCTTCTTTTGGTGTGGCTACAGCTTATTTCTTTCCAGCACTGGCACTTCCATATCTTCTGGCTGGAATGTACAGGCTTGCAAGGTTTTCAGCTGAAGAACACAGAAATTTTATTGGATTTCCCATAACCTCCTCTGCACTCATTGCCATTTCAGTCGAAGTTATTTTCAATTCCTATACTGCAGGAATTCTGAGTATTGGGCTTGCATTTCTGATGGTCAGCAATGTCCAGTATCCAAAAATAAGAAATCCATATCTCCTACTGCCAGCGGCAGTTATTCTCGCTGGAACTGTCTTCAGAAAAGAATTCATCTACGGAGTTTTGGTCCTCAACATTCTCTATCTGATCTCACCACTCTTCAGGAAAAAGTTGGGTAAATATTTTTAATCCATGATTAAAATCCAACCATGGACTTCAGGGAGATCGAGGAAAAATGGCAGAAGGAGTGGGAGAAAAATAGAGTCTTTCATGCTGATCGTTCTTCGAGAAAGAAATTTTTCATTACCATCCCCTACCCTTACCTCAACGGAAATCTTCATGCAGGACACACAAGAACATTCACCATAGGTGATGCAGTTGCCAGATACAGGAGAATGCTCGGATACAATGTCCTCTTTCCAATGGGATTTCACGTTACAGGTACTCCAATCATAGGTCTCGCAGAGCTGATTGCAAAAAAAGATGAAAAAACGATTGATGTCTACACAAAGTTCCACGATGTGCCTTACGAAGATTTAATTCAGCTTACCACACCTGAAAGAATTGTCCAGTACTTCTCAAGAGAGGCTGAAAGGTCACTGAAAATGATTGGATTCTCAATAGACTGGAGAAGAAGCTTCACAACTATGGACGAAGCATACCAGAAGTTCATAGAATGGCAGTACTGGAAGCTCAAAGATAAAAATCTGATTGTAAAGGGAAGTCATCCAGTCAGATACTGTCCCCACGATGACAATCCCGTGGAGGATCACGATCTGCTTACAGGAGAGTCTGCGACAATAGTTGAATACACAGTCATAAAATTCAGACTTGAAGGTTCCGATCTCATTCTTCCATGTGCAACTCTGAGGCCTGAAACTGTTTTTGGAGTGACAAACATCTGGCTCAAACCCGAAATCTATGTTATAGCCGAGGTGAATGGCGAAAAATGGCTCGTAAGCAGAAAAGCTTTTGAGAAACTCAGATTTTCAGATAAAAAAGTTGAGTTTGTTGAAGAGATAAGTGCAGAATCTCTCTTTGGAAAATTTGCAGTAAATCCCGTGACCGAAAAGAGAGTTCCTGTACTTCCTGCTGAATTTGTCGACCCCGATAATGCAACGGGAGTGGTTATGTCAGTTCCTGCACACGCACCGTTTGACTACATCGCAATAACTGACCTTGAAAGAACCGGCATCCTTGACAGATACGGGATAGAGAAAGAGATAATCCAGGAACTTGAACCAGTTGTTCTGATTGAGATTGAAGATGAGAACTACAGCATTCCAGCAAAGGATGTTTCTGAAGAGATTGGAGTCAGGAATCAGAATGATGCCGATCTCCTCGACAGGGCAACCAAGATCGTATACAAGAAGGAGTTCCACAAAGGAGTGATGATGGATAACACAGGAAAATACGCCGGATTGAAGGTTTCTGTTGCAAAGGACAGGGTGCATGAGGATCTGATAAAAAGTGGAAAGGGAGATGTGTTTTTTGAATTCAGCGAAAAGCCGGTTGTATGCAGGTGTGGAACAGAGTGTGTTGTTAAGGTTGTCAAAGATCAGTGGTTTCTCAATTACTCAGATCATGAATGGAAGCAGAGGGTTCTTGATTGGCTTGAAAAAATGGAAATAATTCCGGATTACTACAAAGAGGAGTTCAGAAACAAGATCGAGTGGCTCAAGGACAAGGCGTGTGCGAGAAGAAAGGGACTGGGAACAAGAATTCCATGGGACAGGGAGTGGCT
>WAMS01000111.1 GCA_015522195.1 Geoglobus sp. | reverse complement strand
TTGAGCATTGGGATTGGCTTTAAAAAAGATGTCAAGGCAAAGGAGATCATCAATGCAATCGAGCAGGCTTTGAAAGAGATCGGAGCTTCCAGAGATGAAATAAGAGTCATATCCACATGGAAAGGAAAAAAAGAAAGTGAAGAGCTTGTAAAAGCTGTGGACCACTTCAAAAGACCGCTGATGTTCTTAGATGAAAATGAGATAAACAGAATTGAGGTGAAATCTCCTTCAAGGGCCCGGATTATAGGATTGAAAAGTGTTAGTGAGGCCTGTGCTCTCTATTTTTCCAGAAAAAAGGAGCTTGTTTTGAGAAAGAAAGTTTATGGAGGCGTTACAGTTGCTATCGCAAGGTAAACTCTATGTTGTTGGTATAGGACCGGGATGCAAGGATCTTTTAACAGTAAAGGCAAAGAACGTTCTTGAGATGGCGGATTATGTGATCGGGCATAAAAAGTACCTCGATTTCATCAGAGAAATTGTCAAAGGACAGATAATAGAGAGTGGGATGGGCAGAGAAGTGGAAAGAGTAAAGATTGCAATCGAACTGGCTCAAAATGGGAATCGGGTCTGCTTAGTTAGTGGAGGAGATCCAAGCATATACGGTCTCGCTCCATTGGTTGCCGAAATGATATACAGAAGTAAAGTTGAGGTGGAATGGGAGATCATTCCGGGTGTTTCAGCTCTAAGCTCTGCTTCACCTCTGTTTGGGTCTGCAATAGCAGGAGATCATGCTGTTATAAGCTTGAGCGATCTCCTCACACCATGGGAAGTCATTGAAAGAAGGTTGAGAAAGGCACTTGAGGGTGATTTTGTTATAGCGATATACAATCCATCAAGCAGGAGGAGAAAACCCAATCTTGAAAAGGCACTGAAGATAATCAAAGAGTACAGAGGAAATTGCTACATTGGAGTTGCCAAAACCGTTTGCAGAGAAAATGAGGAGATAAGGATCGTGAAAGTTGATGAGGTTCTTGAACATGCGGATATGCACACCCTTCTGATTGTTCCAGCCAAGGAAACGATTGTTGATGGTGGTGTGATGATAACTCCAAGAGGTTATTCGAAAAAGTACGATCTGGAGGTGGGATGATGCAGGATATGGGAGATTTGACCTTTGACGCCAATGAGATCGTGAAGAGAAGCTATGAAATAGTCAGCAAGATCGTTCCGGGGAAAACTCCTGAAGAAAAGATTGTTCAGAGGTGTGTTATAGCAACGGGGGATTTCGGAATAAAGGATTTGATCGTTTTTAAAGGAGATGCTGTAAAAGAGGGAATAAAAGCGATTCTTGATGGTTCAAATTTGATCTGTGATGTTAAAATGGTGTCTGCGGGAATAAACAAGAGGAGGTTTGATGGTGACGTTTTTGTCGCAGTCGAGCATGGTGATGATGAAAAGCTTACGAGGGCGATGAGCGGAATATACAGGCTAAAAGACAAAATGGATGGCGCGATTGCTGTAATAGGAAATGCTCCATCATCCCTGATTGCAGTTTGCAATCTGATAAATGAGGGGGTAAAGCCCGGGATTGTCATAGGGACCCCTGTTGGATTTATCAATGCAGCAGAATCAAAAGAAATGCTGAGGGAGCTTGATGTGCCATCAATAACAACAAGAGGCACGAGAGGTGGTTCAACACTTGCAGTTGCGATCTTCAATGCCCTTGTAAATCTGGCCTATGAAGGACCCTGTTGAGCACTATCCCTATCCTGAGGATTGGGTGAAAAGGGAATCTGAGAGATTAGGAGCAAAAAGTGTGAGGAAGAGAGTAGAGTCCGGTCTTTACATCATAACCCATCGGGGATGGCTGAGAAGAGGAATAACAACAGGTACAGCCGCATCAGCCTCTGCAGCAGGAGCAATATCATCTCTTTTCGAGGACGTGAACAGAGTAAAGGTATGGACTCCTGCTGGGATTGATGTTGAGGTGGGTGTGAATGCCAGAAACGGGAATGCACATGTCAGAAAGTTTTCAGGGGACCACTCATTTGATGTGACAGATGGGATTGAAATCAGAGCAAAAATCTCAGAGAGCCCTGAGTTCGGTCATGGAGTTGGGAGGATTAACGGAAGGGCTTCTGTAAGCAGGTCTGCCATGGAACAGCTTCTGAAAAATCTTGAGGTTATGAAAAACAGATACGGATATGAGGGAGGTGTGAAGATATGGATCCCTGATGGGGAAAAAGTTTCACAAAGAACCGGCAACAGGAAATTCGGAATTAAAGGTGGCATATCCATTCTCGGAACAACGGGATTTGTTGAGCCGTGGTGTGATGAACTTGTCGAGAGTAAGATAAGGATTGCCAGGCAGTATGACCGTGTTGTTCTGACCACAGGAAGGAAGGGGTGGAGATGGGCAAGAGAGAACCTCCGGAATTTCATGCCTTTTGTCATGGGTCTTTATTTTGAAAGAGCTCTTGAAAGACTGGATGCTGACATCATCATAGCCGGTCTCCCATCTCTCCTTGTGAAGTGGGCGTTTCCTGAAATGAGGGGTACGATACTGAAAGGAAAGGATCTGAGCAGATTTAGAGATGGAATTCTCAGAAAGGCAAGACAGATAAACCCAAATGTGAATGATGTTGTTCTTCTTGCTGATGATTAGGAAGAAATTTTATCCTGTTCAACAGTTTTGTTAAGTCAGTCTCATGAACGAAAGGCTTAAAAACATTTTACGATTAAATGACTTCAGCCAGTGGGCTTTTCTACAAAAAATCAGGAAGAGAAGGAGATGTTATGATGCCAGAAATATTGCAGGACAAGGTGTATAAAGGAACGACAACAGTTGGAGTGGTGTGTAAGGACGGAGTGGTACTTGCCACAGAAAAAAGAGCCACAATGGGTCATTTCATTGCCAGCAGAAAGGCAAAGAAGATTTACAGAATTTCAGACAGAATAGCGATGACAACTGCCGGAAGTGTTGGAGACGCTCAGTTTCTTGTGAGACTCATCAGGGTGGAGATGAACCTTTATGAGGTGCAGAAGGAGAAAAAGCCAAACGTGAGGGCTGTGGCAACCATAGTTTCAAATCTTCTGAATTCAACAAGGTACTTCCCCTACCTTGTCCAGCTTCTCGTAGGAGGAGTTGATGAGGAGGGAGGTAGCATATACTCCATCGATCCAATTGGAGGTGCAATTCAGGAGTCTGATATTGTAGCCACAGGATCCGGTTCACCAATGGCATACGGGCTCCTTGAGGATTCCTACAGTCCTGACATGAGTGTGGATGAGGCTGTGGAGCTTGCAGTCAGAGCGGTGTATTCTGCAACAAAGCGAGACTCGGCAAGCGGTGATGGGATGGATGTTGTGAAAATCACCCAGGAGGGATATTTCGAAATTTCAAAGGATGTGGTTGATGAAATAATATCCGGGCTCAGAAAGTAATCTTTTTTAAAGGTTGGAGGGTATGTCAAGCAAGGAATACATAAAACAGTTAAAGGAGAAAATTCTGGATCTGATTCCAAGAAACGTCAGGATAAAAAACATTGAGTTTGAGGGTCCACTTCTGGTTATTTATGTTGAGAACCCTCAGGAATTTGCAGACAGTGGAGATATAATCAAAAAGCTTGCAAAAGATCTGAGGAAGAGGATCATAGTCAGGCCTGATCCGAAAAGCCTGAAACCACCTGAAGAGGCTAAGGAGATAATCAGGCAGATAGTTCCAGATGAGGCCCAGATAACCGGATTTTTCTTTGACGAGGAGAATGGAGAGGTCATCATTGAAGCTGAGAAACCCGGAATAGTCATTGGAAAGAATGGAATTACCCTCAGAGAAATAATGAAGGCTGTTGGGTGGAGCCCAAGACCCGTAAGAACTGCTCCAATAAAATCAAAGACCATTGAGAATGTCAGAAATTTTCTGATCAATTTTAAGGATGAGAGAAAGGAGATTTTAAAGAGAATCGGTGAAAAGATCCACAGAGGTGCAATATATGAGGACAGATGGGTCAGGGTAACGTTTCTTGGAGGATCAAGGGAAGTTGGAAGAAGCTGCTATCTTCTGCAAACACCTGAGAGCAAAATTCTCATTGACTGTGGTGTGAACGCGGGGAACATTCAGCAGTCCCCCTATCTCTACATTCCGGAAATTCAGCCACTTGACAGCATAGATGCTGTTGTTATCACTCATGCACATCTTGACCACTGCGGTCTTCTGCCTGTTCTCTTCAAGTACGGCTACAGAGGGCCTGTGTACCTCACCCCTCCCACAAGAGATCTGATGGTCCTTCTTCAGATAGACTTCATTGAAGTTGCAGCAAGGGAGGGAAATCCGATTCCCTACGAGTCCCAGCACATAAGGGAAGCTTTGAAGCACACCATAACCCTTGATTACGGGGTTGTGACCGACATATCCCCAGATGTAAGGCTCACATTCTACAACGCAGGCCACATTCTCGGCTCCGCCATAGCTCACTTCCACATTGGAGAGGGGCTTTACAACATTGCTTTTACAGGAGACTTCAAATTTGAGAAAACAAGACTATTTGACAGGGCACAGACCAACTTTCCAAGGCTGGAAGGACTTGTAATTGAAGCAACCTATGGTGGTTCCGAAGATTATCAGCCATCAAGAAAGGAGGCTGAGGAGAGACTTCTTCAGATCATAAAGGGAACCATTGAGAGAGGAGGAAAGGTGCTGATTCCGACCTTTGCCGTAGGGAGAAGTCAGGAAGTCATGATTTCCCTGGAAGAAGCAATAAGAAACAGGGAAATTGAGGAGACTCCTGTCTATCTGGATGGAATGATCTATGAGGCAACCGCCATACACACAGCCTATCCTGAATACCTGAACTCCCATCTCAGGGATCTGATATTCCATCAGGGAATAAACCCCTTCATAAGCGACAGCTTCATCAGGGTTGATTCTCCAACCAAGAGAGAGGAGATCATCGAGGATTCATCTCCTGCTGTAATTCTCGCCACATCCGGCATGCTCAACGGAGGGCCTGTAATGGAGTATTTCAGAGCATTTGCCTGGGATGACAGGAACACGATCGTTTTTGTTGGTTATCAGGCTGAGGGGACACTGGGCAGAAGAATTCAGAAGGGATGGAAGGAGGTGCCACTTCCCTCTGCAGGAGGAAAGAGAGAGGTTATAGAGGTTAATATGGAGGTGGAGACTGTTGATGGCTTCTCAGGTCACTCAGACAGAAGACAGCTGATTAATTACGTCAGGGCTTTAAAGCAGAAACCCGAAAAGATACTGGCAGTGCATGGAGATGAGAGCAAATGCATAGATCTTGCATCATCCATATACAAAACATACAGGATCGAGACAAGAGCTCCTCTGAATCTTGAAACGGTGAGATTTCTATGACAAGGCTCATAAGCTTCGTCGGCACTTCAGACAGTGGAAAAACCACACTTCTGACTCAGATCATTCCAAGACTCAGAGAAAAGGGACTCAAAATTGCTGTTGTAAAGCACCATGCACACGGAGATTTTGACATTGATCGAGAGGGGAAGGATTCCTGGAAACTCTACAACAGCGGTGCAGATGTGCTGATCTCATCTCCAGTAAAAATGGCATTCATAAGGAGATCGGAAAACGACAGTCTTGACTGGATCTTTGAGAGGTATCTCAAAGGAGATTACGATCTTGTCCTGACAGAGGGTTTCAGCAGAGCAGGAAAAGACAGAATTGTGGTTCTGAATGATCCTGAAAAGCTCGACTACTTCAGACATGGAAAGATTCTTGCTGTGATATGTGATGAAAAAATAGAGGGTCACACCTGGTTCAGACGCGATGACGTTGAAAAAATTGCAAACTTTATTTTTGAACTGGTGAATCAATGAGGGCTGTTTTGTTCAGACCCATCCGGTACGCTCATGATACAGTAAAAAAATTCGAAGAAAATGGATTCTCAGCCGTTAATGTTCCCATGATCGAAATTCTGCCAAATGATGCCCGTGTGAGGGATGCACATTTTACCATTCTGACAAGCCAGACATCTGCCAGAATTGCAGTGGAAAAAGAACTGCTCAGAGGTGAGATTATTGCCATCGGTCCAAAAACCGCAGAAATCATTGAAAATACCGGTAAAAAGGCTTTAATTCCATCCAGATATGACTCCAGGACTCTTTACCATGAATTCAGAGATGTTCTTCAGGGTAAAAGGGTGAATCTGCTCAGGAGTGACAGAGGAGATCCTGTACTCAACAGACTTTCAGAGGTTTGTGATCTGGAAGAGTACATTCTTTACAGCATTAAAATTCTCGATGGTGAGAAGCAGAAAGAGATTGTCAGAGAAGTCTTAGCAGGAAAGTTTGATGCTGTCATCTTTACTTCATCTATGATAGTTGAGGGGTTCATGTCCAACTTGGAGAGCAGACACAACCTTTCAGAGGTCAGAAAAAGATTTGAAGATGTGCATGTGATCGCCATAGGTAATCCAACCGCAAAGAAGCTTGAAAAATACGGAATCAAGGCCCATGTACCTTCTGAATACACACTCGATGGTGTAATAAATTTTCTGAAAAATCTGAGACAGGATGTTACAGAAATCTGATGGGGTTGAGATTTCAGGATGATTTAGCCAAAGAGAAAGCACATCACATTTATGATCTTTCTGGCAGCCAAACACACCCCTGCCAGCAACAGTCAAGCTGAACTGCAAAGACCTTAAATATTAAAATCCCAATAGCAGATTGATGTCCAGATTCAGACACCTTATCTCCATTGATGATCTATCAAAGGACGACATAGAGCACATTCTGAAAAAGACCGATGATTTTCTTGAAGCCGCGATGGGCAGAGAAAGGCCAAGAATCCTTGAAGGCAGGATCCTTGTCAATCTTTTCTTTGAGCCATCAACAAGGACGAGAATGAGCTTTGAATCTGCCATGAAGAGACTTGGAGGTGAGGTGATAAATCTCGGCAGTGTTGAGGCTTCAAGTGTTGCAAAGGGAGAGAGTCTTGCAGATACTGTCAGGGTGGTGTCGGGATATGGGGACTGCATTGTTATAAGGCATTACAGAGAGGGTTCAGCAAGATTTGCATCGATGGTTTCCGAGGTGCCCGTCATAAATGCAGGAGACGGTGCCGGACAGCATCCCACCCAAACACTGCTTGATCTGTACACCATAAGAAAAGAGGTTGGTCTCAGAGGTCTGAAGATAGCTCTGGTGGGGGACCTGAAATATTCAAGAACCGTTCACTCTCTTATCAAAGCTCTCACCCATTTTAAGGCCGAGATCCTGCTTGTGTCTCCCGAAGCACTTAGGCTTCCCGAAGAGCTCAGGGAGAATGGAAGGTTTGCTGAGTGCAGTCTTGATTATGCGGTTGAAAATGCAGATGTCCTCTATGTTACAAGAATACAGAAAGAGAGATTTCCGGATGAGGATGAATACAGAAAGGTCGCAGGGAGTTACAGGATCACAGCCCGGATGGTTAGGGACAGCGATGTCCTGATAATGCACCCCCTTCCGAGAGTTGATGAGATAGCCTATGATGTTGACTCCTTGCCCAATGCCATCTATTTCAGGCAGGCATTTTACGGTGTGCCCGTGAGAATGGCAATTCTGAGTGAGGTGATGTTGTGAATGTTCTTACAATAAGCAAGATAAGAGACGGGACAGTTATAGACCACATCCCTTCAGGTAAGGCTTTAGAGGTCCTGAAAATTCTCGGAATAAAAAGGGGTAGCAGGGAAAGAGTAAGCATGGCAATGAACGTTGAAAGCCAAAAAATGGGAAGAAAAGACATAGTAAAGGTTGAGGGTAAGTTCATAAGCGAGGAAGAACTGAACAGAATTTCGCTGATAGCACCTGAAGCTACAATAAACATCATAGAGAACTTTGAGATAAAAAGGAAGTTCAGGGTGAGCATCCCTGAAAGTGTTGAAAAGCTGTTGAGATGCCCGAATATGAGCTGCATTTCCAATGATAATAAGGAGCCGGCAACACCCATATTCAGAATTGAAAAAACAGACAACCAGGTTGTTGCTGTCTGTGTTTATTGCGGGAAGAAGGTTTATGAGATAGAGGAGTACCTGGTGTGATCATGTGGGAAAGAATCCGTGAAAAATTTGAAAAGTATCCATCCCAGATTGCTGTTGCCAAGGAATTTTTGAGGCTCGGAATTTCAATCAGAGATGGGAGACCTTTTTGCGGAGACATAGAACTTGTTCCAACCAAAATTGCTGAGGCTGTAGGTGTCGACAGGAAGGTAGTTGTCATGGCAATTCAGAATATCGAAAGCGATGATGAGCTGAGAAAGGTGTTCTCGTCTCTCAAACCTGTTGCAAACATCTCAGAGGTGGCAAGAATTCTGGGATTTGGTGTTCTTGAAGTTTATGCCGACAGTCAGAAGCCCGGAATAGTGGCAGGTATAACGAATATCCTTGCAGGTGAGGGTATATCCATCAGATACCTTCTTGCTGAAGACCCTGAACTCAGTGTTGAAAGCAAGCTGACGGTTGTGACAGAAACTAAAATTCCTGGAAGACTTGTGGATGATTTTCTGAGAATACCGGGTGTTCAGAAAATAGTTATTAGCTAAAAATTTAGTACTTTGGATAGATTCTTCTGCTCGGATGTATCAACCATCCGCAGTTGTAGCAGAAACACAGGTCCCCTGATAGCACAATCCTTTCTCCACACTCGCATATCATCTCATCTCACCCCGCCGTTCCTGAATATTTTCTTTAACTTTGTTATAATTGCTGTTTTTCTTATTTAAAGGTTTTTCAAGCTCTTTGACCCACATAAAAACTTTTTTACAAATTTTTTCACATTCGTTAACAATTAATAATTGCCTTGTTTATGTTCACCATTTCTCCCTCCAGAATGATGGAATGAAAAGGGAAAGAACTGTGAAGAGCTCAAGTCTGCCAACCCACATGTCAAATGCAAGAATGAGCTTGGCAATGCTGCTAAGCGAGGAATAGCTTTCAGATGCTCCAACAGATCCGAGTCCAGGACCAACATTGTTTATTGATGCGGAAACTGCTGAAATGGAGGATACGATATCGGGTCCGGTCAGGGAAACAGCAAAGGTTGAAAAGACGAAGACAAGTATGTAAAGTGTAAAAAAGGCCGTGATGTTGTGAAGTATCTCTTTTTCAACTATTTCGTTATTCAACCTTATCATTCTCACAGTTCTGGGCTCGGCACTCTTGAGAATCTGGGACAGAGAGTATACTGTTAGGAGATATATTCTCGCAACCTTTATTCCACCTCCTGTCGACCCTGTTGAACCGCCGATGAACATCAGCATCAGTATGAGCAGTCTTGCAGAATCTGTCCAGGTATCAAAATCTGCTGTTGTGTAACCTGTTGTGGTCATTATGCTTGCAGCCTGGAAAAATGAGAATCTTAATGAGTCGATCAATCCGTATCTCTCTGCGTTGAGAATGCTGAGTATCAGCCCGGCCAGAATCAGAAGTGAGAGATAAAACCTGAATTCAGTATCTTTAAATATCTTTCTGTTTCCTTTCAGAAACAGGTAGAGCAGGGCGAAATTCGTCCCTCCAATTATCATGAAAGCAAAAATGATGAGTTCGATTACAGGACTGTTGAAGTATGCTATGCTTTCAGTATGGGTGGAGAACCCGCCTGTTGAAAGGGTTGTGAAGGTATGATTGACGGCATCGAAAAGGGACAGACCCAGCATTCCGAGAATTGATATTTCAAGTACTGTCAGAATCATGTAGGTTGCATAGAGATGCAAAGCTGTGTCTTTAAGTCTTGGTCTTATCTTTTCAATTTTCAGGCCCGGAACCTCAGCCTGCAGAAGAGTTTCACCTTTTCTGGAAAGAGCTGGAAAAACGGCAACAAAAAGCACCACAATCCCCATCCCACCAAGCCACTGGGTTAAACTTCGCCATAGGAGGAGGGATTTTGGGAGCAACTCCACCCTGTCAAATATGGTGGCACCTGTTGTTGTAAACCCAGACATGGTTTCAAAAAAGGCATCAACCGGATCTACTGAGTAATACACGTATGGCAACGATCCAATGGAGGCAATGAGAAGCCATCCTATGCCAACAATGGCATAACCTTCCTTGTACTTTGCAGTATGGCTGTGGGGCTTTACGGTAAAATACAGAACGCCACCTGTTATGGCAGATATGGCCATGGGAATCAAAAAGGCAGTGATGTCTTCATGGTAGTAGATGGCCGTTGCGATCGGGAGGATGAAAACAAGGGAAAAATAAAGCACAATCTGTGAGAGGTAGTTGATAACCAGTCTGGTGTTCATCCTCTCAGCCTTCTCTGCACTTCCTCAACATTTTCCCATTTTGTGAGTACATAGAGCATATCTGATTTTCCTATGACCGTATCACCTTTGGCAACCTCAATCTCACCATCTCTCTTAACCGCAGCAACAATCGTGTTTCTTGGAAGCTTCAGGTCTGAGATTTTTCTGTTGTCGATTTCGGATTCAATTTCAAGAACAACCACTCCTTCTTTTATCTCACCCACCTCCTTTATTTTCATCAGTCTCAGTATTTTCATGACCTCCAAGTAGGTTGATTTTCTTGGTGAGAGAACAGCATCTATTCCGACCTTCTCAAACAGGGGAATGTAGTCTTTCTTATCAACCCTGACAAAGGCCTTTCTGACTCCAAGGGACTTTCCAAGCAATCCTATGAGAAGATTCTTCTCATCGCTGTCTGTGCATGCGATTATTACATCTGCCTTTTCAATTTCCTCCTCCATCATCAGATTCAGGTCTGTGCCATCACCCTCAATTATCTTTGTTCTTCTAAGCTCCTTTGATGCTTCTTCAGCAATTTTCATGTCTCTCTCTATGAGTTTGATGTTGAGATTTGCCTTTTCGAGAAGTTTGGCAGTATACACTCCAACAGTTCCCGCTCCAACTATGACAACGCTCCTTGCTATGTGCTCACCTATGGCACCTCTCACAAGGTGAATCTCATCGCTTTTTCCCAGAACAGCAATTTTGTCTCCAGGATTGAGAATCTCATTTCCTCCGGGAAGGATTATGTCGTCTCCTCTGTGGATTGCGGCGACTATCACGTTCTTGGGAAAATTTATTTCTGAGATTCTCCTGCCAGCAACAGCAGATTTGCTGTCAACAGAAAGTTCCACGAGAAGAAGATCCTCAAGTTCAGCAAACTCAATCGAACCTGGAAGAGTTACAAGTTTTGCAAACTCAGATGCAAGAACAAGTTCAGGACAGACCAGAACATCGTATCCAACAGGATGGTCCCTTATAACAGGTCTGTCAGCATAATCAGGATTTGCAACTCTCACAATAACAGTCTCCACACCGATCTTTTTGGCCGCAAGAGCTGAGAGGAGATTGACCTCATCATTCCCTGTAACAGATATGAAAAGACGGGCATTTTCAACACCTGCTTTTTTCAGTGTCTTTACACTTGCAGCATTACCCCTCACAACATCAACATTGAGTCTGTTGACCTCACTGGCTTTCTTCTCATCAATTTCTATAACTGTCACATCGTAATCGTAAGCCAATTCCTGGGCGATGCTGTAACCAACCTCACCTGCTCCGGCAATAACGATCTTCATTTTTCTCCACCTTCAAAAATTCTGGCAATTAAAATACTTAACTCATACATCACCACAACGGCACTGAGAATTATCATCTGGCTCAAACCCGTAATGTCAAATGTTATGTTTGTTGCCAGAATGAAGACTGCTATGTATATCAGCAACCTCTTGTCTCTCAGCCACTTTGATGATGTGAGCCTGAGTTTTACCGCAACAAGTGTGGCCGTGGGGATCTGGAAGGCAAGTCCGATTGAGAGGGTGAGCTTTATTGAATTTCTGAGTGAATCTCTGACAGAGAGGTACGGTTCAGCTCCAAAATACTCAATGACAAATGTTGAATACAGGACGGGGAGTATCAGGAAATATGAGAGCATTGCTCCGGTCATGAATGAAATGTAGGAAAACGGAAAAACAAGCTTCAGAAACCTCCGCTCGTGCTCGTAGAGTCCTGGCTTCATAAAAAGATAAATCTGATAAATGATCCAGGGATAGGTGACAATGAATGCCAGAAATGCGGAGATCAGAACTCTTGTGATGATGTATTCAGGTGGGGAATAGATAACCATTTCCTTCTCTCCAAAAAGATTTCTCCACAGAAGTGTTATGAGGTAGTCCGATCTGTAAAAAAATGCTCCAAGAACCATGAAAAATGGAATTGCAGCCTTTATTACCCTGTCTCTAAGCTCAGCTATGTGCTCTCGGAGCTCCATGTCTCTGTCTTCAGGGGGTTTCACATCTGGAAGAGGGGGAGATGTGAATAAAACAGTTCCGAGTGGAAATGGGCTGTGATCAAGATCGAAATCAAAGGAAAATGATTTAACTTTTGGGTCTGGAATGGATTTAATGGAACTGAGTCCAGAGGAGGAGAGACTTCTTGAAAGTGACAATGAAACCGTCAGAAAATGCATGGAGATCCTTGTTGCTCTTGGAAAAATTTACGGAGCTGAAAGACTGATAAAAATAAAATCCGCCCAGATTTCCGGAATTTCTTACAAAAACATAGGTGATGCAGGTCTTGAATGGCTTGAAAGCCTTGATGCCAGGGTGGTGGTGAGGAGCTTCATGAACCCTGCAGGAATGGATGTTGAGAGATGGAGTGAAATGGGCATAGATCGGGATTTTTATGAAAAACAGATGAGAATAATAAGAGCTCTTGAAAGGCTTGGTGTTGAGGTAAGCCTAACCTGTACACCCTACTATTTGGATTCCCCGTCATTCGGCGACCATCTCGCATGGGCTGAAAGCTCGGCTGTTGTCTATGCCAATTCTGTTATCGGTGCAAGGACAAACAGGGAAAGTGGAATCTCTGCGTTAGCCTCAGCAGTGATAGGAAAAACACCATTCTACGGTCTTCACATAAAAGAGAACAGAGCTCCCAAGGTTCTGGTTCTGATAGACAGAGATGCAGATCCTGCAATGGCCGGATATGAGCTTGGAAAAATAACCGGTTCGGAAATCCCCATTGTTGATTTTGGAAGAGGTGTTTCAAAAGAAGAGCTGAAGCTCTTTGGTGCTGCACTTGCTGCAAGTGGGGGGGCGGGGATGTTTCATGCTTCTGGCATAACTCCTGAATGGAGGGATTTTGAAATCCCCGATGAAAGGATAAGAATTGAAAGTTCTGATTTGAAATCAGACTGTCATCCTGATCTCATTGCAATTGGATGTCCCCACCTGTCCTTAAACGAGCTTCGGGAAATTTCAAGACTCCTGAAAAAGTATGGAAAGGTTAAAAAAGAGGTTTGGATCTTCACATCGAGAAAGATCCTGAAAGAGAATCCAGAAATTGCAGAGGAAATAGAAAAATTTGGGGCAAAGGTTTTTGCAGACACGTGCATGGTTGTATCTCCAGCCACCGAGAGGTTTGAGTGTGTTATGGTTAACAGTGGAAAGGCTTTTGAATACCTGCCTAAGCTCAGGGGAGTTAATGTGGTTTTTGGCAGTATAAGAGAATGCATAAGGAGGGCGGTTGAATGAGAATCAGGGCACGACCAATTTCAGTCGGTATTGCTGAAGGGGCTGCTCTGGTTTCAAAATGTCCGGTTTCATTTCTTGGGGATGTCAATCCGGAAACAGGTGAGATTGCCGACAGAAACAGTGATGTTTTTGGTGAAAAGATAACAGGAAAGATTTTTGTGTTTCCGGAAAGCAGAGGATCGACTGTTGGAACCTATGTCCTGCTTCAGATGAGAAAAAAAGGCACGGCTCCTGCAGGCATTATCATGCTTGAAAGCGAGGCAATTGTCGCTGTTGGGGCGATCATATCAGGCATTCCTCTTGTTGACAGACCTGAAATTGATGTGCTTGAAACGATTGAAAGCGGAGAAGCAGTTAAAATATTCTCTGGAAGAGAGGGGTGGATTGAGATTGATAGATGAACACCAGATATCCAGATTTTTCAGGGTGTACCACATCGAGAGGGAAAGGGATTCCGTAAGGTATTACGTGATTCCCCTTGTGAACCTGAGTGATGAAGATCTCCACAATTTCATCCAGAGGCTGTCAGCAGACTACGATGTATCACTTTACGCAAAGCATGGAGAATTCATTTTCGAAATAAAAAGAAGAAAAGAAAGGTACTGGATAAATGCTCTTCTTTTTGCAGTCACGTTCATCAGTGTAGCATTTACAGGAAGTCTGTTCTATGGAAATTTCAATCTGATTCAGGGGCTTGAATTTGCTGTGGCTGTGATGTTTGTGCTTGGAAGTCATGAAATGGGACACTTTATCGCATCAAAGAAATGGGGAATGAAAGCATCTCTGCCATATTTTATCCCGTTTCCAACCATCATTGGAACTCTTGGAGCAATAATAAAACAGAGAGGGGTGATAGAAAGCAGAAAGGCTCTTCTTGAAATTGGAATTTCCGGACCGGTTGCTGGACTTGTGGCATCTGTTTTTGTGACATACTACGGCCTGACACTGCCCTCACCTCAGCCACAGGTTGCAGGAGGGGGAATAATACTGGGTGAACCGATTCTTTTTGAAATCGTTGCGAAGTTTGCGGGTTTCGATGGATTTTTCATACACCCTGTTGCGTTTGCAGGATGGGTGGGAATGTTTGTAACCGCTCTCAATCTGATTCCTGTGGGTCAGCTGGATGGAGGGCATGTGATGAGAGCGATGCTTGGAGAAAAGGCTGATGCTGTTTCTAAGGTGTTTCCACTGCTGCTCATAGGGATAGGGCTCATTTACAGAGAGGCCGGTGTCTGGTTTTTCTGGGGACTTGTAACCCTTTTCTTTTCAATGCAAAAGCATCCGAAACCTGCAGATGACAGTCCTCTGCCCGTGAGCCATAAAATTGCGGGCATCATAACATTCACTCTCGGTTTGCTTTGCTTCACACCCGTTCCCTTCCAGATTTCGGAAAGTTTATAACATCATGATTGAATATGGTGGATAGCGTGAGATGGCAGGAAAAAGTTGTCAGAGTTCTGGATTCAAAACTGGAGTATATAAGGAATGAAAGGATCGCAGCAGTTCTCGTACCCATCATTGTCACAGGTACTCCCGAGATTGTAATGATAAAGAGAAAAAAGAATCTCAGCAGAAGTGCCGGACACATTGCCTTTCCAGGAGGGATGAGGGATGAGGATGAAAATCCCTTAGAAACAGCACTGAGGGAGGCTGAAGAGGAGATCGGAATTGACAGAAATGAAATTGAGGTTCTCGGATTCCTCACTCCAAGAGAGGTTGTTGAGCACAGGATAAAAATACATCCAGTGGTTGGAGCGATTTTCACCAAGGATTTTGAAAGAAATGATTATGAGGTGGAAAAGATTCTTGTTGACAGGCTTGAAAGAGTTTTAAAATCGCGAAGGATTGCTGACTGGGGGCCAAATTTTGAATGTGATGGTGAGCTTGTGTGGGGGGCATCGAGCAGAATACTGGACGATCTTTACATGAGAATAGTCAATCACTACGGAAGCATAGATGTCTTTTTCGGAAACTAATTTAAATAATCGCTTAAAAATTCATTCAGAATGAGATTGCTTACAATTGGAGCCGGAGAGGGGGCAAAGCTTGCAGAACTTTTTACCCAGAAAGGGGCAAGGGTCAACAACATAAACCTTTTCAAAACGTTTGCAGTCGTAAATTCTCTGAACGACCTTCGCATGCTCAGGCACATTGAAGATGGGAGGAAGTTCTATGCAGTCTACAGAGACGGAGATGTTGACGTCAGAAGTGTTTTCAACAACATCCTCTCTTTTAACGAAATTTTTGAGGCATCTCTTGTGATATGCGATCTTTCCGATGAATTCTCATGCCATGCATCCATGAAAATTGCCAGGGAACTGCATTCCACTACCGAGGAGCCAAGGATATGTCTGGCTTTATCTCCCGCTCTTGATACTCCTGAAGGGATAAATGTTGCCTTCATGAGAATTAAACCCCTCCTCAGATCCTTTGATTTCCTCTTTTTATTTGAAAAGGATATGGGCTACCAGGAAGTTATTTTGAAAACATTTAACACCCTTTCCTTGGTGGGGGAGATTGATGTTAAAAAACAGGTGAGCGGCGAGGTTGTCGTTGATACAAGCGACTTCATAAACTCCCTGTCAGGAGATGGAGTTAGTGTTGCAGGAATGGTGACAGAAAAACTCCCTCTTAAAATCCTCAGAAGATTGAAGAGAACAGGAAGAAGCGAAAAAATAGCTGAAAGAACTGAGAGGATGGTCAGAATGTTTGACATGGCTGTAAGAAACATAGGTGCAAGAGCCGAGATTGGTTCAGCAAAAAAAGGACTGATCGTTTTCTCGGGAGATCCTGACGAAATAACCATGGATGGCATGTTTGAATGCATAAAATCAATGGAGAGGATAAACCCATCAATGCTTGTTAGATACGGTGATTACCCCATCCCCAGCTCAAATGAGCTCAACGCTGTTGTTGTTTTTTCAGGAATAATGAAGTTCAGGTTATGATCCTTGCACCATCTTCTTCGACAATAACCGTGTGTTCAGCCTGACTTACAGGTTCTTTTTTAATCTCTGTAAGGACAGGGTAGGCCCTGAGCACACCTTCTCTGACGAGTTTTGAGATTATTATCTCCCTGGGGTTTGATAGCCATCTCTTTGCAAATGGAAGAGTTCTGTACTTTTCAACTTCAGAGAGAATTTCCCTTGCCATCTTCATTCTGACAGGTTTTGACGAGATCACGGAATATATCTCCGTCTCAGACCTCTCGGAAACTCTTCCGGCACCTCCTGTAATGAAGGGCTCTATTGCAAATACCATCCCCTCCTCTATTTTCACACCTCTCTCTGTTCTGTAATTGTAGATGGTTGGTGGAGCATGTGCAAGATATGGCATGAATCCATGACCTGTCAGATTGTAAACTGGCTTGAATCCAAATTCCCTTGCTATTTTTTCAATTGTCTCCCCGATTTCCGATGTTGAGATTCCAGGCTCTATGATCTCGATGGCTTTTTCAAGTGCGGTTTCAGCACATTCAACAAGCTCCACGTGATCTCCGAGATCAACAGTTATGGCTGTGTCGGCTATATAGCCCTCAATATGTGCTCCCATGTCAATCTTTACAAGATCTCCCTCTCTGAACACCCTCTGGTCGTTCTTTGAAGGGGTGCAGTGTGCCGCATCCTCATTCAGCGAGATATTGCATGGAAATGCTGGCTGAGCTCCAAGCTCAATTATTCTTCCTTCCACAAATTCTGCAACCTCAAGCATTCTCGTTCCTGGCTTTATCATTTTCACAACTTCCTCTCTGACCTCTTTAAGAATTTCTCCAGCCCTCTCGTGATTTTCAATCATTCTACCATCCTCACCTTATCATCAAATTCTGTAAGAATCTCACAGCCCTTTTTTCTCACAACAACGGTATCCTCTACCCTGACCCCTCCAACCTTCTCGTAATAAAGTCCCGGCTCAACCGTTATGACCATCCCTGATTTTAACAGTTCTCCTTTCTCATAAAGTTTTGGTTTTTCATGGATCTCAAGGCCTACACCGTGTCCTGTCGAATGTATGAATCCTTCTCTCGCCTTCTGCCTGAGTGTTGAGTATCCGTATGACTCGAGAACATCGCACACAAGAAGATGAATCTCCTCACCTGTAACTCCCTCTCTGATTCTCTCAACAGCCCTTTTTTTTGCGTCAATACATGCATCGATCATCTCCTCAATCTCCTGATTTTTTTCAAGAACAACCGTTCTTGTAAAATCTGAATGATAACCTGAACTTCTGCTTTTTGGAAAGACATCGAAAATGACATGGGAACTGAATTCTCCATGTCCGATGCAGTGAGGATCCGAGCTTTCCAGATCTCCGGATATTATTGTATCGGCAGCAACAAATCCCCTCGAATACAGAAATGATTCAACTTTTCTCCTCAGGGAATTTGAATTCCTGTCCTTTTTCACAATCTTCACAAAATATCTGAATGTCTGTATGATGGCGTCACTAACCTGTTTTATGTTCTCTATTTCATCTGCTCTTTTAACAGCCCTCATAACGCTGAATGGATTCTCAATAACATCAACCTCAAGTTCATCGCTGAATTTTTTAAAGAAAAAAGCCGGAAAATCATCAGGAACAAGTATCCTTTTTCCGTGGTGGGACTTTATGAGGTTTATGTAGGTCTCTGCAAGAGCGGTCTTGGGATCACCGCTCTCACTGAATCTTTCGTAATATCCAATATCGTTGAGACTCGCAATTTCTCTGACCCTGGATTCTTTCTCTGCTCTTCTCCTTTCCATCTCAGGCACAACAAGCAACTCAGTACCATCATCGCCCACCATGTAAAAAACGGGATCTGGGACCCTGAATTTTGTTGCATAGTAAAAATTTGGATTTTTTGAACTTGCATACATCACAAAAAACTGAGCATTGTACTTACTAAAAACATCGTGAAGCATGAGGGGTGGATGCACCTCTGGGTTATAAAATTTTCAGCATGTTTTCAATCACCTCCACATGGTATTCATGAAAAACATGTCCATATTCAAACTCCTGTGACAGTAGTGGCTGATGCCATTGTTAAGCTGTGCTCAGAAGCACGGGGTGATTATGAAAGGTTTTTTTAAAAATTAAGCATCAATTTACTTCCATGGATGATAAGAAAAGGAATGTCTATTACAGTGGAGAAGAGGTGAAGGCAAAGAAAAAACTGTATTACTACGGGGAAGAAACTAAAGCAGAAAAGAAGGAATAGCTGAATTTCTCGGATCAAAGTTCAGAAGATCTGCCGGATTCAAAGGCATGCATATCCTGCTCACGAGTCCGTTCAGGGAATAAGGTAATCTTATAAGCCTCATCTCTCCACTGGTGACCCACTGATCAATTGCATAGTGGGAGTACTGTCGGGATATCTCAGCTCTCTCCTCCCTGTCAAGTTCCATTGCCTTTCTATCCATAACATGTATGTGAAAACCCCTGCCTGAGTAAACCACCCTTATGTCTCTGTATTCATTTTTCAAGTCATCGTACAGATTCAAACAGTATTTTCTGACTCTTTTAAATTCAATCATGCAGAAACTCAGTCCCTCGCCTCTTTTCATTTTATCCTCAATGCTACCATGATAGGGGCAGTAAATGTTTTCAGGATCGATATCGAAAGCAAGTTCCTGCCCGAGAAAGCCCTCACAGTTCCAGCAATCTCTGTAAGATCTGCCGCATTTCTCGCATACTGTGAGATCGGAATAAACATTCCTGTCATAGTAAACACCCTCGGGAAGATAGTGGAGTATGTAATCAGTAACATCCTCAAAGCTCGTGTGAGAATCTATTATCACAGCCTTATTCCTGATGTCATGGAATTCTTTTTTGTATATTCTGCTGTGTCTCCCGATGATCACTCCAAAGGCGGTTTTCCTTATATCTCTGTGGGAGATCCATCTAAGGACTTCGTTTACCCTGAATTCCTCCCTGTAAAATTTTTCTCTCTCTTCAAGAGATGCCGGTCTCATCTTACTAAGGAATCTGTAGACCATCAGTTCTAATTCAGATCTGTCAAGAAAAATTTTATCGATGGGGTTATGGTGAAACTACGTAGATGAACCACGCAATAAACGAGATCATACCAAATATAAGCCCGAAAACAGATGCCCTGATCCATGCTGACTTTTTCCTTAATGAATGATGGTAAATCTGCTCTATCTCATCCAGGTCTCTCCTTTTTTCGAAAAAAACATGCTGAGTAAAGACCGGATAGAGCATCAGAAGCGATGAGATAATTGTGAAGAGAATTGACGATATTGGAACAAGAACAAGAAGCAGAACGTAAGAATTGACCTTGTGGGGTGCAAATGCAACCAGAAATGCAACAATGCCGACAACCAGGGTAAGGATGCCGTTTGATGCCTTGACGATTATATCTGTCTTGTCATCCAGAGTTCTCAGATGCTGGAGCATAAAGTTGACATACTTTATCTCCTCATCAGTCAGCACCTCATAAATCTGAGAGGTTTCCTCCATCACCTTCTTAGAGATATGTGGAAAATAAAACTTTATCCCTCAAAACCAAATCATACAGTGATTTTTTAAAATAGGCGAAAGCCATCTCGGACCAGAAAATTGAAGCAGATAAGGATAAAATGTGATGGAAGAAAGATTTACATGGATTATTCATCGAATTGGAAGCCATAGATCAATTGAAATATTCGTGAAGGTGAAACCACCATAGTCTGAAGTTGTCAGAGTATAGAGAGTGATGAAATCTTTCTGGGTTCGTCCTCAATACACAACCATTTGAACACCCATTTATGGATAATCCTTATAAACAAACCACCCGGTATAGGGAGACAGGGGAGGAGATGACGCCCATAGACGTCAATGAACATCCAGATTGAAAAGAGAGCAGAGAGCCTCAATCGCCAAAAAGGATCACCCAAACCGTTCAGAAATTCGCATGGCTGTATTGTGAACACCAGAAGACTACAGCTGGCTTAAACAAAACATAAGCAACATCTCCCATTTCCTGGATAACCCGATAGATGACATCAAAAACCAGATTTAGATCACGTGGTCCTGATTTCCCCCTGAAATTCCCTCTACGGAGCGGGCCGGTAGCTTAGCCAGGCAGAGCACGGGACTCTTAATCCCGGTGTCGGGGGTTCAAATCCCCTCCGGCCCGTGTGATTTTCGCTGAGAGGATGATTCACCCACCTCAGAAACTCCAGACAGCCATAGCCGGAATCAAAGTAGAAAGGGAGTTTTTGGATTAGCTCATCACGTATTTTTTATGGTGAAGGCAAGCTGTTGAGAATTTGAAAGCGCATGCAGGGTTCACTACCGGATTCAAATAGTTCGAATCCCATTGAGTAAAAAGGGGGATTGCAATTTCATAATTTCACCGAGAAAATTCTTAATAATGCTAAGGGTCAGAAATCGGGATGTGCTGTTTGTCGTTGGAGTTGGGCTTAAAAAGGAGCATCTCACAGATGAAGCAAAAAAGGTAATTTCCAGAGCCAAAAAGGTTTATGGAAGTGCGAAAGCCATTAAAATCGCTGAGGACTGGATAGTGGGGGAAAAAGTTATCATGAAAAAATTTGGGGAAGAGATTTACAGGGAGATTGAGAGGGAAAGCGAGGAAAGTGATGTTGTGGTGCTTTCAACAGGCGACCCGATGGTTGCCGGTCTTGGAAAATTTTTCAGGGATGCAGAGATCGTTCCTGGAATATCCAGCGTTCAGGTTGCCCTTGGGAGGATTAAGGCAGATTTGTGTGAAGTTTCCGTTTTAAATGCCCACAGTCAGGAGCCTGGGCTCTCTGAAGAAAGAAACTTGATGATCCTTGCAAAAAAAGGTGTTAGACTTGAGTTCTTAGGGAAGAGGATGATTGTCCTTGAAAATCTGGAGGGGGAGGATGAGAAGATTTATCAGGTGCAGGACACATTCGAGACAGAAAGTGATTACACCGTAGTGTTTGTTGAGGTGAAAAAATGAGGAGAGGTCTGGTAATTGTTGGTCATGGAAGTCCACTGCCTCACTATGCGAGAGTTATGGAGAAACACAGAAACAGAATTGCCAGTTTTGGTATTTTTGATGAGGTGGAGATAGCCTACGCAACAGGAGACAGAGACCCGAATCCGATGGATGCTGTCAGAAAAATGTCCTCGGATGTTATATATCTCGTACCGCTCTTTCTCTCCAACGGACTTCATGTTACTAAGGATCTGCCAGCATTTTTCGGTCTTGAAGAGGGAGAAGGAGTTAAAGTTAGGGAGATTGATGGAAAAAGGGTGGTTATTTGCGAGCCAATTGGTGAGGACCTGTTTGTCACCTATGCCATTCTCAATTCCGCTTTCAGGGTTTCAGAGAAACAACATCACCAATGATAAAAAGTGTTGGACCTGTGAAGCTCCTTACCTTTTCATGAATATCTCCTAAAGTACCCTTTACAATCCTCTGATTTTCAAGGGTGCCGTTTTCTACGGCTATCACAGCCCTGCTCTCCGGAACTCCAAGCTCAATCAGTCTCTCTGCAACCCTTTCAATGTTCTCTCTTGCCATCATCACGACAAATGTGCCGTTTATTAGCGTATTGAGATCAAAATTCTCAGTTCCGGAAAGAACAGTTAAAGATGACGACCCTTTCTCTGTCAGAGGTACCCCTGCATGGCTCGCCACACCATTGAAGGAACTCACACCCGGAATCACCTCATATGGAATTCCGTTTCTTTTCAGGAATCTAATTTCATCTGCGAGCCTCCCGAAAATGCCTGGATCTCCACCTTTAAGTCTGACAACCGTTCTGCCCTTTTTGCAGAGATCAAGCATCAGTTCGTTTATCACTCTCTGTCTTTTCTCACCATCACCGTCTCCTCTCCTTTTTCCAACAAAAATCAATTCCTTACCGGTGCAATCAATAAGCTCAAACAGTTTTCTGTCTACGAGGGCGTCGTAAAGTATGACATCCGCTTTTTCAATAGCTTTCAGTCCCTTCAATGTTATGAGTTCAGCATCTCCCGGACCTGCTCCAACTATGAACACCATGCCTTTCATGCCTTTTCCCTCCGTCATGGAATGAGAGTCTTACAGGATATGTCTTGGCCTCCCTCTCAACAACACCGATCATACTTCTTGAGCATACAAGCATTACCCTCGCACCACCTATTGCTCTAAGGAAAGCCCTTTCCATTCCAGCAGTGGTTATATCAGCTTCAATACCCTCTTTTTCAAGTTTTTCTCTCGCACTTTTTCCCATGACAGCAATGAAGTCAAATTCATCCGTATCGGGGATGGAATGATCGTGGGGTACAAGAACAACCTCACCTTCTGACAGCCAGGTTCTTATGCCACACCTTTCAGCGAGGGAATAATCCACGAAAACATCATCGTAAATTATTCTCCCATCGTCAAGGATCATGAATCTGTCTCCAATTGCCTTTGCGAAATCAAGATCGTGAGTTGAGATAATAACACCTTTACCGTTTTCCTTAAGATTCCTCACGATTTCAGCAATTTCCTTAAGACCGATTCCATCAACACCAGCTGTTGGTTCGTCCATGACTATGTAATCAGGCTCCATTGCCAGGACTCCAGCGATTGCCACCCTCTTCTTCTCACCCCCACTCAGAGAGCTGCAAAGTCTGCCCCCATATCCCTCAAGTCCAAGCCTCTCCATGATCTTTTTTACTTTTTCATCGTCTCTTGCTCCAATATTTTCTGGCCCGAAGACAATATCCTGCCATACTGTTGGAGCAACAATCTGATCGTCAGGATTCTGAAATACGAAGCCAACAAGACGTCTGAGCTGACTGAGCGATTTTCTGTCATAGCTGATTTTTTTTCCATCAACAATTATCTCTCCTTTTTTTGGTTTCAGAAGTCCATTCAAGTGCATCAGAAGTGTTGACTTGCCAGCACCGTTTTTTCCGAGTAGTATGGCTACTTCTCCCTTTCTCAAACCCATGTTCACTCCCTTCAAAACATCCCTATCACCGTAAGAAAACCATACGTCTCTCATCTCAATCAAAAGATCACCCCTGTTGCAAAAATCACGGCAATAACTGCAAAGGCATAAACAGTTCCTGATGAGTTGTTTGACGGATCGGGAATTTTTCCGCTGTAGCATCTTGATTCCATGGCCATGTTCAGCTTTTCAGCCCTGTTCATGGATTTGATAAACATTGAATAGCCAAGCAAGGCTGAGGTTCTCAGCATATTTCTTTTCCCCAAAAAGCCCAGTCTTGAATCGGCAGATCTCTCAAGCCTGATCAGCTCATCAACAAATATCTGAATTGTTCTGTATACAAGGGACATCATCTCTGCCAAAAACTCTGGAAGTCTGATTTTTTTCAGTGCATGGAGTATTTCAGGGATGGAGGTTGTGATTACAAGATACATCATGACTGAAAGGGATGCATACACCCTGAAAAATGTTTTAAAAGCCAGAACAACTCCTTCCCTGCTGAAAATCCAGAATAATTTTTCGCCTGGAGTTATGAAGGCAATGACGAGCAATGCTGGAATTATGAAGATGGCTGGAACCCTCATAAATTTAAGATAGCTTGTTCCGGATGAATGCAGGGACAGGAGAGAGAAAACAGTCATGGCTGCAGCAAATACCGCAATTGAGTTGAAAATGTAAATGAGAATGAATGTCAGGATAACAAGGTAAACATTTGCCGGCCCGGTTATAATTTTCCTGGACCTCATCTGAATTTCTTCAATCGTCCTGTGCATCTCTGCTCGCTCTGTTCCTTCCAACAATATATCCTACCACAAAAGCTCCAATGGCAGACTGAAGGCTGAAAAGCAGACTCTCGATTTCGCCGCTTGGCGGTTCCCAGATCGGCGTGAACCATGGTTCGTAATCAGGAGATATCCGCTTTATGGCCTCTTCAGCTTTCTGATCCGCTCCTGTCCAGTTTTCAGCAGATGAGACTGACATAAAAGTCATTGAGAGCAGAAGGAATATCAGTATGGTCTTTTTCAAGCTGTCACCTCCTGAGAAACTCTGTCTTCCCACAGATTTGCGATATAGCCCATCAGCAGTGCTGCAAAAATTCCTTCAACAACGGCAACCGGAATCTGGGTTAGTGCAAATATGCCCATGAATGTAAGCGCTGACTTGACAAAACTCTCTCCCGGAAAGGCGAGGGCAATCTGAACTGATGTGATAACGTATGTAAACCAATCGGCAACCACAGCAACGATGAAGACAGTGGCTTTGAGGCTCAACCTGTCCTTCAGAATCCTGTAAACACCCCATCCTGCCAGTGGCCCAATAAATCCCATTGAAGCTGTATTTGCTCCCAGTGTTGTTAATCCCCCATGTGCAAGCAGCAGGGTCTGATAAAGAAGCACTATGGATGAGAGAAAAGCTGTAACAGCCGGTCCAAAGAGTATCGTTGCAATTCCCGTGCCGGTTGGATGGGATGTGCTCCCTGTAACTGGAGATGGTATTTTGAGTGATGACAGCACGAAGATAAACCCTCCTGCAACTGCAAGAAGTGCCCGGTTTCTGGGGTTATTCTCTACCAGTTTTTTTGATTTCACGGCCCCGTAGGCTATGGCAGGCAGCGAAATCAGAAACCACAGACCAGCCCATGCAGGTGGGAGAAAGCCTTCCATTATGTGCATCAAATCACCTCACTTGATTTTTTGTCAAGTAAATTTGATATTATTTAAATGCTTTTCGATTGATCACACCATGTCTTCCAGAAGTATTTCTGCCTCAACAAAACCCGGCCTGAAACTCGACGGAAAAGTGGGAAAATGAATGATTACTTTTTTGGAGAATGCATTCAGTTTTATTGCTGGGTGCTGTGTGTCTGATGGAATCTTCACCACCCAGCATACCCTCAGCAAATTTTGAGTGATAAGTAATATTCATATTTCCTTGCAACTTGAAATAATACTGTGACCCTGGAGAATGAGAGAAAAGTCAAGGGAAAACCCGTCCCTGAAGAACTCGATGAAATGCTTGGGAAAGTTGCTGAGAGGCAGTTAAGAGCAGATTACAGAAAGAGTCTTGGGAAGGAGTATGCAAGGTTCAGTCTTGATATGGAGGTGAAAAAGATCTTCAGAAAAAAGCAGGATTGATTTAAACCGTCAATGGATTTAGCGGTGTGTACACGATATTGGTCTGCAATGATTGAGATGACTGAAAACTTCTCAGAATTCTCAGAAATATGTGTCCAGAATTGTTTGATAATTAAAATAAAATTTATACGAGAAATTCTCTCAGATCCCAAAGAAGCTTTGGTTCCTTTTTGAAGAGCTCAAGTGCAAGTCTTCTCACGTTCATTTCTCCTATTGGCATTTCCCCAATGCCCTTGAAAAGCCTGTCAAATGCACTGTCATTCAGTTTAAGCATCTTCTCCTGAAGTTTTCTGTTTCTAACAAGTGTTTGTCCGAAATCATTCATCCATCTCGTGTCGTATCTTTTCAAAAAGCTCTCAGAATAATCTCCCTTTTCAATTGCCTCTGATGCGGTAATTCCGGCATGGTATCCCGCCTTCATGGCGTTTATTATTCCTCCTCCGGTTATTGGATCGGTGTGGCGTGCAGCATCACCGACAAGCATGACATTGTCTGAGACTGCGGTATCAATCGCTCCCTTAACAGGAACACCACCCACAACAACCTCAACTATCTCTCCCTCAGGAAACTTTTCCCTGACAAATCTGTCCAGATAGTACTTGGCAGGTCTTTCTGCCATGCTTGGCATCACGCCTATTCCAACATTTGCAGAATCCTTTCCTTTTGGAAAAAGCCAGATGTATCCACCCGGTGCATATTTTCTGCCAACCCAGAAGTAGGTTGTTGTAGGATTGAAGTCAATGTCTGTCATCAGATACTGAACACAGCTCTCGATCTCATTTAATTTGAGGGTGCTGTCTATCCCGGCCCACTTTGCCACCCTGCTCTCAACACCGTCTGCCCCAATAACGATTTTGGCAGTTATTTCCTGAAATTCCCCCATACACCTTATTCCGAGTTTGACATTCCCATTTTCCCGTTTCATCCAAACCGCTGAGGTTTTTGTGAGAACCTCAGCACCGGCCTTTCCTGCAAGCATGGCAAGGTATCTGTCAAATATTTTTCTTTCAAGCACGTATCCGACCTCATTACCGGCCTGGTCTGCTGAAAGCTTAACCCTGTAACCTGACGGAGAATAGAGTTCAGCACTCTCAATTTCACTTGCTATCCACTTTTCAACCGGCATTACAAATTCCTCAAATTCTTCCCTTCCAACTCCCTCGGCACATCTTACCGGTACACCAATCTCCTGCCTTTTCTCAATGAGAAGAACATCAAGCCCTTTTTCAGCTGCAGTTTTCGCTGCCAAACTTCCTCCGGGGCCCGCACCAACAACGATAACGTCACAGTCCGTCATTCAACCACCTCTAAGGCATTCATGGGGCAGGTTTTCACGCATGCCATGCACAGTGTGCATTTATCATGGTATATCTCAAGATAGGTTTCAACAAGCTCATTGGCGTTGAATTTGCAGACTGCAATGCATGCTCCGCAGTAACCACATTTATATCTGTTGACAGCAAGTCTTTTCATGTTTTGATGATGGCACGCCCTAATTAAATAATCTTTTCTGCCTTTATCCTTGCATACATTAGCAGAAGAAATATCTGAATAAACTGGTGGAACATGACATACACTGCATATATCGGGGAGAGCGAGAGAGTTAGAATGGCAATAACTGTTGAGTTGTTCTTTCCAGCACTGACAAACACATAGGAAAGATGCTCGGCCTTTGGTATTCTCATAATCCATGAAATTACCTCGGACAGGATGATGGCACCAAGAATGAATGCTGCTGAATACGGGAACTGGACAAGAAAACTCGACGGATGGACGAACTCAGCCTTTGAAAAAAATACTGTGAAGACCAGAGCATTTAGACTGATTTCAGTTAACCTTGAAATTATCTCCCTGCTTGGCGTTGCAAACTTTCCAATCATCTGTCCGAGAATTATCGGAAGAACGATGACCACAAGAAGGGATCTCACAATCTGGAATATGTTTATCTCAATTCCGTGAATACCTGTTAAAAGCGACAGAAGGATCGGATACAGAGCGATTCCCATAAGGAAGTTCAAGGTCATGAGCGAGACTGAAAGTTCAAGAGCCCCACCTGAAATCAAAACGTACATGGCATTCATGCTGGGAACGGGCATCAGCAGGAGAGATGCAAGGGAGAGTGACATCGTTTCATCCTGTACAATCCTGAATACCAGAAATGCATACAGAGGTGAAAATACAAAATTAAGAAAGAGAGATGCAAACAGAGGTTTTTTCGAAATTTTCAATCTTTCAAATCTGAAGAGAAGCATCGAGGGGAATATTGTTGTGAAGACAAAAACCGAAATCAGGTATGAAAGGATCTGCTGGTACGCAGATAGCTCTACAGATCTTCCGAGAACGTAACCTGCAAGTGCTGTGATGAATACAAGATTGGTCTTAGATGTCAACTCTCACTTCCTCCAGATACACTCCCTCTCCCTCCTCAACATGGCCAACCACGTCTCCTTCCATCTCAATTCTCAGTTCTTCGGCAGTTTTTTCATCACATATTATCATGAAACCCATTCCCATGTTGAACGTTCTGTACATCTCATCAAGGTTTATATTTCCGAGCTCCTGAAGGAAGGTGAATATTTTCTGGGGTTTTAGGGGACTGTCTATCACGAACCTCGCCCTTTTCAGCCTCTTCAGGTTCAGCAGCCCTCCGCCTGTGATGTGGGCCATTCCGTGAATTTCATGCCTCTCTGCAATTCCAGGCACTTCTGAATAGATTCTGGTCGGAATTAGCAGTTCTTCGCCAATGGTGTGATTCCCAAACCTATCATGATAGCTCAGTCCATTCTCCTCGATCAGTTTTCTTGCCAGAGTCAGTCCGTTGCTGTGTATGCCTGAACTGGGAATGGCAAATATGAAATCACCGTGTTTTATATTTTCTCCGGTAATCATTCTGTTCTTGTCCACAAAACCTATCACAGTCCCTGATAAATCCCAGCCGTTCACAATATCCAGTGTTGCAGTCTCCCCACCAACGAGGGTTATATTTGCTATTTCACAGCCTCTGTTCAGTCCCTCTCCTATCTCGGCCATTATCCTCTCGTCAGGTCTGTTTGTGGCTATGTAGTCCACCATGGCTACTGGCTCGGCGTTTATGGCGTAGAGGTCGTTAACGTTCATCGCCACGCAGTCAATGCCTATTGTGGTAAAGCTGTTCATGATCTCGGCAACCTTTATCTTTGTTCCAACCCCGTCTGTTGTTATCGCTATTCCAATCTCTCCCGCATCAATCACGCTGGCGTAGTGGTTTGTCAGGATGGGCTGTCCCGGGCCCCTTCTCACGAACTTCAATCCGGAGAGAAGACTTTTTACGGCCTTCTCTTCCCTTCTTATGTCAACTCCGGCATCAGCGTAAGATTTCATGTCCTGCCTTTCGCACCAAACCTTAAAAAATCTACTGTGAATGGATGAGCGATGGACAGGCTTGAGAAACTGAGGAACTTCATAGCCAGCTTTGAAAGTGTTGCCATAGCCTTCAGCGGAGGTGTTGACAGCTCCACCCTGCTGGCCCTTACCGCTGAGGTTCTGGGCAGGGAGAGAGTTGTGGCGGTAACAGCCTCAAGTCCCACGACCCCATCTCGAGATCTGGAGGATGCGAGGAAATTTGCTGAGATGATTGGGGTGAGGCATGAATTCATTGAGCTGAACGAGCTTGAGGATGAGAACTTCAGGAAGAACCCGCCCAACAGGTGCTACTTCTGCAAGAGGATGCTCCTCTCGAAAATAACGGAATTTGCAAGAAGTGAGGGAATTCAGGTCGTGTTTGAAGGCACCAACGCGGATGAGCTGCGCGGCCACAGACCCGGATTCAGGGCAATATCCGAGTTCGAGAACGTCTATTCTCCCTGGGCAATGTTCGGCATCACAAAGGATGAGATAAGGGAGATCGCGAGAAAAATGGGTTACGAGTTTGCCGACAAGCCATCCATGGCGTGCCTCTCATCAAGAATTCCGTTTGGCATGGAGATTGACAAGGAAAAGCTCAGGAGAATCGATGTGGCTGAGAACCTCGTCATAGCGATAGCGGGAGTGAGGCAGGTGAGGGTCAGGGATTTTGGCGAGAATGCGGTGATCGAGGTGGGCAGGGATGAGAGGGGAAGGCTGTTCAGTCCAGATGTTGCCGACAGGATTGTGGAGGAGCTCAGAAAGCTTGGATACAGGAATGTGCTGATGGACCTGGAAGGCTACAGGACGGGAAAGCTATCTGAAAGTGAAACGAACAGCTGATGAATGTTTGCATGGTATTTGCAC
>WAMS01000110.1 GCA_015522195.1 Geoglobus sp. | reverse complement strand
TGGACAGGAAGAAGGATGTGATAATTGCCGGTGGCTATAACATCTATCCGAGGGAGGTTGAGGAAGTTCTGTACGAGCATCCTGCTGTGATGGAGGCTGCTGTTGTGGGTGTTCCTGACAAATACAGGGGAGAGACGGTCAAGGCATTTATCGTGCTCAGGGATGAATACAGAGGGAGGGTTGATGAAGGTGAGATTGAGAAGTTCTGCAGGGAGAGACTGGCTGCCTACAAGGTGCCGAGACAGATTGAGTTTGTTGATGAACTGCCCAAATCGGCTGTGGGGAAGATACTGAGGAGGGTGTTGAAGGAAGCGGAGCAGAAAAGTTAGTCTCTCAGGGGTTTTACCCTGAGCTTTGCCAGTTCCTCTTTTATTTCGGCCTTTATCTTCATTCCCTCAAAAACACCCTCCAAGAATTTTCTTACAAATTCCTTCACCTCATCACTTCCGAAAACAAGAGTGTACTCACCATCTTTGATGCTTATCCTGAAAAAATTGCATGCCTCAAGCCTCCTGAGGATTACCTCCACCTCCATTCCCTCGAATTCCTCTGCATGAGATTCGGAAATTTTTCTGTGCATATCCCAGAATTTTTCTTTTTCTGGATGAGAGGATATGAATCTCAGAAAGGCAAGCCAGTGATCGATGTCAAGAATCACGTGTTCTCCATGAGAAAGCATGTCAACGTACGTCTTTATTTTTAACGGATCCTCATCCTCAAGAAACTTGAATTTGCTGTGGAATTTAAGCAGTTCTCTGAAAAGCTCACTCACACTGCTGTAAGAATCCTTCAGCTCACTGAGAATTCTGAAAGTTTCCTGATCAAGTGCTATGGAGATTCTCTGTGGATTTCTCATTGGATTTCTTAATTCCATCATCAGTTTAAAAAAATTTTGAATATCCTGCAACACTCTAAAAAATCTTGAGAATGCTTCAGGATTCATTTAAAAAAATGGTCATGATGCGTGTTGCTTACCATCCAGCAAAAATATCCATAATAATTAATAAAATTAACAATTTTTTACTTTGATCTCTTGTAACTTTAACTTTTATGAACTATTCATAAAAATTACTAAAAATTTTTAAATATTCATCTTCTTGCGGTTCATCCATGAATTCCGCTGATGTGGCATGGATGGTTACTGCAACTGCACTTGTTATGCTCATGGTTCCAGGAGTCGGGTTTTTCTATGCCGGAATGGTGAGAAAGAAAAACGTTGTTTCGATGATAACTCTGAGCATAATATCGGTAATTATCGCTACGGTAGTATGGGTGATTTACGGATATTCACTGAGCTTCTCAGGAGATGTTTCAGGTTTTATTGGTAATTTCGACAGAATATTTCTGAGAGGAGTAGAAATCACATCCAGGGATTCAATTCCGGAAATGCTGTTCATGCTTTACCAGATGATGTTTGCAGGGGTCACCCTTGCGATAATCACATCGGCAATGGCTGAAAGAGTCAGGGTTTCATCATTCTTTATTTTCGGTGTACTCTGGCTCACATTTGTTTACATTCCATTTGCACACTGGCTGTGGGGCAACGGATTCCTTGCAAAAATTGGAGCACTTGATTTTGCTGGCGGGATGGTTGTTCATGTTAGCTCAGGATTTGGAGCATTAGCAATGGCTTTCCTTCTTGGAAAAAGATACGGATATGGAGAGCACTCAATTGAGCCACACAGCATACCTCTAACCCTTATTGGACTTGCAATGCTGTGGTTTGGATGGTTTGGATTTAACGGAGGCAGTGCACTGGAAGCAAATGAAATTGCTGTGAATGCAATTGTGGTAACATTTGTGGCCTCCTGTTTTGCTGGATTGTCATGGATGGCTGTAAGCTGGATAAAGGGGAAACCCGGGAGCCTTGGAATTGCAAGTGGGATCATAGCGGGCCTTGCATCTATAACTCCCGCAGCAGGATTTGTGGATGTTTACGGCGCAGTGTTCATCGGTGTATTTTCCGGAATTCTCTGTTTTGCTGCCCTTGACTTCAGAATTAGAAAGGGAATAGATGAAAGCCTTGATGCATGGGCGATACACGGTGTTGGCGGTGTGTTTGGCAGCTTGGCTCTGGGAGTATTTGCAAATCCCTCAATCTCAGGATACGCAGGATTACTGTATGGAAATTCCGGACTCCTCGCTTCACAGATAGTTGCAGTTCTCACAACAGCCGCGTATGCCTTTGCTGTAACATTTGCCGTTGGCAAAATTACAGACGTCTTAATGCCGATGAGAGTGACAACAGACGAGGAGTACGTTGGACTTGATATATCACAGCATGGAGAGGTGGGTTACGCATGAAAATGGTCATTGCCATAATACGACCTGAAAAATTTGAAGCTGTTGAAGACGCTCTTGCAGAAAAAGGATACCTCGGAATGACCGTCACTGAAGTCAAGGGAAGAGGAGAGCAAAAAGGGATAAAGCTTCAGTACAGGGGCACAACAGTGGAGGTTGATCTTCTTCCAAAAATAAAGCTGGAAATTGTTGTTGATGAAGAGCATGTTAATGAAGTGATTGATATAATATGTCAGAATGCCAGAACAGGCAAATACGGAGATGGAAGGATATTTGTCATTTCTATTGAGAAGTCAGTCAGAATAAGAACGGGAGAGATCAGTGGAATCCCTGAAAATTGATTTATTAACTTCCGCTAAATTTCCACCACCAAGGAACCAATAAAATTTATATGAAGCCCCATTCAGCAGAATCCGATGAAAGTCCTTGTTGCAAGCAGTATTGCAGTGGAGGCAATTGAAAAGATGAAAGAAGCAGGAATTGAGGTTGATGTTAAAACAGGAATAGGCGAGAGAGAACTTGAAAGCATAATTGCCGACTATGATGCTCTTATTGTGAGAAGCTCACCAAGAGTTTCAAGAAGGGTTATCGAGAAAGGTAAAAGACTCAGAATAATAGGAAGGGCCGGTGTGGGTGTTGACAACATAGATGTTGAGACGGCAACCCAAAACGGGATCATTGTTGTGAACGCTCCCGGAGGAAATACTGTCTCAACAGCCGAGCTTACACTCGGTCTCCTTCTTTCTGTTGCAAGAAAGATCCCACAAGCAGACAGAAGTGTGAAAGAGGGAAAATGGGAGAGGAAAAAGTTCGTTGGCATCGAATTGAGGGGCAAGACCATAGGTGTGATAGGCCTTGGAAGGATCGGTTATGAGGTTGCAAAGAGAGCCAAGGCATTTGAAATGAATGTTATCGCCTACGATCCATACATAAGCGAGGAGAAAGCAAAAGAGATTGGTGTCAGACTTGTCTCCTTTGATGAGCTGATCAGAAATTCTGACATAATAACTGTGCACGTTCCAAAAACAAGAGAGACCGAAAACCTGATTGATGAAGAGGAATTTGAAATGATGAGACAGGGTGTTATAATCCTAAACTGTGCAAGAGGTGGGATAATTAACGAGGAGGCCCTCATAAATGCCCTCAAAAATGGTAAGGTTTCTGCTGTCGGACTTGATGTCTATGCAGTTGAACCTCCTGATCCGGATTCGGAGCTTTTCAAATTTGAAAATGTTGTAACCACCCCACATATTGGAGCATCAACGAGAGAAGCCCAGACCAACGTTGGATTGCTGATTGCAGAAGATATAATAAACCTTCATCTTGGATATCCTGTCAGAAATGCAGTCAACCTGCCATCTCTTGTTCCGGAAGAGTACGAGTTTCTGATGCCGTATCTTACACTTGCAGAAAAAATGGGAAAAATCGCTGCTGCAAGGCTTGAAGGAGGATTCAGAAGAATTAAGATCACATACAGGGGTAAACTTGCCAGAAGAGATACATCCTACCTCTCAAGAGCTCTGCTCAAGGGTCTTCTTGAGTACATTCTCGGACAGAACATAAACCTCGTTTCGGCAATCCCAATAGCCAGTCAGAGGGGGCTTGAGGTGGAGGAAAGCAAAATTGAAAGGGCAGACAGCTATGAAAGTCTGCTTGAGGTGAGTGTTGAGGGAAGGGATGGTTCAATATACATGGCCGGAACAAGCTTTGGAAAGGATGACTACAGGATAATCAGAATTGACAAGTACAAGGTCGATTTTGTTCCGGAAGGACATTACATTATCTCGCTTCATGAGGACAAGCCCGGAGTGATTGGAAGAGTCGGGACGCTCTTTGGGAGAAATAACATAAACATAGCGGGGATGATAGTCGGAAGATACGGAAACAAGCCTGGAGGAATCCAGCTCATGCTCCTGCTTGTTGATGACCCGCCAACAGAGGAGGTGCTTGAGGAGATGCAGAAGCTTGACGGGATAATTGACGCAGTTTACATACAGCTATAAAAATTTATATAATACTATTTTACACAGTAATTTAAATTAAGGTGATGGTAGTGATGAAAATAACCCATGGAGTGGCTGCATTTACTGTAATGTATCTCCCAACATCAGACCTTGAGCTTGCTCTTTATGCAGTGATATTCGGTCTGATAAGCGATCTGGATCTTGTTGCCGGAATAAAGCACAGAACATTTACCCATTCCCTTCTGTTTCTGACAGGGGTTTCAATCATGGCCTGGGCTGTAAGTGAGAAATTTGGAGTTGCTGCCTTCGCAGGGATAGGCACTCACATACTGCTGGACATGCTCACAAAATCGGGAGTTCAGCTCTACTGGCCTTTCAAGAGGAGAGTCAGAGCTGCAAAATTCAGATATGACGGTCTCCTGCCAAACTATGCAATCATCCTGACATGCTGGATACTGATAGTATATTTCAAAGGACTGAAGGCTTTTGCAGAAATTGAAAGAGTTCTGGAATTACTGCAGCTCAGGTAATCTCTTCCGAAAAATAGCTTCCAATGCTTTCCAGATCAACATCTTCCTGCTTCTGCGTTCTGAGATTTTTGATTCTGACTTTTCCTCTATCCAGCTCTTCACCTGCAAAAACAGCAAAATCCGCGTTTATCGAATCTGCAAAACTCAGCTGTTTTCTGACACTCCTGTCCATAACATCAACCAGAGCGGTTATTCCGAGATTTCTTAGCATTTCAGCAACCCTGAATGCTCTCAGACTGTCACCAAATCCAACCACAACTGCCACAGGCTTTCTTTCAATTTCGATACTGCAAACCTCAACAACCCTGTCAAACCCGATTGCAAATCCGGTTGATGGGACGTCATCACCACCAAACAGCTTGGCAAGTCTGTAAGACCCGCCACCACACACCTGCTTCTGGGCTCCGAGACCTTCTGCATACATCTCAAACACAACTCCTGTGTAGTAATCAAGGCCTCTTGCAATTCCAAAATCTGGAGTAAAGTCAAGGTCAAGGGACTCAAGTATTCCAAATACAGACTCGAGATGAGAGTAATCAAAATCCGGATATATGCTCCTGACCTCATTCAGGCTTTCTGCTTCTGATATTTCCCTGACAGTATGAAATATCTCTGAAAATCCTTCTTCCTCCAGCATCATCTCAAGCCCTTTCCAGTCCTTCTTGTCAATAAGCCTCATTGCTCTGTCCTTGTCCGTCACATCTGAAAGAACATCTCTCAGAAGTCCCACATGTCCGATGTGAAGTGAAAATCTCACGTTCAGCGATTTCATTATCTGATACGCAAGAAGGATAACCTCGGCATCACTCTCTGGTTTGTCACTTCCTATCAGTTCAACACCAAACTGCCAGAATTCCCTGTATCTGCCCTTCTGGGGCCTTTCATATCTGAAACAGTTGGAGAAGTAGTAGAATCTCATTGGTCTGGGCATGACAGAGCATTCATTAACAAACATCCTCATAACGGGAGCCGTGAGCTCAGGCCTCAGAGCCAAATTCCTGCCTGATTTGTCCGTGAATGCATAGATCTCCTCAACAATATCCTGTCCTGATTTCAGTGTGAAAAGCTCAAGATGCTCAAATGTAGGAGTTGAAATTTCCCTGTATCCAAAACTCTCTGCAATCTCCCTCATAACTTTTTCCACAGCTCTTCTTCTCTCCATCTCTTCAGGCAGAAAATCTCTCGTTCCTCTCGGCCTTTCAATCTTCATTCTCTCCCTCCACAAGTCTCAGATACTCCCTGAGCATTCTTGGAAACTTGCTCGCCTCTACAAATCTCAAACCCATCTGCTCACTCCATCTCCTTATGCCCTCATCACTGGAAACAACAGCAGCCTCAAGCTCTTTGGCAAGCAGAAGAACATCCAGATCTGGGGAAGAGTCGAGAATGCCATGTCTCATGATCTCTCTGTACTTATCCCTGAACCTGGAAATCAGAATGCCAACCTCATCCCTTATTTCATCTTTTTTTTCCGATTTCAGCCCTACAGCAGAGCTCTCCCACATGAATTCCTCGGCAATCTTTCTTGCCTTGCTGATCTTCTGCCTCATTGTGTTTATGTATTCGTGAAAGATCTCTGCAGGAATCTTTACCTCATACCTGTTGGGCGTTTTTTTTACAAGCCACGTGTCAAGCTTTACAAACACTTCTCTCTCACAGCCGTATCTTTTAAAAAAACTAACAAGCTCAGTATAAACTGAAGGATACGGTACATAACAGCTAATCTCAAGCTTCAATCTCGCCTGAGCTATTAGGTCGAGTATGCGGGATGCAGACTCGCAGACGGTCTCATACCCCTCGGCAACCCTCATGCCGGTATCTGTGATGGCTGTTGTGTCAAGCACAAACCTCTGTCTCATCCCTTCCACCTAACAGAAATGAATATGTGATCCCTGTGGTAGGGCTCAAGCTCATTCCACTCCATAATCTCAAATCTGCTCTCAAGGGATTCAATAACCTTTCTGTAGATTTCATCCGGATCTGCCGTGGAGTCAATGCTTTTTGCCTTCACACAAATAATTCCTTCCGCACCGCTTTTCCCAAAAAACTCAAAATTTCTGACAAAAATTCCGACCTGATTCCTTTGTGCTATGTCCTGGTAGATGAAGTCCACCTTCTCAACTATTCCGCTGTATCTTTCAGGATTTCCAGCATCTGCAAAAATGGGAATTATGTTTTTTCTTTCCATTGCAAGCCTCAAAAATTTCTGAAATGGCTTTGCAGAGTATTCAACGGCATATATCACTCCTCCATCCACAATGTCCGAAACATGACTTGCGGTTGTTCCGGTGGCCGCCCCCAGATATAGCAGCCGGGTGTCTCTCTTTATACCCGGAACATAACCTTTCAGGATTATGGATGCAAGCTTGCTCCTGGATGGCAGCCATTCCCTGTAGTCTCCGATTTTTCTCTCTCCGTAGTGGGAAGGGTAGGCTGACCTTGTAAAAAGCCTTGTTTTTCCCTCCATCTCAACCTTAAACACATTGTTGATTACCTCAACTCCTTGAAAGCTGTTCATACCTCCTCCATACCTCCTCACTCAGGGATTCGTCAAGCTCTCCTCTGAAGTAATCAATCTTGGCAGCTATTGCTATCTTGTTTGCCATGAATCTTGCCATCTTCCCCCTCTTCTTTTTTGGAAGAGTTTTTATAAACGGATGCTGAAATATCACGCCATGTTTTGGCACCTTTGCCTTTTTTCCTTTTCTGATTCTCGACAGAGCTTTGAAAAGAGATTTTTCCGCCCCAATTACCTGAATCGTACTTGAAGGGTAGTTTGCAAGCTTCTCAAGACTTCCGGCTTTTTCAAGCAGTCGGGCACCAATTTTTTCACCAACGATCTCGCTTAAATTGGGAGCAATTTTTCTCATGACATCCTCTATCTCTTTCTCGATATCTCCTCTGAGGCTCTTCAGTTCAATTAACTTTTCTTCAAACATCTCCACCAGCTGGCTATTCTTTATCTCCTTAAGTTCTCTCAGCCTTTCATCAAGAAGATTTGCTGTGTTTGCTATCTCATCAAGGGTTCTAACAAGTGAAATGACGTATCTGTCCTCTCTTTTCAGCTCCCTCTCGACATGTTCTTCAGCGACCTCTATTGCCACTCTTCTGAGAATTCTGTAATAATCATCTCCAAAAATTTCCTTTCCGATATCAGATACTGAAAACGGAAGCGGAGCTGAATTACAGGATTCAGAAAAGGATTTTCTCAAATCGTCTGCCTTCTCAAATCTATCATTTACAAACTTGCCGAACCAGAGCCTATACTCCAACTTCAGCACCCCTGTTCCTGGCTTTTGTTTTTATGTACTGAAAGTCCACACCATTCTCTCTCAGATAATTGATTCCCAGCCTCGCATCTTTTCCTGACCCAATGAAATACAGAGTCGGGCCTGTTGAAGAAAGTCCAACAGCTCCATAATCCTTCAGCATTTCAATGAATCCCCAAGCAGTGCTTCCATACTGGCTGACCTCGGCCCTCTTGAACCCGAGATTCTGTATTCTGTAGACCGCCTTTGAAAATTCATCCAGATCTTCCTCAACAACAGAGGGCATGAGCTTCATCAGAATTGTATGTGCAAGCTCTCTTACTTCTTCAATACTGACAGGGGTGTTTTTTTCAAAAAGATTTTTCTCCTTAATTCCTGCAAATCCCTTTTTTTCCGGAATGAATAAATGCACATCCCAGCCGGGAAAATCATATCTTGCAATCACAGGAGGGGGTGGGGCTCTGCTGAAAGATGAGGGTAGAAATCCTGTTTTGAGTTTTTTTGAGTGGCCTCCATCCACAACAAATCCTCCATATTCAAAAACCGCTACGCCGATGCCTGACGTTCCTCCTCTGCCTGTGAACTCTGCTATCTCTCTGACAGACATTTCAATTTCATAGAGTGTAGCGTAGGCTTTACCAACTGCAAGGCTTATCTGGGTTCCACTTCCAAGTCCAACATGGGTTGGAAAGCTCTCCCTCACCTCAACTTCAATCCCCCTTCCAAATTTTTCCCTGAATTTTTCAGCTGTATCAACAAATCTCTCCCTGTTTTCAAAATCTCCGGTTATTGAGATTTCATCGCTTTCATCTGCAATTATCTCGATGTAGGGCAGTTCAAGGGCAAACCCAACACCACCATCAATTCTCCCGAGGTCTCCATTGAGGTCAATAAGCGTTATGTGAATTCTTGATGGAGCATTTACCCTTACACCCATCATTTCACCTTCAGAGTTATTTTCCTCAGATAATGCTGGCTTCTGGTATCAACAATATAAGCTTCAGGTGCTATTGTTGGGAGATGGTACCCTGTAAAGATTCTCAGAATCTCCCCAGCCTGAATTGAGCATGTCAATGCGTAGGATACAGGATCAAATTTAATCTCAGGCATTCTGACCTCCCAGAATTTCACACCATCAGGCAGAAATGTGGTTATTATGTTCGGTATGAAAGGGGAGCCCAGCTCTTCAGCGATTCTTGCAGCAATGTAAATGTGTTTGTGAGCAACAATAACATCTATTCCCTTCAGCTGCCTTTTGAGTTCCCTGTAGTCATCAGGGTAGGGATAGCTTATAACACACGAATCGCTGCTCATCGGATGGACCACATCATAGTCGTTTGCCTCAAGTGGGTGTATGGTGCAGTCAATCCTTGAATCATTTGGGGTTACAAAATCTCCAATGTACCTGACACAGCCAACTCCACCTCTCCACAGCAGTTCCATCAGCATTCTGCTGCCTATCACCGCAACACTGAATTTACTCATGTACTCTATTTTTTCCTCCTCTGCCATTCCATGCCAGAATATCTTGGCGAGATTCATCGCCTCTCCCTCATTGCTCTCATCACGTCATGTTTCGTCACTATACCTACTATTTTACCGCTATCAACCACAAGCAGAGCGGGATTATTTATAAGCATTTTTGAAATGTTCTCAAGAGTCTCATTGGGGGAGATCTCTGGCAGAGGTTCGTCCATTATATCCTTCACCCTCACCTCCTCAGCCCCATCAATACCTCTTGTCATCATGACCCTCAGGATGGAGCTTTCAGTAACACATCCGAGATTTGTTCCCTCCATTATAACAGGAACCTGAGAGAAACCGTTTTCTCGCATTATATCTACTGTATTGAGTATTTTATCATGGGGAGAGACCGATATTACCGGAGAGGTCATTATCATTCTGGCATTTATCCCCCTGCCTTCAAGCTCTCCGAGCACCTCAAAAATTCTTCTCACAAGGGAAAGTTTTGGATCAAGATCACCGCTTTCAATTCTTGCTATTAAAGGCTGGCTGACTCCAACAAGCTCTGCAAGCTTTTTCTGAGTTATTCCAAGTTTTTTTCTCCGTCTTCGTATTTCCTCAATCTCATAAAACATGCTCTTTCATTAATCCTCAAGTTATAAAAATATTAACCATGGTAATTCGCCTCCCTGAAGAGCTCCAGACAGGTCGGGCAGCAGAAAACATACAGTTTGTTGTGGAGTCTGTAGGTGTGAGGTTTATCAAAGGCCTCTTTACCGCAGTAATCGCATCTGAAGTTTATTTTTGGAATCCCGGGCGTTTCTGATTCAAAGTGTTCAACCACAGGAATTATCTCTTCGATATCGTACATCGTGGCTATCCTGACAATGTCCTGATCACCTTCAGATTCCAGTTTGACCAAGTACCTGTCTTTCCCTATCCTGTAAATCTCGCTGAATCCCTCTGGCTTCCCATCTGACCTCAATTTCAGAAAGAAAACAGGCCTGTTTGATTTAAGAGAAACCTTTACAGTGTATCTTTCAATTATTCCCTCCTCCTCAAGCCTTGATATCCTTGACTTTACAGTCTGTCTTGTGAGACCAAGAATTCTCCCTATCTGACTGTAACTCATTCTCGAATCTCTTGCGAGCAGATCAATAATCTTGAGATCATACTCATCCAGGTTCATTGAGGGATATTATGTTAAACACAATAAAAACTTAATTGACAGTGTGTTAAAAAAAGGTTATTTATTAATCGACGTCAGACAGGTAACCGGTGGTGATATGAGGGTTAAGCTTGAGCTTTCAGGTCTGACATGTCAGGGATGTCTGAACACAGTAAACAATGTTCTGATGAGAGAGGGGGCAAAGGTGCTTTCCATAGATCTCAGTTCTGCTGAGATCGAGATCGAGGGTGATCCGGAAAAATACATAAAGGCAATCGAAAAATTCGGATACTCTGCCAAGGTAGCCTCCAAGACCTGATGTTCAGAATGAAACGTATTTTTTAATTTTCTCTATCAATTTTGATTTTGAAATTGGCTTTTCAATAACATCAAGAGCTCCTGCTGAAATCACTTCCTCTCCTTTTGATGATGCGTAGGCAGTGACTGCAATTATCTTTGCATTCGGATCAATTCTCTTTATTTCCCTTGTTGCCTGGATTCCATCGGCTTCAGGCATGAGAATGTCCATCAGGACAAGATCAGGTTTAAGCATTCTGTACATCTCAACAGCCTCCCTTCCATTGGAAGCATAAACAATGGTGAAGTACTCAGAAATCATGGCCCCGATGACCTCCCTCACAGCCTCGTCATCATCAGCAATAAGAGCCTTTTTCATATTCATCAAAGTGATTATCATTATGATATTTAAAACTTTCCACTTTACAGCAGCACAAAAAAGTCACTTCAGAAGCAATCTCAATCCCCTTCTCAGCTCATCCGATTTTTTCCATTCTTCGTCAAGATTTCTGATTATACTGTTTATCCTCTCCACCTGATAAAGTATCTTTTTTCCAGTCTCCTCATCTGGAACCGATTCAGCAAGAGCACATATCACTGTCAGCGGATTCCTTATTCTGTCAATAAGAATGGCTATTTTTTCCATGCTTTCCTCAACCTTTCTGTAGGTGTTCTTTCTGACCATATCAAACTCAAGATTTTTTATTGCGAGAACAATATCCGACACCATTGTTCTCAGAATTGTATACTCCTCCTGATCAAACGGCTGTGACGAGAAAAATGTCAGGGTTCCTCTTTTATGCTGTGTTTCAATTGGGAAAACCGCCATGTAAAGCATGGTGTCAGCAGGCATTTCTTCTTTGATCCTGCATTGATGGGTGCAGCTGTTAAGATCATATTTCCTGTCGATTTTTCTCTGAAGCGATTCAATCATACTGGGGCACCTTTCACCAAGATATTCCTTCAGCTCTCCCTCAACAACAGTGAGATGGTCATCATCCTCGAGATCGATTCTGACGCCTCTGTAATTCTTCACAGACACCACTCTCCTGACAATATTTTCAAGAAGGGCCTTAAGGTCAGAAAATGCATCAAGCTCTCTTTCAACACTGAGCATCATCTGAAGAAGCTTCTCTCTCCTCAGAATGTCAGTCAAATCCTTCCCCACAAGGATGAAATGTGTTTCACTTCCTATCCTCGCTGGAATGATGTCAAAAATCAGCGTTCTGTTTTCAGCGTACCATTCAAATGATGCTCCCTCACCGCTCCCGTTAATTTTACTGAGCAACTGATTTTTAAAATCCAGATCCAGGTGGAAAATCCTGTCAAATTCCTCTCCCTGAGGATTGAAACCAACCAGCTCCACAAATGAGGGGTTGGCCTCGATTATACTACCCGATCTATCCATTATCGCCATTGGGCTTACTGTGTTTTCGAAAACAGCCCTGTATTTATCCTTCTCAATCTTTTTTTCAGTCTTTAGTTTTTCGGCAACCTTTCTGTCAGTTATATCGATTGTGAAATGCAGGAAGAGTTTTTTGCCCCCTTCACCTGCGATTCCTATGGGATAGATCACCGAAACATACCATCTTCCTGTATCCTCATCAAAGAACTCCCGTTCAGCATAAACTCCACCCCTCGCAACGGATTCTTCAAGCGGACAGTAAGGATAGGGTTCGTCAGTACCATGAACCGTTCTGGGACAGTACGTTCCCTCTATCTCTTCCGGACTTCTTCCAAGCTCTTCCAAAACCCTTTTATTTGCTAAGACAATTCTGTGATCCTCATCCACAACCATGGCATAAAATGGCAGAGAATCGAGCATGAACCTGGCAACTTCCCTCAGCTTAGTACTGTCATCCTGAAACAAAGGCATCACCTCTGAAAAGATAATAAAATTTAAATTACAATTATAAAAAATTATCGAAAAATCACAGATCCTTCAGAACCTTCACTGCCTTTTTCACAAACTCAATTTCAACCTCTTCCCTGTATGTAAAGGGATTTCCATCGGCGGAAATGACAGTATCTGCATAAAGAGTTATGCGGTCATCGAAGCTCAGAGTTTCTGTTCTAAGAGGCTCAAGGTTTCGCAGTGAGTCTTTGGTTATGCTCCCAAGCACCACCGTGTGACTAAGGCATGCTACAAGGCAGTTAAAGCCAGCAAATGCCGAAATTGATGCTCCTCCAGAGATTCCCTTGCCGAGATACCTGCTGTCGAGAATCGAAACGAAAATGTTTCCATAAATTCCCTCCAGAATGCGGCCTCCTTCAACAACCTTTCCGTAGAACTTGCCCGGGTTTCCCTTTTTAATTTCACCTTCCATGAAGGCAAGTGCATCAAGCTCCATGATTTTTCCATCAACAGTTCCCAGAACAGTTGGTCCCGCAACAACATCATTGAAAGCTATTCTCCCATAATCCCTCAGAAAGAGAGCATCAACCTCAACAACACTCAAACTTCTCAAATTCCCCCTGCACATTATCGGACTGACGTTTGTTGTACCTGTCGGTATGCAGAGAAGGGGTTTTTCTGGAAGTGCAGATGCTGCATCACTTGCAGTACCATCTCCTCCGAAAACCGCTATAACATCTGCTTTCCTGTCAAGAGCTTTTACAAGCCTCAGAGTATCGTTTCTGTCGTAGGTTCTTTCTATTTCCACCACATGAGGATTTTGAAAATAATTTTCTCCAAGATCATCCTGACCTGTGATTATTTCATCTGGTTTGAGCCTTTCAACAGTCAGGCGTATCAGTTTCATATTCGGACCCTTTCCCGCTTTCGGATTCACAACAACTCCGAGCTTCATGGCAAATGTTTATTTAGAAAAAGAGGTATTTAAGATTATGAGATACCCGAAGTACGCCGGCTCATTCTATCCATCGAATCCTGAATCACTGCTTGCAATGCTCTCTGAATTTACAGAAATGGGTGTGAAGAACGATGATGTGGTTGCAATAGTCTCTCCCCATGCAGGCTACATATACTCAGGTAGAACTGCCGGAAGGGTTCATTCCATACTGAAGGATGCAGAAACCTACGTAGTTCTGGGCCCCAATCACACAGGCTACGGCATGCCACTGGCTGTTTCAATGGAGGAGTGGCTCACACCAATAGGATCTGTGAGATCCGACAATGATTTCATTGATGCCATGCCAAAAGAGGCAGTTACAGCTGATGAGGTGGCTTTTGCAGAGGAACACAGCCTCGAGGTTCAGATCCCGTTTCTCCAGTATCTGCATGATGATTTCAGAATTGTGGCGATATGCATGGGAATGCAGGATGAGGAAAGTGCAAGAGAGGTGGCCGATGAGGTGATAAGAGCTCATGAAGAAACCGGAAAGAGTTTTGGAGTTGTTGCATCCAGTGACATGCATCACTACCTCCCTGACGAGGAATGCAGAAAACGAGACGAGGCCATCATCGGAGCCATAGAAAGCATGGATGTCAGGAGATTTTACAGAACGGTTTATGAAATGCAGGCAAGTGTATGTGGATACGGGCCGATAGCTGTTGCGATGCATATCGCAAATCACTTTGAAGCAAGGGCAGAGCTTGTTCACTATTCCACAAGCGGTGATGTTGCAGACAAAAGCTTTGTAGTTGGATATGCAGGTATTGCTTTCATTCTGTAATGAAGAAGATTCTTTAACCTTCAGGTTTTAAAAAATATTATATCCCTTTGAACTAAGACCTTTTATGGAAATTGTCAAAACTGCATGCGAGCTGTGTGCATGGAGCTGTGGAATGAACGTCCACATCAAAAACGGAAAAATTGAAAGGGTTAGCGGTATGAAGGAGCACCCTCTCAACAGAGGCAGGCTCTGCCCGAAGGGGAGCATTTCTCCGGATTATGTATATTCAAGGGACAGAATAACCCATCCCATGGTAAGAGAGGGAGACAGATGGAAAAAAATTGATTGGGATGATGCCACCGATCTTTTTGTTGAGAACCTCAGAGAAATAAGGGAAATTGATCCCAGATCATTTGCAACGATTATCGGAATGCCCATTCTGCTTGGTGGATCATCAACTGTCGGGTTCATCAGGAGGTTCATGGATGTTTTTGGAAGTCCGAACTGCTTCTCCCCAGAGAGCATGTGTTACAGACATGAGATAATTGGCTACATCCTCACTCTGGGAAAATTTCCGGTTGCAGATCCTGAGAACTCAAACTGCATAGTTGTATGGGCCCACAATCCCCATGCCTCAAAACCTCCACTGGCGTGGATGATTGAGAGGGCCAGAAAAAGAGGGGCAACACTTATTGTAATCGATCCGAGAAAAACGAGAGTTGCCGAGATGGCAGACATCCATGCACCGGTAAAACCAGGAAGTGATACCTATCTTGCTGTTGGCATGATGAAGGTAATTGTTGAGGAAGAGCTGTACGACAGAGAGTTTGTTACAAAATTCTGTCATGGGTTTGACAGGCTTGAAGAATTTGTGTCTCAATACTCTCTTGCCGAAATAGCAGAAAAAACATGGATTCATGAAGATACAATAGCAGAGATTGCGAGAGAGTTTACAAAAACAAAGCCTGCATGCATAGTTCAGGGTGTCAATGCTCTCGACCAGGTTCCAACTGGAATACAGAATGCAAGAAGCATAGCAATCATTCATGCCCTTACAGGCAATGTGGATGTAAAGGGTGGATTTGTGAGAGCATCAAGGGTACACACACGAAACCTCAGATTGCATGAGCTCCTTCCCGATATTCCACTCGGAATAGAGAAGCATCCTTTTTTCTACCAGATATGGCAGACCCACCTTGGTGAAGGACAGGGAATGTACCTCTACGACGCGATCCTGAAAGGTGACCCCTACCAGATAAAAACCCTGTTTATTGCTGGTTCCAATCCCCTTCTGACATGGCCTGAATCGGGCAGAACAGCTGAAATGCTGAAAAAGGTTGATTTTCTGGTAGTCATGGATATGTTCATGACAGAAACTGCGAAGCACGCTGATCTCTTCCTTCCAGCCACCACATTTCTTGAGAGGCTTGAGCTCGTTGATTATTACAGCGTGATCTTTGGAATTCCCTACATGATGCTCAGAAAGAAGGCTATTGAGCCGATAGGTCAGGCGAAGAGCGATGTGGATTTCTGGCTTGAGGTTGCCAGAAAAATGGGATACCACGAACAATTCCCGTGGAAAAGTGTTGAAGATGTTGTGAACTGGGTTCTCGAGCCAACAGGCTATAGTGTGGAGGATCTGACTGAAAAAAACCCATCCGGTGTTTGGACAGGTGAGGTGAGGTATGGAGAGTACATGCAGAGGGGTTTCAGAACCCCAAGCGGCAGGATTGAGCTTTACTCGGATACCCTGGCTGAGATGGGATACGACCCTCTTCCCGTCCCCAAGGACCCCGTTCAGGAGATTTACGGTGAAGAAGAATCCAGAGAATATCCTGTGATACTAACCACCGGTGCAAGAAATGTCTATTTCACTCACTCACAGCTGAGAAATGTTGAAAAAATGAGAAAAATTTTACCTGAGCCGTATGCTGAAATAAATCCGGAAACTGCCAGAAAATACGGTATAGAGGATGGTGAGTACATCAGTGTTTCAACCAAATACGGCAGCATAAGAATAAGAGCAAAGGTCACAGACGGGATTGTGCCGGATGTGATAAACATCCCCCATGGATGGAAAGAGGCTAACGTCAATGCTCTGACGCCAAGCAGACCTGCAGATCCAATTTCCGGATGTCCTCTCCTGAAATCAGTTCCAGCCAGAATATCCAAGACCTCATAACCATTTTTCTGGAAATCACACTTTTAACCCTCACCATTGAATAACATATATATTTGAGTCCGGAAATTGTGTATACTGTATTCTGAGCTACAGCGCCAAGCTGGTGATACCCTTGGATGAAAGTGATCTTGGAAGTCCAATAATGAGACTGGATAAAACGAGAACACTTTTAATTAAGGAAAAAATCAAAAATCCGTCCATAACCCTCAAGGAACTCAGCAAAAGGATGTTATCCGAATATGGAATAAAAATAAGCCATTCGAGAATAGCAGATATCCTCAGGGAGATGAAATCAAATGGAGTTATGAGAGAGGTTGTAATTCCCAACGAGAACTACTTCATTTTTGCTTTTATTGAGTTCAGCAGTAAAAATGAGAACTTTAAAGACTGGATAAAAACCTATGAGTTCCTCAAAAAATCCCCGAATGTGATATTGATACTTCTTGTCGATGGAAACAGAAGATGGAAGGTCCTTGGTGCATTCAGGAGTTTCAGAGAGGTTACCAGATGGCTTCATGAATTTGCAGAAAAGAACGGAAAAGAACTTGATACTCTTGATCTGTCAATTGTCTACAAGATTCACAAGTTCTCATTTCCACACCAGCTTGTCAGTCAGGATTGGGACTGAGGTCATTTTTTGCAGATGGTTTGATGCTGCTTTTAATTCCCTCCATGACCTTCGCAGATATGAGATCAGATTTTGTTTTCTCGATAAGGTTTCTTGCTGTATCCAGTTTTGGTCTGAGATTTCCTGTGAGTCTGTCGTGAAAATCAAACTCAACCAGAATGAAGTATATTTTCTCCATCAGTCCTACCACTCTCTCCACCTTCTCCAGGCTCTCACCCCTTACCATCATGGTAAGTGCATACCGTCTCAGTTCTCCAACACAGTCAGCAAGTCCCGGAAGTACGCACTGTGGAATTGCGACAGGCAGGTATTCGGGAAGCCTGAGACTCTCAATCGCATGTGTGAAAACATATGCTTCGACATACTCCTGGACAGAGTCATGGGCAAGATAGAACAGTTCAGGATGGTGGTTCCATAACTCCAAAACTTCCTCCAGAATTTTTCCGGCTTTATCAAGGTGTTCTGAAGATTTTTCCGGATTTCCGGAATGAATGTTTGCAATTGCTTTTGAGCTGTTGAGCCTGAGTTCCCTTGATTTAACTATAAGTTCTTCCCTTGCCTTTTCCTTTTCCTCCAGCTCATTTCTGATTCTTTTCAGAAACTCATCTCTCAAGCAGAACCACCCTGCTTATCTCACTTTCACTCCTGATTCTGTAACCTGTGAGTTTTGCAAGATTTTCAGAAAAAACCCTCACCTGGCTGTGAGATGGCATTGTATCCCTTTCAAGCCTCAATCTTGAATGGCCGAGATGCATGTACGCCTTAGCTTCTATGAAGTCGGGCTGAACCCTGTCAACAATTCTGACGAATCTTTCAGGCTCCAGGTTTATACCTCTCATCAGGGTCAGTCTTATCACGGTTCTGGAATTCTTCTCTGCCATGATATCCATAGTTCTTTCTATTCTCTCCCACTGATCTCTGCTCTGAAGTTTTCTGTGGGATTCAGCATTCCATGCCGTTATGCTGAGATAAAGCTGTTGGGGCTCAACATTCTCAACGGCATCTGGATTTGTTCCGTTTGTAACCAGAAAGGTTGAAAAACCCCTTTTTCTGTATATGTCCACAAGTTCATCAATTTCCGGATAGAGGGTTGGTTCACCGATCAGACTTATTGCAACCTGATTTGGTCTGTAGGCCTCTTCAAGCTTTCTCCTGTTAACACCTTCTGTTCCATGAAATCCGCTTAACAGGCGATGCTGGGCTTTCACACTTTCCTCAAAAATGAACTCGGGATCATCCCATTCCATAAACGGTGGCATGAGGTCAAGCGGTCTCCAGCAGTGAATGCAGGATAAATTGCATATCAGGGCAGGAGACATCTGAAGGCATCGATGACTTGCTATACCATAAAATTTCTGCTTGTAGCAGTAACCCTCATCCTTAAGCGACTTTTTCAGCCAGAGGCATGTTTTTACAGCAGAATGCCTCCCAACAATCTGATACCCTTTAAGCTCTGAAAGACTTCTGACCATTCATCATGAATGGTTTTGGTCTGTTAAATAATTTTACCTGTGCTCGCTGCGATCATTCCAAACCTCTGTGTTTTACGCCAGAGGCATGTATGCCCTTATCCGTGAGAGAAGTGAACTACTCTGCAGCATCTCTCCTGATGCGGTATTGCGAAATTCTACAGGATGCACAGCAGGTGTTAATCGAAACAGAAAGAAATGTGACAGAGAAATTTTTAACTTTGGACATCAAAATGTGCCTGATGAAAGACCCGGAATGGCTTCAGAAGTTTATCAGAGATAGGGAAATAAACGCGAGGCTGATACGAACCGGAAAGGTGTCAACCGTTGGAGAGGCGGCGAGAGAAATGAACTGCGGGAGAGAGAAGATAATAAAGTCGATGGTTCTCGTTTCTGAGAGTGGCAGAGCGATCGTGGCAGTGGTAAATGGAACATCAAGGGTGAATGCTTCGAAGGTTGAGAAGATACTTAAAGAAAGGGTGAGAGTGGCAGAGAGGGAGGAGGTTGAAAGGCTGACGGGATTTCAGGCAGGAGGTGTTCCACCTGTTGGACATGGTTGCCTTACACTCATTGATCCGGAGGTCTTCAGAAGCGATCCGGTCTATGGTGGAGGAGGGGATGAGTACCATCTCATTGAGATCTCTCCCGACGAGATTGTGAGGGCAAGCTCAGGTGGTGTATTGATAGGAGATATAAGAACATGACTTCACCAGCCTTAAAAGCATCTCAGCCACCCTGAGGTTTGTTAGAACAGCGATGAAAATGAAGAGGTGAAGTGTATCAACAGCCGGATACAGAAGACTGAAAATCATGGTTATGAAGATCCTCTCATCTCTCTTTCCCGGAACCAGTACCGAAAATCTCCGATAGAATCCCTCGCTGAATTCCCCTCTGTATCTTTCAGAGATGTAACTAACCATGAAAGAGCCAAATACTGCCAGAAACGCAATAAAGAACTCCACACCTGCTGAAAGAGTCGCAACTGCGAGAGTTGATAGAAACAGAAAGTCCACAATTCTGTCAAGAACTGAGTCAACAACACCTCCAATTCGGGACGATCTCATCGTAACCCTCGCGATTTCTCCATCAATTCCATCGAGAATCGAGCTTATCTGATACATAACACCTGCAAGAGGAATGCTGACGAATATGAGAAGTGAAGAGATGATTCCGGCAGCGAATGATATGACAGTGGCATGATTGGGGCTTATTCTGTCCGCCAGAATTCTTGAAATCCTTGTTGATACCTTCCTGTTAACGTGCCTCGAAATGAAACCGTCTCCCATTCCTTTCCCCGATTCTCTGAAAAGTGCTTTTTCAGCCTTTCTAACATCTTCCGGCGTGTCAACATCCATCCAGAGCTCGCCATCTACAAAGGTCACAGGAGGTTTTGCATCCCTGATCACGTCTGACAGCTCCACGACTTCCCTCTCTTTTGCGAGCCTCTCTGCAATCTCGAAAACTGAGGAATCAAGTACAAAAAATCCTGTATCAAAGCAGTCATAGTGTTCAAGCTTTTTACCGATTTCTGCAACCCTCCCTTCTTCCACCCTGACCTTCGTCGCCTCATCCGGATCTATGAATCTGGGATTCCTGTCACACACCACCCCCACGCCCTTTACGGCTTTCTCAACAAATCCATCCCCAAAGATGTGATCGCCCATTGCAAGTATAAACCTGCCAGAAACCCTGTCTTTGGCCAGAAAGAGCGAGTACCCGTTCCCCCGTTCCGGAGCGTCGTTGATAACAACGTCAAAATTGAAGCCATTTTTTCTAAGGAAACTTTCAATTTCCTCCCTGTTTGTCTCATTCACAACGACCGTGAACTCCTGAATCCCGTGCCTTTCAAGGAGCTTCATTGATCTGTAGAGAATTTCTCTTCCACCTACTCTGATGAGGGGTTTAACCTTACCGTTCATTCTTCTGGCAAGTCCTGAACATAGCAGGACTGCCTTCATGTTTTAACAGTGTCAGGACTCTGAGTAAATATTTAACCCTGCCAGCTGATAAAAATGGCAACCATTAAATATCCTCAAAAGAG
>WAMS01000109.1 GCA_015522195.1 Geoglobus sp. | reverse complement strand
TAGCTTAGCCAGGTCAGAGCGCCCGGCTCATAACCGGGCGGTCGAGGGTTCAAATCCCTCCGGGCCCATTCCCATTCACGTGTGTTTTTAACCTCATGTGGTTTCCGGTCTGTTTTGCAATTTCCTCTTCATCCGAATCTCTTGGAAGTTTCATAATGCCAGAACCTCCTGCTTAGCTATGTGGAGTCTGATGATTCTTGCCCCCTCATCCTCATCGAAATGGTACTTTACAGCGTCATTTGATCAGAAACTTGATCACCACACAGTCTATCTGCCACTTTCTGATAACACTGGCATCACCCGACAAAAGCCCTCTTTTCTTCTCTCACAAATGAGTCATGGGGTAGACTGCCACATTATTCACAATCTCAAGATTCCTTTTATCGAAATCAGAGAGAACCTTGACCACATGAACAGCCTTTCACCTTTCGTCGTAAAAAATCGTTAAATACTGAATCTGTAATGTTTTTTAATGTAAACTGACGCCTGAAATATCTTTTTGATTCTGATATAAGGGAAAGGTGAGAGATATGGATGCTCAGGCAGTAAAGGCAAAAGCACGTGAGCTGGGAGCGGATCTGGTTGGAGTGACTGATACTGCAAGATTAAATCTTCATCCTCCAGATCCAAGATGGCCCCAGACTCCAGAGCGAATATGGAGCGAGTGCCAGTCCATAATTGTAATCGCAAGAAGAATCCCCGCTGGATTCTTTCGTTCTCAGGATCTGAGTACTAAGCTCTATACTGCCCAGCTTGTCATGAACAGCCTCGACAGAATTGCTCTGGAACTGAGTTACTTTATCGAAGAGTCAGGTTTCCTTGCATTTCCTGCAGCACAGAATTATACCGATCCAAAACTGAAAAAAGCCACCTACGGCCCTCTTTCACTTAGACATCTGGCAGTTGAGGCAGGCATTGGAACTCTGGGTCTGAATCTCAATCTGCTCACTCCAGATTTCGGTACCCAGAGTGTATCTTCAGGCGATTCTCACAGACATCAGTTTGGAATCTGACAGAATGCTGAATAAACAGCTCTGTCGCGGTCCAAAATGTGGTCGGTGTTTGCTGGCGTGTCCGGCTGATGCAATAGGTCACTGGGAGCTTGATAAGAGGCGCTGCAGTACTCAGGCACAGAGATATGGTGCTGCGAGCTTGATCCGTCATATTCACAGAATAATGGATGCCAAAACAGTAGAAGAGGCAAAAGAACTGGTCAGGAGTACAGAGTTTGTAAGCTACTGGCAGGCTTTGCGAACTGGAGCTGGAGCTTATGGAGGATGTTACCGCTGTATGGAAGTATGTCCTGTTGGAAACGACTATTCAAGATACCTAAGAGACGTTCATGCCCGCATTCCTGAAATCACAGATGAAAAAATAGAAAAGTTAAGAAAAATGATTTCTGCAGAAAATAATGGACTCGAAATTGCAGGTTTTAACAGATCTTTTCGCTGGATTCTCGGAAAGGACATTTGACGGTCAACTGTTTAAGCTGGTAATCACCTTCTCCTTTTGCCAAGCTTGCCGAGCTGTACTATTCCAAGGTTTCTTGCGCACTTTGGGCAGTAATACATTTTCTGGGAAAAGGTATGGATATTCTTTTTTCCAATTGATTTCTCAAGTTCAGGGTCAAGTCTGAATCCTCTGTATGAGCTAAAAGTTTTGAATCTCGGAACCTTCTTTCCGCAACCATCACATCTTATGGTGTAGTCCTTTCCTCTTGATGTACTCTGTCTGTACTCCCTTTTGTAGGGAGCCTTCATGATTAATAATAGGAAACAGGGTTTGTAAATTTTATGGAGTTCTGGTGTAATGCTCTCTCTGTGGATGAATTTCAGATATAATTTCTGTATTGAAAAGTTCATCCGGTTCAGGAACACGGCTGATATATCCGAGTCTGACCATGGTTTTGGCAAGGCTCAGAGTACTCTCCACGTATTCCTCTGGGAGAGAGGAGCAGTACTTTGGGCTGAAATCAAGAATCTCTCTCACCGTCAGAGAATCAATCTCATTTTTCAGATACTCGCTCAAAACGGTTGAGGCAAAATCTCTGCTCTCTCTAAGGATGTTGGTTGCCCACTCGTGTTTTATCAGAAAATCGGTAATCTTTTCCAGATTCTCCTCGATGAATTTTTTTCTCGAAACTATTCCGTAACTGGGATTCCACGGCCACAGCCTTTCCGGATATCCGAGAATTTTTGCACCGTGTTTGCCTGCCAGAACTGCCAGATTAGGTGTTCCACAAACAGCATCAATTTTTCCCTCAATAAAATCGTCCAGAATCATTTCTGCCCATGAGTAGTTTACGATTTCGAAATCAGCTCTGGCACTGAAACTTCTCAGTATCACATCGTGAATGCTACCCTTTGATGGAACTCCAACAGTTTTTCCCTCTAAATTTTTCGGAAATTTCTCTCCGTTTTCAGCCTTTCCTGCTATAACTGTCCCCTCAACATGCCCGCCTGCTATACATACAATATCCAGACCATTAACGATTCCCATTATCGCCGGAGTCAGCCCTACGTAGGCAAGATCGATTTTTCCAGACTGAAATGATGAAATAATATCCATACCAGTTCCAAAAATCCTCCATTCTGCAATCACAACTCTTTTCGTTTTCAGAATGTGGGAGGTGTGGTATATTGTGGAAAGGTACCCGATTCTCATTTTATAGCCTCCATGAACCTGTCTCTGATCTCCTCAGGTTTGTATGGTATCAGGCCCACATCTGCATTTCCTGGTCTGGCAGGGACGTGAACAAATGTGCTCTCATCTCCTTCAAGTTCCTTTTCAATTTCCCGGGGAGTGAATACCCTCACAGTTCTCAAACCAGCAGACATCCCGACTAAAGCCAGATCTGTCTTTATTGATGCTGTTTTCTGGTTCCCCGTGCTTCCGTAGGCTGAGTTGTCAATAACAAGTATCTTCAATCCCCTCTCTGACATCAATCCGGCCGTGAATATGGCTGATGTGTTCATAAGAATCGATCCATCCCCGTCGATTGAGATGGCCTCCTTTCCGGCGATATTCAGCCCCAAAGCAATTGACGTCACGAGTCCCATGCTCCCGAGCATGTAGAAGTTTGTTGGTTGATCGAGAATCTCATAGAGTTCCCTGCTCGGGTATCCAAGGTTGGATACGATAATCTTCCCATCGAGATAATCCTTCAGACCATCAAGAATTTCATATCTTGTGAAGCGTGCCCTCCCACCATTCAACGAAACCTCTGGTGAACTGTAGTCGCGAGGATCAAATTTAAATTCGGGAGAAGGGTTCCATATGTCGGGTCTTAGGAGAACAGCTGTTATCATCTGTTCCTCGTATGCTGAGGCAACAGTGTTCTCAAGATCTGAGACGTCCCTTCCGTCAAACACTGTGAATGGTATGTCAAGTGTGCTGAGGAGATTTCTGATTTTTTCACCCAATGGTTTCTGAGCAGATATCCTTTCTCCGTAAACTCCTCTCCAGCTTATCAGGATCGGAAGAGGGAAACTGTAGGTTCTTGTGAGACTCATGAGAGCGTTGATCATGTTGCCAAAGCCTGATGACTGCACAACCATAACGGGCTTTTCACCTGCCATGTACAGCCCTGCAGATATTCCCACACCCTCTTCTTCCCTTGAAAGAGGTACAGTTCTGAACTCTTCTGTGAATCTCTTTAAAAGAAGACGAATACGCTCGCACGGGAGATGCAGAACGTGCGTGATTTTCACCTTTCTGAGAGTCCTTATCACCTCCTCCTCTATCATTCTATCATCTCCAGATCTTCCTCACTTTCGACAATGTAATCAAATTTTATTTCTCTCACTCTGTAATCTTTTTTCAGGAGATCAAGACCTGAACCGGTGATATTTACCAAAACTTTCTTTCCTTCAATGCTGATTTTATCGAGAGAGGCCATCGCAACCTCTGCAGCAGGATAAAGCTCGAATCCGTAGATTTTTTTAAACTCACTTCCTGCAATTTTCGCCTCTTCTGTAGTTATGCCCAGTGCACCGCCTTTCGTTTCTGTGAGAATATCTTTCAATCCCCCCCTCTGATTATAGAGAGGCCTTTTATTGGACAGGACCTTGGCATACAGTTTCTCAACCGGATCAAAGTCGTAGTAAGGTACTGATTCAAGGTTTTTGTTCCATGCCTCCACAATCGGAATAAATGGGATATTCTGGGACAGTATAACTGAAGGTGGATTCATTCCAATTCTCTTCATTCCATCAAAAAATGCTATTACTCCTGTACCGCTTCCAACAGACTGAACATAGAAATCAGGGGAGAAACCAAACCTCTCAACGAATGCATAGGCCATGGTGGCTAATGCATCCCTTCTTGCAAAATTCAGACCACCACCTTCGTAAATCACATTCTCATTTTTTTGAGCAAAAATTCTCGCAAAATTTGTCGCAAAATCGTAACCTCCTTTCACTCCAACCAGAGTGACATTCTCACTCCTTTCCAGCTCAAACATGCAGCAGGTTATCTCTTCAGGTATGAAAAGAGTTATGTGGACATTCTCAGCATACTTCCCGAGCTCTATAAAGGCATTTGCTGTATTTCCAACTGAAGACAGCGTAATATCTCTCCTCCATTTTTCAGAGTATTTAAGTGATGCAAGAACTTCAAGCTCCTTGAATGTACATGTTCTCATTCTCACGTTAAAATCAGGGACATATCCGTTGAGTATGAAGTATATCTCTGAGCCGTACATTTCCGAGTATTCCTGACTTTTGAGTATGGCAGGAAACTCGTAATACTCAATTCTGGAATTTATAGGGAGGTAATCAGAATACCGCCATATCCCAGAGCCCCTGAAAGCTGGTTGTTCCCTGTACTCCGTTTTTATTATTGAATTGCAGCCAGATGGACAGTTAAAGCTGAATCCCGCATCGTTGAAGGAGCTTTTGCATTCAGGACAATAGAGGTAGTACTTCATCCAAAACAGATGTGGAGATTGGGTTATATATAAATTCCGGTATGATACATCCCTTCTCTTATGCTCACAAATACAATTATTTTTAGGAGTTTTTATATTAAATTAAATTAATATTCGAATTAAAATTTACTAAATTATTAATTATTTTTATAAAATTTATTAATAATATGTTTTAGAATATTTGTAATTGAACTTTAGTATTT
>WAMS01000108.1 GCA_015522195.1 Geoglobus sp. | reverse complement strand
GTTCTGCTGCGTGCATCCGGCAACCAGAAGTATGACCAGAACTGCAACGATTGCATACAGTCTGTTTCTCATCATGATTCAGCTGTACTCTCCTCGATATATATCTCTTCCCGATATATTGTATGTTCGATAAGTACTTATATAGATCTGTTCAGAATAATACATGCAATCAGTAAAAATTATATATTAAGTAAGTGCAGACTGACATTCATGAAGAAAGTCGCAAGAAAGGTCTTTGTGAGCGGATCGAGTTACATAATCTCACTCCCCAAGGAATGGGTAAAGGACAATTCTATAAATCCCGGTGATACTGTTTTTGTAAACATCGGTAAAAGGCTACTGGCAATTCATCCCGAATCTGAATCTCCGGAAAGGAAGATCGCGTCAATTCAGGATGAAGACAGCTCTCTTATGCTGACACGAAAAATCATCTCTTATTATCTTGCAGGATACAGCACAATAAGAGTTAAGGTAAACAGTGAGACAAGAAAAGGCGTAACATACGCATTAAAATCTCTCATCGGAGCTGAAATACTTGAGGATTCGGGAGATGCAATATGGATTGAGATATTTGTTGATGAGAGAAGGTTTAAAATTTCTGATCTGCTTGAAAAGATGGCAAATACAGTCTATTCAATGATGGATGATTTTCATGCCAGTCTGCTCAAATTCGATCCTGAAAAACTTGAAATTCTGATGCAGAGAGAACAGGAGGTCGACAGACTCTATTTTCTGATTTTAAGACTTCTGAAATCAGCAATTGGATTTTCCGATCTGGCGGATTCAATCGGAACCTACCCCAAGGAGATTCTGGGAACAAGAATCGTTCTGAAAAACGTCGAGAGAGTCTCAGATCACCTCTACACAATGGCAGATAGCCTCATGGATTTTGGAGATGGAATTCCAGAACTTGCTGAGCTTGCTGCAGCATCATTCACCTCGTTCAAGATTGCCATGAACTCATTCTTCAAAATCGATGAGGAGCTGACGAGGGAGGTGTTTCTGCTTATAGAGAGGTTTGAAAATCCAAGGATTAGAGAGCCGACAACTGTGGAGAAGGCAATAAACATCAGGAGAATTGAAGATGGACTTGAAAGAATAATGGGATACAGTGAGGACATAGCAGAAATAACCCTCAACCTTTCCGTATGATCTGATTATGTTCAGTAATTGACAGCAACCCTTATATTACCATTTATTTGCCTGCTCACATGAACAGCATCATTGTTGAAAGGCTGATTCACACTCCTGTTGAAGAGCAGAAGGTAGAAATTGTTGAGAGAAAGGGTATAGGTCATCCTGATTCAATTGCAGACGGTATTGCTGAGGCCATGAGCAGGAATTTGAGCAGAGAATACTTGAAAAGATGTGGTGCAGTCCTGCATCACAACACAGATGAGACCCAGATTGTTGCTGGCAGAGCGAAAACATCCTTTGGAGGTGGGGAGGTTATACAGCCTATATACATCCTTCTTGTTGGCAGAGCAACAAAGCACTTCGATGGAATAGATATACCTGCAGACAGAATTGCTCTGAAAGCTGCAAAGAAATATGTGAGAGATTCCATGAGATACCTGGATCCTGAGACTGATGTTGTTTTTGATGTAAAGCTTGGCGAAGGCTCAACAGACCTCAAAGACGTTTTTCAGAGGAGAGGAGGGAAAGCACCTCTTGCAAATGATACAAGCTTTGGAATAGGATATGCCCCCCTGAGCGAGACTGAGAAACTGGTTCTGAATGTTGAGCAGAGAATTTACAGTGAATTCAGAAAAAGGGAAAGGGCAATTGGAGAGGATGTGAAGGTAATGGGTCTAAGGGAGAATGACAGAATAAAAATCACAGTGGCGTGTGCATTTGTCGACAGACATGTTGCAGATATAAAGGAATACCAGACCATAAAGGATGACCTCACAGCTTTCATAAGGGAAATATCCAATGAATACACCAGCAGAGAAGTTCTCATTTCTGTAAATACAGCAGATAACATTGAAAACGAGATGGTCTACCTAACCGTAACAGGCACTTCTGCAGAAAATGGTGATGATGGAAGTGTTGGAAGGGGGAACAGATGTAACGGACTCATAACACCCGGAAGACCCATGTCCATGGAGGCAACAAGCGGAAAGAATCCCATCAACCATGTGGGGAAAATCTACAACCTTCTTGCAAATCAAATTGCTCATGACTGTCATTCTGTGATAGACGGTGTAAAAGAGGTTTATGTAAGAATTCTCTCCCAGATTGGAAAGCCAATAGATGAACCAAAGGCATTGAGCATTCAGATAGTTCCTGAGAGAGGATACGAGGTTGAAAAAATGGAACTTAAGGCAAGAACAATAGCGGAGGAATGGCTGAATGATATAACCAAGATAACTGACATGGTGATCAGTGGAGAAATGTCAACTTTCTGAATGCTGAAAGACTTTTTAAATTTTCATCCAAACTTGTTCTGTGCTGTGTGTAAGGTGCAAGGGGAAACTTTACTGCAGGAAAAAATCGTGCCCTGTACTTGACTCATTTTATGCCAAAAGCTATGAAATAAAGGAAATCGATGAAAGGCCTACTCCACCATCTGTTTTTGTTGGACGGATGGGCTATCCAAAGGTACTTGCTGGGCCCATGCTTGTTCTTGGCGACCAGAATCCCGAGATGTATGAGAATCCATCCTCATTCTCTAAAAGGGTAGAGGAGGTTCTTGCACTGAGAATGGATCTTGCAAGAACGTACAGACCTTTCAGGGTGAGTTCTGCAACCAATCCTGGCAGATACATCACAGCACTTCAGGAGATAGCTTCAAGCATTAAATCTGTTGATATTGAGGAGGAATTTGAAAAAATAATCAGGAGACCGGCGATGGATGATGTAACAATGCCTTCCGGGATTTCAGCAGTATTTAAAAAGGTAAAAATCACCTCAAATCCCAGAATCCCTCACAGGGTTGAAAAGATCTGTGAAGATGATATAATAGCTTCTGAAGGAGTCATGGAGCTATACAGCTCCGGATTCCCTACATCGTACATTCAGAGAGTGTTTTCAGTTGGAATGCTTGGCAGAGATAAAAAGCTCGTTCCCACAAGATGGAGCATTACCGCCATTCATGACATAATAGCTGAAAAACTGAAGGGAGAGCTTTCAGATTGCAGCCTGATAAATGATGTCCTTCTTTTCAGCTTTCAGCACTATGGCAATCACTTTGAAATCATACTTTACCCATCACACTATTCCTTCCAGCTTGTTGAAATCTGGGTGGAGAAAAGTCTGTGGAATCCTGAAAAAACCTGGATTGGAAGTGACAGAGAGGGAATAGGCAGGAAAAAAGAATATTCAAATCTATCAGGAGGATACTACGCTGCAAGACTTCCTGTGATAGAGTATCTCTCCAGAATTAAAAGGCAGGCAGGAATCGTAGTTCTGAGAGAGATTCTGCCTGAATACACAGCTCCTCTCGGAGTGTGGGTTGTGGAAGATGGAGTCAGAAAAGCTCTCGAATCAAATCCGGAAAGATTTGAGAATCTATCTGGTGCTCTCTCTCAGGCAGCAAAGAGAATTAAAACTCAAAAAGATCTCTGGATGAAACACATTCAGCTCCATCATCAGACGAGTCTTGAAAGGTACATTTAGCCTACAGAGCCTTTTCAGGATTTATCCCGTCATAGCTCCTTGCACCAACCCTTTCAATGAGCTTTCCTGCGACAAAATTTCCAATTCTGGCACATTCCTCAATATTTCTTTTTTTGTGCCATGCATAGAGGAAACCTGCGTTGAATGCATCTCCTGCTCCTGTTGTATCGACAGGATTGGATGAAAAAGCCTTCACATGATATTCTCTCTTTCCGTCTGTAACGTAGCATCCTTTCCCGCCCAGCTTAACCGCCACAATCTCAACTCCCATGTTCATCGCTTCGCTACAGCTCTCCCTGTAATCCATCCCGAACAGCATCTCGATTTCCGTTCTGTTTGGCATGAAAATGGCTGTCTGTTTTAAGATTGGTCTGAGCTCCTTGAGTCCCCTTTCTATGTACGGCATTCCAGGATCAAAGCTGACACTGCTGGCTCTTTTTGCAACCTTTATCTGGGATCTGAATGAGTCAAGACCGTTTTTGCATATGAATGATGTCATGTGGACAATACTGGATTTCTCAACAATCTCCATGTTTACCTCATCAATGGAGATCGTGTCATTGACTCCCGGATCAACGAGTATTGCTCTGTTCCCATCTTTATCGACAAAAATCATTGCAACTCCGCTTCTCCCTTCAGCTGAGATGATTCCGGAAGTGTCAACACCTCTCTCAAGAAAATCTCTGAGAAGGATCTTTCCCTCCTCATCACTTCCCGTTTTGCCTATGAAAGATGTCTCCATTCCAAAACTCGCAAGTCCGGCAACTGTATTTGCTGCACTTCCACCCGGATGCAGCTCAAGATCTATTACATAGCCCTCTTCATCCTTTCCCGGAATTTTGTCCACGATATAGATCTTATCAAGGTTCAGAGCTCCAAAACCCGATATCATCCAAGATCACCTGCCTTACCTCTCAGCCTCCTCCTCATTCTTATAGATTTTCTTAACACGTCATCATTAATCTCAAAATGAATTTCCCAGTCCACGCCATCAAGAAGATCGTGTCCGCTTTCTGCGATATCCATTAAAGCTTCAATCCCCCCTTCAAGATATTCCATGATGACGACAGCCTCTGCAATTGCTGAGTCGCTTATCAGCGCAATGCTTGCGTGCTTTAATGCATACTCATTTCCATTAAATGAAACTGCAATTCCACCGGCTTTCTTAGCATAGTCAAACATTTCAATATCCGAGATGCTGTCGCCCACTGCAACAACACTCCTCTCTCCGTATTCTTCCACAATCTCCCTCTTTCTCCTGCTTCCAACAACACTCACATCATTCATTACAGACCAGAACGGAGTTTTTCTCATTTCATTCCAGAAAAGACTGTCAAGGAATCTGACAGATTTCCTGTCTGGATTTTCAAAGTCTATCTCATCAAGACATGAGATCTCATCAATTTTACCGAGTAGCCATTTTTTCCATCTATCATCTATCCTGTATCTGTCTGGATTGAAAGAAGTGCCATGCAGGTCTCCCTCAAGTCCGATCATTCCTGCAGTTGTCTTCAGGTATTCCAGATAACTTGTCGACACAACGACCGGCACGTATTTTTCCTGAAGAATTTCAATTGCCTTTCCAGCATCATCGACAAAAACTGCCTTTTCTTTAGAGATCTTTTTCAGTTCATTCAGTTTGAGCCCTCCTGCTACCAGAAACGGTGCCAGAAGCTTGAGTGTGTCTCCTGCCTGATAGCCTGGTTTTTTTACCTTGTAAGCGAGATAATCGTCGTACTGGCTTAGTCTTTCAAAAAATTCGGGATTCTCAAACAGTGATACAGAGAGTTCGTATGCAATGTCTGTCAGAATCCAGGGACCCTCCCAGTCGGTGAAGAAGTGCATGTGCTGAATCTGTTTCATTCGTCTATAAAAAAATGTCCTGTCTCTTGCCCAAATTTGAAATTTTTGAGTTACGGCAATCTGAACATACCATCGGGTCAGAAGTCTTAAAACAGTTATTCAAAAATAGATCTTATGGGTAGACTCATTTACCTCCCCCTCGGTCTTGTCATTCTGACAATGCTTGGAGGAGTTTACACCTTCAGTCTCTTCTATGGGCCTCTGCAAAAGTACTATGCCATCGATGATGTTGCTCCATTTACACTTGCTTTTTCCCTCATCACCCTCACGTACTCCCTCTTCATAATCCCTTCAGGCATTCTTTATGATAGATTTGGACCCAAGCTTCCTCTTTCTCTGGGAACTCTTGTCATATTCTCTGGATACCTGCTTGCCAGCAGTATGAAAAATTACGAGTGGGAGACCGCAAGGCTGATTTACTACATCTCTCTTGGCATGCTGATGGGTCTTGGCATAGCCATGGTAGATGCGGTGCCGAGACCCCTGGTCTCAAAGTGGTTTGCAGATATGCCCGGAACTGCCATAGGTGTTGTTGCTGTTGGGTTTGGTATTGGCACGGCTGTCATGACCCCCCTCATACTTCAATTTCTCGCAGTAACAGATGTGTTCACGACATTCGCCATGCTTGGAGTAATTTATTTTACAGTCCTGTTACTGTGCACTGCCCCGATGAAAGACCCGCCGGACAGTTTCAGAAAAAATGGCTCTTTCAATCTTTCTGGAATTCTCTACGACAGAAGATTCCATCTTTTATGGCTTCTCTTCTTTCTCTCATCTTTCTCAGGACTGATGGTGATAGGAAACGCAGTTCCAATAATCCAGGAGGGTGCAAGGTATTCATCGGAACTGGAGGGAGTGGCTGGCACATTTCTGATCATAACATCTCTCGCAAATGCAGGAGGCAGGTTTGCATGGGGAGTTCTGCTTGACAGGCTCGGAATGGCGAAGGCGATGAAGATTAACTTCCTGACAACCTCTCTTTCAGCACTGCTGCTCTCAAATCTATTCAAAACAAAACTTGTATTTCTGCTGGGATCAGTGATATATGCAAATTACGGAGGAGTTCTTGCGATTTTTCCTGCAAGCACCTCTATATTTTTTGGGAAGAAGTATGCAGGAAGATCCTATGGAGCAGTTTTCACGGCATGGGGAGTTTCTGGGTTGATAGCGCCATTTTCAGGTGCACTTCTGAGAGATGCTGTGGACAGCTATTTGCCTGCCTTTTACATGGCATCCGCAATCAGTTTTATCGCATTTGTGCTCTCTTTTAGATTGAAGAATGCTGATTAGGCCTGTTTTCTGAGCTTTATTATGAATGTTGTACCTTTTTTTCTGGCTCGGTCGAGCACTATCTCTCCGCCATACTTTTCAATCACCTTTCTCACTATGTAAAGTCCGAGACCCTTTCCACCAGAGCTTGAAAAGCCCTCATCAAAGATTTTGCTGGCAATCTCGTCTTCTATTCCAACTCCATCGTCTGAAAATGTAATGATGCAGACATTCCTGTCTTCTTGGATTTTCACATCAATTCTGCTGGCTTTTCCGTGAGTTACGGAGTTTCTGATAAGATTATCAAAGACTGCATATATTGCCTCATCTGCAAGAACGCTGCAGTTTCCAGCAATTCTGACATCAACCGGATAGTTTTCGGATATTTTTTCAATCACTGTCCTCAGGCTGTACAGATCCTGAATCTTTGAGTCCATGGATTTTTCCACTTTTTCTACCTCCTTTATAAGGGAAATTGTCCTTTCTATGCACCTTTTAACGTTATCCAGGAGACCTTCATCCCGGACTTCACTGTAGAGATCATGGAAATTTATGGCTGAGGTCATGTTGTTGGCGATGTCATGTCTAAGTATTTTAAAAAGGAGCTCCAGCATTTCATTTCTCTTTTTCAGATTCTCCTCAAGCTTTTTTCTTTCAGTGACATTTCTGGCGATTCCCTCTATCCTGATAATTTTTCCGTCTTCATACACAGGCCATTCTGTTATCTCAATCCACACCATGCTGCCATCTCTGTTGATAAATCTGAACTCACCCTTCAATCTTTTTCCATTGAGAACAGATCTGAAAAAACTCTTAAGTGAGTGCAGATCGGCTGGATGTATTATGTTTCTCGAGTTTTTCCCGATCAGCTCTTCATGTCTGTACCCAAGCATCTGTGCAAATTTCGGATTGACATCGATAAACCTGCCGGAGAGATCGAGTAAGAACAGCATATCCTCAGCGTTTTCGTAAAACCTTCTGTACACATCTGGGTCAAGCTGTTTCTGCGGTATCTGACCTTTCATGATTCACATCATTTAAGCAATACAATCAATAAAAGTTTTTCGCCTATCGAAAAAATGTTTAGGTCATAAACAGCAGGAGATAGAATACAAATAATGCTATTGTTATAACAAGACCGTATCCTGCGCTCACCTCTCTGAATTTAATTCTTCCAATTCTCTTAAATTTAGATGAAAAAACAAGAACGTCTCTGTCAAGATTCTTTGAAACTTCAGAAATTCTCTGGATTGCATAGAGCAGATAACTGCCGGCTATTCTTGGAAGCCAGTCTGTATCAAGAACTATCTTCTCCTCACCTCTCAGTTTTTCTCTCAGAATCCAGAATGCAAAAAACGTGAAAAGCAGTAGCTGACTCATTGCAATAACCTTTCCAATTTCGTAGGGCTCATACTTGACCTCATACGGAAGGATACCGTACAGCATTTCATATCCAGGGTAAATGCCGATAAATACATTCAGAACAGCAAGAATTGCCATTCCTGCAATCATGTTCTTTGGAGGTTCTCTTGCCTCAATCACAGGGTCTCTTGCAAACCACACGTTCCAGGGAAGCTTGAGTCCGGTGTGGAGGAAGGTACCTATGGAAGATGCCTCGAGAAGAAGCCAGACAGCAAAAAATTCATGAGATGCATAAACGGTCATGTTCTTGCTCACAAATCCACTGAAAAGCGGGAATGCTGAAATCGAAAAGGCTCCAATCATGTACAGCCAGAATGTAATCGGCATGTATCTGTACAGTCCGCCAAGTTCTGTAAACTTGCTTCTTCCTGTAACCTCTATCACCGCACCCATTCCCATGAAGAGCAGAGCCTTGTAGAGTATATGGGTAAAGGCATGTGAAACGGCTCCATTTATTGCGAGGGCGGTTCCAATTCCAACTCCTGCAACCATGTATCCTACCTGTGAAACTATATGGTATGAAAGCAGCCTTCTCCCATCATTCTCAAGAACCGCAAATACAACTCCGTACATCGCCATTACAGCACCAAGATACATCAGAATCTCGTCGCCAGCAAAACCCCTTGCAAGGGTGTAGACTGCACTTTTTGTTGTGAATGCTGTGAGATATACTGCTCCCGTAACACTTGCCTCAGGATACGCATCGGGCAGCCATGCGTGAAGTGGAGGAACGGCAGCATTCACAATTACTCCGAGAAGTATCAGATAGTACGGTAATCCATTTTTCTCAAACAGGCTGAATTCAATCGAACCTGTCTGAGTTATGTAGAGAGCTATACCTGCAATCAGGAATGCCCCTCCTGTTAAATGCCACAACGCATATCTGAAACCGGCTTCGAGAGATTTTTTTGCCCCTCTTGACCATATAACAAAGAGGGATGCAACTGCCATCAGTTCCCAGAAAACGTAAAATGTGAAGAGATCTTTCGCAAAGATAACACCAAGAGCACTTCCAAAATAAATCATCGCCGATACCTTCTCATACTTCTTGGAGTTGAGAGCGTAAACATTCATTGCCACAGCAACAATTGAGAAAACATAGGCAAAGGGCATCGCAAGCCTGTCAACTCTTGCAAGAGTAAGGGTGAAATCGAGGAAATTGAACTTCAAGGTCTCAAATGGAAGATTGCCGAAGTATCCCAGTGTAGTCAGAATGAGAACTGACAGAGATGTCAGTGGAATTGCAACGAACACAATCTTTTCGATTTTACCTCTGAGTAAAAAGAGAATCAGAGCTCCTGCAATCGCTATTAATCCCGGATGCACCCACATTCATCCCACCTTCCTGAATCTATCGTAGTAGTCCTCTTTTTTTGTGATAAATCTGCCAATGAACTTCGAAAAGTATATCAGAATCACACAACCTGCAAAACCAAAAACTGCCCAGAATCCGGGAAAGCTCTCGGTTAGATGAAGGAAGTATCCGGCTGCATCGATTACAAACAGCACTCCGGCTAAAGCGTAGAGGAATTTCATGTTTTTTCCATCAAGGTAGCTCATTTCCCCACACCTCCTGCATTGCTATTGACGCCAGATCCGAGATGTGCATCAACCCCGGCATCATGAAAAGGATTATCGAGAATAGAGCGGTTATGCTGAGAGGAACAATCATGTATCTGTTCAAAAATCCTCCAAGCTCGTTGTAGCTTCCGCCACCATCTCTGAAAAATCCGTTTCTGACAATAGGAAATAGATAGACCACATCCAGAATCGATGCAATCAGTATCACGGCTATCGCCCAGATGTTTCCCGTGAGCACAACAAACCACTTGCTTATAAATCCGGCCACAGGTGGCAGCCCTGACATTCCAATTGCACCAACTGTAAATGCTCCGAATGTGAATTTCAGACTTTTACCGAGGCCATCAAGCTGGTGGACCTCATGCTTTCCTGCAATTGCTGCAATTGCTCCCGCACACAGAAAGAGGGTTATCTTCATGTACCCGTGGAAAGGGATGTGCATTACAGAGGCAAGAAAACCGTAAGGATGGAGGAGTGATGCGGCCAGAATTATGAAAGACAGCTGATTCATTGTTGAGTAGGCGATTCTTCTCTTTAGATTTGTTTCACCTATGGCAAGAATGTTTGCCATTACGACTGTGAACGCCGCAACAATCCCGAGCAGAACTCCAAGATCAAGCTCCTTCATCAAGTCAACGCCGTAAACGTAGTATACTATCCTTATGACTCCGAAGACTCCTGCCTTCACAACGGCAACTGCATGAAGTAAAGCCGAGACAGGAGCTGGAGCGACCATGGCGGTTGGAAGCCATGAGTGAAGTGGCATGAATGCAGACTTCGCAGACCCGAGCAGGAAGAGTATGAAAACGAGTTTTACAATCTCTGGGTCTCCCAATATGAACCCTCCAGGTGTGAAGTCTGTTGTTCCTGTGAGCCAGTATGTTATCAGGGTTGCAGCAAGTAAAGAGGCTCCTGAGGGAATCAGATAAGCCAGATACCTTCTGCCTGCAGACCTTGCCTCCTCGCTCTCCTCATGTGCAACCAGAGGATACGTGAAGATCGTGAGAAGCTCGTAGAAGATGTAGAATGTTATGAGATTCTTGGCAAAGGCTATTCCAAATGCGGAGAAGAGAGACATTGCAAAGCAGAAGAAGAATCTTGTCTGGGCATGCTCTTTCAGTGTTCTCATGTAGCCAATGGAGTAAATCGAAACAAGGATCCAGAGAGAGGAGGAGGTGAGAGCAAAAACAAGCCCGAGAGGATCTGCTTTGAATGCAAAATCGATTCCGGGTGCTATGTTGAAAAGCACACTTTCTGAGTTAAGGCTGCTGCCTGAAATGTTCAGTATGACAAGAAAGCTGATAACGGCAGTGATGACGGATATGGTGTCCCTCAAATCAGGGTATCTCCCGGTAATGAGGATAAGCAGCGATCCTATAAATGGTACGAGAAGGGCAAAGGCAGGCTCCATCACACCACCCCCAGGGCAATCACTATCTCATCAAGAATATCGATGCTGAAGAACCAGAGAATTCCTGCCAGAATGCTCAGAACTCCCATGATAAGGGCAGGGTAAAGCATTGAAGCTGGAAGTTCATCCATTCTCTCCCTGTGTCCCTTCATGTAGAGTATCTCTATCACTCTCCAGAAGTAAACAAGGCTGAGAAGAGAGCTTGCTATCATGACTGCTATGAATACAAATCTTCCAGTGTCGAGGGAGGCGAGGAGAATGAACAGCTTTGTCACAAAACCGGCTGAGGGTGGAATGCCTATCATTGAAACTGCAGCCATTGCAAACGCCGCAGAGGAGAGCGGCATCGCTCTTCCAAGTCCTTCAAGTTCGTCAATTCTTCTGACTCCAAGCCTGTAGATGAACCCGCCTGCCACCATGAAGAGTGCAGCCTTCATCAGGGAGTGGTTCAGAAGGTGAGCTGCAGCTGCATATATACCCCACTTTCCGAGGGTAAAGGCAAGAACTATGTACCCTACATTTGCCACCGATGAGTAGGCAAGCATCTTTTTGAGACTTCTCTCCATAATTGCAAGTACTGACCCGGCAATGATGCCGGCAGATGCAACAATTGCGGTAAGTTCGAAAATTGTTCCGTAGTTCTGGAAGAATTTTACCGTGTAAACGGAAAATATCAGTCTGAACAGGGCGTAGGCATTTACCTTTGCAAGTGCAGTTGAGATGATTACAGTTACGGCAGATGGTGAGTGCTCGTATGCATTTGGCTGCCACACATGGAATGGAAACAGAGCCATTTTCATGGCCAGGCCTATGAAGTAAAACACGAAGCTGAGCTGAACGATCCTGCTGTCATAAATGAGTGTCAGGAGAGCTCTGGCATCGAGCATGTTCAGGGTTCCGGTTGCGGCGTAGAGAAATGCTGTACCGAGCAGATAAAATGATATGCCAACAGCTCCCAGAACAAGATAGTTGAATGAGGCAATCAGAGCTCTTTTTCCAGCCATTGCGATCAGAGCATAGGTTGCAAGAGATGCGATTTCAAGAAAAACAAAGAGGTTAAAGAGATCGCCTGTTACAGCTACTCCAGCCATGCCAGATACAAGGAGAAGCCAGAGAGTGTAAAAATAAGGTTGTTTTTCAGGATCTATTTCTTTTTCAACTGTTTTCCTTGCATAAACAGTTGCTAAAAAGCTGAAAATAGTTACAATCACAAGAACATACGCTCCGAGAATGTCAACCCTGTACTCTATCCCCCATGGCGGTCTCCACCCTCCAAGCCAGTAACTGATTGCTCCACCTGAATTTATGTTCATTAAAATGACCACAGCCATCACCAGCTGAATGAATGTTATCGAAAGACTGAGGGGATAGCCTGCTTTTCTGGTGTACAGTGATGTCAAAACTACGGTAAACGAGCCAAGAAGCGATACTGCCACAGCAAGAACTGGAAGGTGTTCAATCAAAGCTCCCACCTCAGCTCCTCTTCATTGAGGGTGCCATATTCTCTGTATATCCTTATTATCAATGCCAGACCAACCGCAAGGGTTGCAGCGGCAACAACAATCCCTGTGAGAACCAGAACATGAGGGACAGGGTTTACATATCTGTATTCGTGGATTTCTTCCCAGAAAATTGGTGCTGTTCCACTTTTCAGACCAAGAGTTTCAAACGTGCCAACATCTGCAATGGAGATGAAAAGGAGAAATATTGCGGTCTGAAATATACTCAGTCCCACCATTTTTTTGAAGAGATTTTCACATGCGAGGGCTCCATAAAGCCCGATAGCCAGGAGAATAACGAAACCCCAGTAATTATAGTATCCAAGGATGTCAACCACTCTCATCACCCCGTGCAACAACATCGAAGAACATTGAGACAAAACTTGCAAAAACAGCCATTCCAATACCAACCTCAATAACATCAGCAATCAAAATTCCCCTTGCTACCGGATGTGGCACAATAAGACTGAGAAATGTAGCAGAATAATTGAGAAATTCTGCCCGAAATAGGCTGTAAAATACTGTTAGAGTTCCAACACCGGCATAGATCCACAATCCAAAACTCTTTAAGGCTTTAAGCCACCTCTCATCAACACCTTCACCGAAGGTGATGGCGTAAAGGATGAAAGAAGATGCCAGTATAACTCCTCCCTGAAACCCTCCCCCCGGACCTTCAGTACCTGTAAGCACATAGAAGCCAAAGAGCTGCATGAATGGCAGTATGAATCTCGCAACAGTTGTGACAACAACACTCATCCTGATCTCCTCCTCAGAAGTGCAGCAACACTTACCGCAGCTGTGAATATCACAACAGTCTCACCGAGAGTATCGTAACCTCTGTAATCTGCAAGACCTGCAGTCACCATGTTGGGCGTGTGCATCTCCTCTTCACTCTTTTCCTGCCACCTCACAGGAATGGAGTACCTGTAAACCACCATATCTGGAGAGATGTGGTAGAATTTTTCATGCTCGGGGAAAAATCTCTCTTTCTTCTCTATCAGAATGTCCCATCCTCCGTATTTCTCATCTCTCACAACCACCGCTCCTTCAACTCCTGAAAAATCAACACCAAACATATCCACGAGCCTTTTCTCGATCTCATGAGGCAGGTTTCCACTGTTTAGCTGATCAGTGATATGACTTCTCCCTTCATCTACCCTGAAAAGCTCAATCCACTTGTTTGCAGGTGAAAACTCGTCTCCAAACTCAGGCAGATCCTCAACAACATAAAGCATGAGTCCTACCATGAAAACTGTAAAGATGGCTCCAGAAATGACTTTCAGTTTTCTGCTCTTTGATTCATCCTCTCTTTTGATCTTTGTGAGGGAAGCAACCATCAGAGATGTTGAGATTCCCGCTCCGACCACAGCTTCAGTGAATCCGACATCCAGAGAATTCATCTGAATATAGATTGTGGCCATAGCGTAGCTGTAGATGCCAAGAACGATTGCAGATATGAGAAGGTCTTTTGTTCTGAGAGCAATTATCCCGGAAATTACCATAAAAAGAATGACGAGCAGATCAAGAGGTACTATCATTTTCTCCCTCCATGAAAACATGCATCAGTTTTTTCTGCATTGTCTGATCAATGAGCAGTGGGTCTGCAAAGCTCTTATCAAGAGCGTGGACTATGAATCTCTGACCTTCAACAAGAATTGTTATCGTTCCCGGAGTTAATGTTATCGAGTTGGCGAGCCAGGTCTTTGTCATATCTCCCCTGTAGGGAACATAAAACTCGATCAGAAGGGGGTCAATCGGCATTTTTGGATGTAGAACCCTGTATGCCACATCAATATTTGCAAGAACTATCTGCCATAGCTCCCAGAACACGTAGGGTACTGCCCTGAAAAGTTTTACATGAATCTTCTCTCCATGAAGGATGAGCTCTCTGAGCACATATACAACAATTGCTGAAGCAACCAGTCCCTGAGCAATGTGAATGGCATTGAACTGCCCCGGATAATTGTGATCGAGGGCCCACACTGACAGCAGAATCCAGAATACAAACAGAACCAGAAACTTAAAAATCAGGATATTTCTCATGCTTACCTGTGCTCCTTCCTCCATGGAATCAGCCCCCTTTTGTATGCTGCCATTGCAACTGCGTGTGTTGCAGTTGGATTCGCAACCAGGATGAAGAATGAGAGGAAGAACAGCTTTACAGTTATGAAAGAGAATGGCTCGTACAGAATCAGCCCGAGAACTATCAGTATTTCGCCGAGAGTGTCTGGCTTTCCTGCAGCATGAAGTCTTGCATAAAAATCAGGAAGCCTTATCAGCCCTATTGAGCCCACAACCATGAAAAAAGTTCCTCCAAAAACAAGTATTGCCGATGCTATGTGTAAGGGCTCCATAACTCACCCCTCTCAAGGTATTTGGCCACAACAAGTGTCCCCACAAAGTTCAGAAGAGCATATGACAGGGAGATGTCTATGAAGAGACCCGGTCTTTCAAAAAGAAATCCTATGAGCGGTATAATGACGGCTGTTTTTGTTCCAATTACGCTGATAGCCATAACCCTGTCAAAGACTGTCGGTCCTGAAAAAGCTCTGTAAAGATCGAGAACGATCGATACCGCGACAAATATGCCTGCGATCATGAATAAACCCAGAATATCCATGGGGTGTCCTTCGACAATAACAATAAAAATCTTTCGAAATGATTAGTAATGGAATTCACATTTGTGGGAAAAGTAATAAAGACTTCTCTTGTTAAATCAGTGATATGACAAAGGTTCTCCTCTTTCTCGCTCAGGGATTTGAGGAGATTGAGGCTTCAGCATTCATAGATGTTTTCGGATGGACTAAGAGTGTTGATGAGGTCAAACCTGTGGAGGTTGCTGTGGCAGGACTGCATGAGGAGATCAGAGCCGCCCACAGTCTCACCGTCAGACCCCAGTATCTCCTAAGCGAAATCGATCTTGATGAGTTTTCAGCCATAGCAATTCCGGGGGGCTATCATGACAGGGGATTTACCGAAGCGTATCAGCCAGAGGTGCTTGAGGCAATAAGAAAGGTTTACAGCAATGGAGGCGTAATTGCAACAGTATGCGTGGCTGCAAAACCAGTTGCAAAAGCTGGACTGCTTGCAGGTAAAGAAGCAACAACCTATCCCTTAGACGATGGCATTCATGTTGAATATCTGCTGAAACATGGAGCAAAGGTGGTTGATGGAGATGTTGTTGTGAGTGACAGGATAATAACAAGCACAGGTCCAGCAACTGCCTTCAGCGTGGCTTTCAAGCTTTTAGAGATACTGAATGGAGAGGAGGATGTGGAGAAAGTAAAGAAAGCTATGATGTTTCGATGAATTTAATTTATATCACCTCCTCCACACCCACAGAAATATGCTGGCTGCGCTCAGCAGTATGATTACCGGTAGAATATCCAAACTTTCATTGTGACTTCTAATAGTCAATTCTCCCTCCGGCAAGTTTTCAGCGGAGAATCCTTCACAGTTAATCCCCTTAATCAGCAAAGGGCTGCTGGTCTCGTAGTAGGGTTTCCATCCGTTCTCCCAAACCAATCGAGAATTATGGCCAGCCAATCCTGCTTTTGCCAGTTGAGAGATTTGCTGAATATCTGAATCTGATAAACCGGAAATTATTCCATTTTCTTTTAACCACTCGAGCTCAACTCTGATGGCAGTTTTAAAATCAAAATTCTCCAAAGAATTGTTAGAAACTCGCAGATCTACATCATACGCAGTTTTTGTTTCTATTTCTGCATTGTTCCACTCATGCTCTGTTATACCGGCAGAGGTTGCAATAATTTTGAGCTCTCTCATCAATTCATCTGTTAGGTTTTTATTCCTGATTGCCACTGAAAACAAGCTCCCCTCTGATGTTCTACTGAATATCGAAATTTCCACACTTTCAGTTTCCAAGCTACCTTTTTTGGCCTCAATCAAAGATACTTCTCCGGATGACTTTTTTAGTATTTCATAGCCCAGTGACTCCATAAGGTCAACATCGGGCGTTAAATTTCTGTTTACCTGTATCTCCAGAAGGGTTTGAGTATGGGAGATTTTCACGGTTTCTGTGGGGATTTGCAGTCTAACACTCAAACCTCTTAGCGGGCTCACCACTTCCTGAAGGACTACTGCAACCTCACTGCTGTAATGGGATCTGAAAACCATCGTGTTATTCTCGATGTTTACATTTTCAGCGTTCTGAAGTGGAGCAGGATCATAAGTTATTCCGGGTTTATTCAGCAAAACTTCAAATGCAAAAGAGTCTGCTGGATTTGAGCATGCTGTGGCTGTCGTCGCAAGCAGAAGTACGGCAATAATGCTCGCATACCTATACATGTTTCTAAATTTTATTTTTTATGATTTTACTTTTTTGTTTTTGTTCGATTTTATATTTTTGGATTAAGAAATTGATGTAATATCACAAATCTGAAAAGTAGAGGCAAAAGAAAGCCATTAAGTTCGCTATACCTTCATAAAACTCATTCAACTTTTATTCTATCCTCTTTACCAGCTCATTTCTTTCCAGGATCTTTCCTTCGAGAATTACTGCGTCTATTTTACCTAAATTCTCTATGTCCTCTATGAGATTTCCGCTGATCAGTAAAAGATTTGTCAGAGCTCCTGCTCGATAACTCTAAGGTTTTTGCCTAAAGCTTCTGCTGCCGTGCTGGTAGCAGACTTAAGGGCTTGCAGAGGTTTCAATCCGGCTTGAACCAGGAGTTCAAGCTCCTGATGCAGGCGGAAGCCAAGAACTATGAATGGATTTGGGGAATCGGTTCCCGCAATTATCTTAACACCAGCTTCGGCCAGCATCCCTACAAACTCGGAAATTTTCTCAAATCCCTCTCTTGCTAGTTCTCTGTCCTCTTTGGTCAGCATGAATGGCATGAACTTCTTGAAACATTTTGAAAAGAGGAGTCGAGATAAAGGAATGCGCATGTACTTGAAGTATTTCTGATAGGACATAATTTTCTCCATATTTCGGAAGATAAATCAACCACACACCAGATTTTAAACATCTCTGCAATCTCTTTTCCCCTTCCATCTCCTTTTTCAGCATCTCCAACATACGATTTGTCTATAAGTTTGCTCGCATCTCAATGGTATCTATTCCGATTTTTGCTGCTTCGACGGCGGAAGTGGCCCCGAGATGCCCTGCAACCCTCAACCCTTTGCTGTGGGCTTCATCAACGATTGCTTTCAGCGTCTCGGGTTTCACACCATCGTAAACCTTGATTAGGTCCACTCCTTCAAAGTGCAACCTCCTAACTTGCGTTTTAGCCTCATCTATACTCGAAACCGGTCTTGAATGGAACCATTTGAGGGGTGGCTCATCAAGCATCGGTCCTGAAGAGAAGAAAAGCGGGGCTGGATTCTCTTCCCTCCACTTTTTCACGAAAAACTTCGTCTCCAAATAATTCCCAACATCCCTAACAGCCGTCACGCCATTGTACAGCAGGAGGTTCAGGAAGTTCCTCACAGCTTTAAAAGGGTCTCTGAAGTCCTCGGTGTATCCAACAACGTGAACATGCATGTCAATCAAGCCAGGCATCAGAAAGCTCGTTTCAAGGGTTTTATCTGCTCTAAAATCGCGCCTTCCAACTTCAATAATCTTCCCCCCTTTGATGAGAACTGAGGCGTCATGCATTACTTTGAATCCATCGAAAAGCTGTTCTGAACTGATTAGGGGGGTTTTAGTTGCCGGAGATTTCATAATTGTTACAGTAAGTGTCTCAGATATATTGCTTATCTAAGTCTAAGGTTGAAGTTGTTTTCCGGTGTAACTGTTTTTCAAGATTACACAAGCCTAAACCTTCTGGATGCGATGCTTCAATCCCAAGACATTACTCTTCAACCAATTAATGGGTGCGAAGAATCGTTCAATTATCAAACTGAATTTCTTTGCCGCACCTTCTTTCTGTGAGAAGCTGAGTAATTGGGAAGTGTAAAGTTTAGGGTGCTTACACAACCTCCAACCCAATTTCTTCTCTAACACACTCATTCCACAAACAATAGACAATCCAACCCTCCCACGCAAAGAGACCTAACCAAACATCTTTTCATAAGAAATAAACCAACTTAAAACCGAAAAGGTTATGTAGGAGGAGGCATAAGCCTCCTCAGGGTGAAATAATGCAGATCCCGCTTGTAGTCGACCCAAACGACTACAGATGGCAATTGCTGAAGGAAATACTTAAGATTTTCGACTTGAGGAGGACGAGGAAGATCATAGCTAAAATCACC
>WAMS01000107.1 GCA_015522195.1 Geoglobus sp. | reverse complement strand
GCAACAGTTGTTGGAGGGAAGCCCTCACCATTCTGGCCTGTGATACCCCTTGTTATCGCCTGTGGATCGCTTTCAGGGTTTCACAGCATTGTAGCTTCAGGCACAACTTCAAAGCAGCTCAAAAACGAGCTCCACGGTCTGACAATAGGCTATGGCGGAATGCTTACTGAAGGTTTTCTGTCAACACTTGTTGTCACATCCATAGCAGCTTACGGTATGTCTCTGCTTGGGAATGCTGGAGCAAAGCTTGCAGAAGCTGGAATTGATGCAGCAAAGCTCAGCGATCCAGGATACATGGGCACATACTATGTTGCAGCGATGCTGAAGAGTTTTGGAAAGGTTGGAATATTTGCCCAGAGCTATGGTATGGGGTGGCAGGATGCATTTGGTATTGACGTGAAAATTGGTACGGTTTTTGCTGGGCTCTGGGTTTCAGCATTCGCATTAACAACGCTTGACACCACCAATAGACTTGCAAGGTTTACCTGGAGCGAGATAATGGCAGAGGTTATCAGAGATGAGTCCACGAGAAACAGGCTGAGCAACAGGTGGATTGCATCTGTTGTTGCAGCTTTGATTGGAATAGGACTTGCGGCAACAGGAAACTGGACGATAATATGGCCGGCATTTGGCGGAGCGAACCAGATGCTTGCTGCCATAGCCCTTATGACAGCTGGTCTGTGGGTCAGAAATGTTCTGAAAGTGACCGGTGTGATGAGGTATCTTGTGCTGGTGCCAGCAATCTTCCTCTGGCTCACGGTCACCTTGGCATACGTCTGGTTCATTGCTGTTGTGAATCCATCGAAGCCTGTGCTTGCCATTGTTGTCATCGAACTTCTGCTATCTCTCATGCTGCTTTACGAGTTTGGAAGAGCTGTGAGAAAGGAGACAAAGGAGGCTGTACCCTCTTGAGTAAACTGAATGTCAGAACGATTCTCAAAGATTTACAAAATTTTTTTGAAGGTCTTGCGGAGGGTTTTAGGGGGAGATCTGTTGAGTTCATAAGAATTGAGGAGAGAGAACTTGAAAACGTCTTTGCTCTTCTTCTCTTTGGAAGTTATATAGGTCTTCCATCCCCCCCCGCGTTTCTGAGCCTTGAACTACTGCCACATGTTGCGAAAGAGCTTTATGTTCTTGGAATATCGGCAGAGAGGGCAGATGACCCTCTGAGCCAGATAGCAGAGTTTTTTGAGCTATGAGGTAGTAGGGATGGGAAGGGGATACATCTTCATAGGAAAAGGAGGAGTCGGGAAAACAACATGCAGCGCAGCTCTTGCAGTCAATCTTGCTGAAAACCACAGAACACTGATTGCATCTCTTGATCCAGCACATAATCTTGGAGATGTTTACGGGGTAAGGCTTTCAGAGAAGCCCACAAAAATATCAGAGAATCTTTTTGCCATTGAGGTAAACACAGATCTCTTAACCAAAAAATATCTTGAGAGAACGGTAAGCAGAATAAGAGGAATGTACTCCTATCTTAAAGTTCTGAATCTTGACAGATACGTTGATTCCCTGAAATACTCTCCTGGAATAGAGGAATACAGCATCCTTGAGGGGCTTACAGATCTCATATCACTTGATTATGATCACATTGTTCTTGACATGCCTCCAACAGGTTTGACTGTCAGAGTTCTCACTCTCCCCTACACAGCATTGATCTGGATAGAGAAGCTCATGGAGCTCAGAAATGAGATACTGAGCAGAAGGAAAACAATTGAAAGTGTCACAGGCAGGAAGTGCGTGATAATAGATGGTCAGGAAGTCAAGATTCCTGTTGAGGAAAAGGAAGACCCTGTTATGGTGGAATTAAAAGAAAAAAGAGAGAAAATGGAGCTCGTCAGGAAATTCCTGTCTGAAAAATGCAGTATATTCCTTGTTGCCAATCCAGAGCCACTCTCACTTTTTGAAGGTGAGAGAGCAATTGATGCGTTGAAAAATTTTGGAATGAAAGTCTCAGGTGTGATCATAAATAAACACATTCAGGATAATGAGGTAACTGCAAGGCTTGAAAAAATTGGAAAGACTGTCAAGGTACCTCTTCTCAGCTCACACCCACATGGTGTAGATATGCTGAGAGAAATTGGAAAATTGCTCTTTGATGTTGCAGAGGTGGATAAATGAGCTGTGACATGGATGCAGACAAGGTCATGGAGATTCTCAGAACCATCAGAGATCCTGAACTGGGTGTGAGCTTGTTTGACCTTGGGATTGTTGAGGGAGTGGATATTGGGGAAAGGGGTGTGACGGTTTTTGTAAACTTCAACAGAACTCTACCTCACTGCAAGTCATGTGTTCCCATAGCATGGATGGTTATCAGAGCTATACTGAGGGACATGGAAAAAGCCTTAAAGGATGCTGAATTGAAATACAGAATTGTTGAGAGCTCATCAGGTGCAGTGTATCTGGAGGGTTGAAGATGGTGTTTGCTGATCTATCTGGTCTTTTTGCCATTCTGTTGCTTTTTGCAGGCGTTGCAACTCTTCAGTTTTTCTATGGAAGAAAACTGAACCTTATGATCATGAAAAATGCTGTGGTGGAGCTTGAAGAAACCATAAAGCCAAAAGACCAGCTTTACACCTGGCTTGGAGGTTATGTTGGTTTCAGAGCTGAATACAAAATCGATGATCCGGATATTGACAGCGTTGAGGTAACCCTCACCCTACTCCCAAGGCAGAGCATACTATACCTGCCGATTTCAAAGCTAACTTTCAGGGAAGACAGGCTGTTCTTTGTTCTGAAATGCAGGCATGCTGTGAAGGGAGATGTTCATGCTGTGAAAAAGGGAATTTACAGATTCACAAAGCCAATAGACAACGAGTTTGAATACAGAACGGAAACAGCCAGCATTGACGGGGAGGAGTTTGTTGTGTACTACAGAAGAAAAGAGGACTTTGAAAGGATTTTAAAACACATGAAAGGTCTTCCTGTTCAGGGAGTCAAGCACATCTCGGTAACTCCGTCTACAAAGGTAATTTATGCGTTTGTAACTCCAAAAAGGGGAATTGCTGAGAAGGTTTTTCCGAAAATTGTTGAGATGGCAAGAGACTTTACAGGATTCTGATCAGTATCCTCTGTTTTTGTCAACCACATTCATCAGCTCTTTCCCTGACAGGAACCTTTTCAGATTTTCCATGAAAATCGATACAGCCCTGTCCCAGTAATGCGGAGTTGATCCTGCAACATGCGGTGTTATTATGACGTTATCAAAATCCCACAGCTCGGAGCTTTCAGGCAGGGGTTCATGTTCAGCAACATCCAATGCAGCACCTGCGATCCAGCCATTTCTCAGGGCTTTTATTAAGGCATTCTCATCAACAACTCCGCCTCTTGCGATGTTTATCAAATAGGATGTTCTCTTCATCTTTCTGAGCTCTTTTTCACCAATCATCCCTGCAGTCTCTTTTGTGAGAGGAACGCAGATCACAAGAAAGTCAGATTGATCCAGAACTCTCTCCAGATTTTCGGGGCTGTATATCTCATCAACATGCTCCAAATGAGATCTGGTGTTCTTGACTCCAGCAACTTTCATTCCAAAGCACTTCCCCTTCCTTGCAACTTCTCTCCCTATGGAGCCGAGACCTATTATGCCAAGGGTTTTATCCTGAAGCTCATCGAGGGGTTCGAAAGGGAAGGGATGTCGTGGCTTCCATTTCCTTCTTTTCTGGTCTCTAAGGAGCTCAGGTAATCTTCTGGCAAATGCCAGGATCAGTGCAAAAACATGATCAGATGCCTGAGATGCATGAATCCCCCTTGAGCATGTCACGGTTACATTGCTTTTCTTTACAGGATCGATGAGCAGAGAATCCACACCAACAAACGGTGAGTGTATCCAGAGGAGCTTTTTCGCTTTTAAGAATTCCTCTTCAGTGATCCTGAATGCATACAGAACTTCGGCATCTTCAATCTCCTTCAGAATGGACTGGTGCTCTGTTGCCTTCACGGTATCAACACCCTCAATTTCATCTATCCTGGATACATACACATCATCAAGGGGAAAGGCAATCAGAACCTTTACCATGGGCTCAGTTCTCCTCTCAATCCTTTTAAATTTTCTTCTATCAATATCGTAGAACATGATTTCCGAAAAGTTAATTTCTGGTTGTCCAGATCAAAATTCATGAAGGTTGCCATTGTGGAGCCACTTCAGCTTCCAGAAGAGGTTGTGATGCAGAGGTTCGGCACTCTGAACTGTGAGGTGAAGATGTTTGAAAACAAACCAAAGGATCAGAATGAGGTTGTTGAAAGAACGGGAGATGCAGAGATAATGGTTGTTGTGAACTACCCCGTCAGAGCAGAGGCTCTTGAAAGTCTTGAAAATCTCAAAATGATTGCAGTTTCATTCACGGGTTACGACCACATTGACATTGAGAAATGCCGTGAGCTCGGCATAACTGTATGCAATGTTCCTGAATACTCAACCAATTCAGTTGCCGAGCTTGTTTTCGGTCTGGTAATCGCAGCAAAAAGAAAGCTTATCGAATGCGATGATGCCGTGAGATCTGGGAAAGACAGCAGCAGTTTGCTTGGAAGCGAGCTTTATGGCAAAACACTGGGAGTAATCGGAACGGGAAAAATCGGGCAGAGGGTCTGTGAGATAGCCCTTGCATTCGGGATGAATGTTATCGCTTACTCAAGAACCCGGAAAGAGGAGCTTGTGAAAAAAGGTGTCAGGTATGTGGATCTTGAGACTCTTCTTCGCATGAGTGATATTGTTACAGTTCATGTCCCGCTCACGAAAGAAACAGAAGGCATGATAGGTGGGAGAGAACTTGAGATGATGAAGGATGGGGCCATAATTGTGAACACCGCAAGGGGAAAAATAATAGACACGGCTGCACTTGCAGAGAAGCTCGAAAGCGGAAGGATTCTGGCATGTCTTGATGTTTTTGACATCGAACCTCCTCTGCCTGAAAACCATCCACTCAGAAATGCAAAAAATGCAGTTTTAACCCCTCATGTAGGTTACTACACAGAAGAGGCACTGATTAAAAGACTTGAGGTAACTGTTGAGAATATCAGATCGTTCATCAATGGCTCACCGAAAAATGTTGTTTCGTGATTTACTGCGGGCTCACGGATTGCATCATGGCACACAACACAGGAAGCCTGAACTTTCAGAGCTATGATGAGAAACTCCCTTCCGAGATCTATCAACAATACATGGAAAAGTGGGAAAGAGTTAATTTAGTGCCTAAGGGGGTGAGTCTGAGGAAATTAATAAAATCGCTTCAGTCGTAAACATACGACCTTTTTCCGATCTTCAAGATTTTTATAATCTTCTCATCTTTAGAATTCAAATATGACCCTGTAGTTTCCAGATCTGAGCCTGTAAACGTTCTGATGGCCTTTCAACTTTTTGACATCAAGATGAGCGAAGGGAAAGTATGCAAGTTT
>WAMS01000106.1 GCA_015522195.1 Geoglobus sp. | reverse complement strand
GAGGTTTTCAGGCATGCAGATGGAAAGAATTCCTTTGAAATCGCAACTTCCCTGTTTGGCAGAAACAGGCAGGTCTTTCTGATAATGACCGAAACAATAGCCCAGGTTGACTTCCTCAGAGATAAGGGCATTCTGGAAAAGAGAAATGGAAAATACTTCAGATCGGCAGATGAAGAAGACCTGAAAGAGCTGTGGACAGAAATAAAAGAAATGATACTGAAAGAAGCATGATGTCCTTTTTCTCAGCATATCTCACCTGAAAAACACTCCTGCCACTGTAATTCTTTGAGTAAAGTGATTCAGACAGGCTCAAAGCCCTCAGAACTGCGGTGGAGATGAATGCCTTCAGCACCTTTTCGTACTTTCTCAGCCCGCTTTCATCCATGACAAACATTATCTCCTGCAGGTCTCTGACAAGAACGGGCATGATGCTGAGCCCAAGCTGAATCAGGCTGACAGATCTCTCAGGAACTCTGAAGTAGATCAGTGCTCCAGCAATCTCAGAAATTCTTGATGAGAAGATTATGGATCCCGATGAGATTATGGCAGCAAAGGCAAGGGCTGAGATGAGAGAGTACTCAAAGCTGAAAAAGAGCCCTGAAAGAATTATCAGAGCGAAAAATGGGAAAAACCCAGCCACAAGTCTGAGATTTCTTCCCCTTGATGCAAGGCTGGAGATGAGTATGACGGCAGAAGAGATGAAAGGGCTGAAACCTGATAGATGGACTGAAATTGAAAGAAAGAGAGCTGACAACAGCGCACACCTCCCCTCTAAATCCCCTTCCTGCAGCCCGTAAGATATGTTCCTGAGAATCAAAGCTCTATCACCCTGTCACACTTCTCTGCAAGATTTTCGTCGTGGGTTGCTATTACTGCGGTTTTCCTGTTTCTCCTCAGGATGTTCAATAGTCTCTCCCTGAATGCAACATCCTGACCTGCCGTTGGCTCGTCGAGGAGAACTATGCTGTGTCTGAATGCCTTGGCAATGCTGACCCTTTTTGCCTGACCATAGCTGAGAGAGTGAGGATGCCTTTCCTTAAGCATTTGAAGCTGAAACTCTCTGATTGTTCTCTCATCTCTAATTTCCTCAAAAACAGTTCTTTCTGTCAGGGAGTAGTTCGGGTTCTGCAGTGAGATTCCGAAATCAAGCTTCTGTCTTCTCATCTCTTCTGCCATTCTCTTCAGCATCATCGTTTTCCCTGCACCATTATCGCCGGTTATCGCAACTACCTCGTTCTCCCTCAGCAAAATCTCTCCATCAAAAACAGCATCTCCAGTCTCTGATTCAACACTCCCACCCTCAGGATGCTCAATGCCGAGATCAATGACCTCAAGAAAATGCTTCATGAACTCGATTCTGTGATCTGAAACAACGCAGAATGTATCGTTCAGAATTTTTATCAGCCTTTCAGCATTTCTCCTGCTCAGATGGGCAAAGGGTTCGTCAAGAAGAAGAACTTTTCTTCCTGCTGCAATTCCTGCAAGAATCTGTACTATCTGCAACTCTCCAAGAGAAAGCCGGTACGTGGGTCTTTCAAGCAGGTGATCAATCCTGAACTCCTCTGCGAGAGCCATGGCATCTTTTCTGGCCTCATTGAAGCTTCTTCCTGACTGGATGGATGGAAAAACAAGCTCTTCAATAACTTTCAGGCATGTTATCTGCTCGTAGGGATTCTGATGAACCATGTATGCAGTTTTCGGAGATGGATTACCGTTAAAAACCCTCACCTTTCCCGAAAATTCACCTCCATAAAAGTCAGGAATCAGGCCATTGAGCATCCTTAACAGAGTGCTTTTCCCGCTTCCGGTTTTCCCGGCGATGAAGCAGCTGCTCTCGATCCTCCCTCTTACCTCCTTCAGCCCCGGAAATCCGTTTGGGTAGATGTAGTGCTTCACCGCAAATTCGATCAGATCTCGATCCCCCTCTGGATCAGAAGGTCTTTAACGTACCTGTAAACAATCACCGCAAGCAGATGATCTATGAGCATGTCCTGAGGAATGTAGATGAGCACGGTTGCCGCAAAAATCATGAATGGAAAGGAAATTTCTGGAATGCCAAATAACTCAACTGCACTCTGGGCAAATGCTGAGAGCTTCGCACTTCCAACTGCAAATTTGTAGAAAACTGCAAATCCCAGAATGTAGGTTGGAAGTGCTGCGACGAATGTTGAGAGCCATAGCATTGCTGTCCTGTCCCCAAGTTTTTCCCTGAAATAGCCTGCAAGAAATGCTGTGAACAGGAAGCCGAACAGATAGCCTGAGGTGAATCCAAAAAGAGCACCAATCCCCCCTCCACCTGCAGCAAATGGAAGCGACATGGCGATCATTCCCAAGTATATTGCAACGCTCAGCATTCCATAATAGGGGCCAAGAAGAAATCCCGCAAGCATCACTCCAAAATTCTGCATTGTGTATGGAACAGGGCCAATCTTGAAGTTTATTTGCGCTGAAATGGCTATGATCACCGCCATCACCACTGCCAGACTTGTTCTGACAAGCCTCTGACTTTCGTTAACCATGTTTTCATTACGGTTAACCAAAGTTTAAAAATTCTTTGCTCCTGAGTTCTGGACTGAAGTGCTTCATTCACCAGTTTTCAAAGGATACCTCCATTACGGAAAAATTATACTCAAGTTCACCGCTGAACAGCCCCCACCGCAAAAAACCCGTATCGGAGAAGTTTACCCATGATCGAAAGTTATTTCAATGTCTCTCAATCAGTTTTATTCATGAAGCTCAGACAGCTTAAAAGAGGTGAATTCCTTTCTCTTCTTTCTATTGCTCTCCTGATGATCATTATTTCCCCTATGGTTCTCTATCTCGATCTTTTTGCACCCTTCGGAGAGTTCTGGAAGTATTCGGAACAGAATTCCATTGAGCTGGACACTCCCTATGGCAAAGCAGCAATAGAGTATGACAAATACGGTACTCCAAAAATAGAGGCAGATAACATGAAAAGTTTGTTTTATGCTGTGGGATACGCCCAGGCCAAGGACAGAATGTTTCAGATGGATTTGCAGAGAAGGCTTATGAAAGGTCAGCTTTCAGAGGTGTTCGGGGAATCTCTCAACGAGACAGATGAGTTTTATGTGAAGATGAATTTCGTAAATGCAGCAGAGGCATCGTGGGAGTACTTCAGAAACACCGAGTTTGCAGAGTATCTGAATGCATATTCTGAGGGAGTCAACGACTATATTGAGAATGGAGAGCTTCAGCCCGAGTTCAAACTTCTGGATTACACTCCTGAGAAGTGGACTCCTGTAGATACATTTCTGATAAACAAGCTCATCGCCTGGGAGCTTACAGGAGATTTCTGGGACCTGGAGAGAGCATACATACTTAAAAAGCTTCCTGAGGCGAAAGAACTATATCCGGAATACCTGAATCACAGTTATCCTATAATTTATTCGGAGATACCAAACATCAATAAAAGCCTCCTTGACTGGCTGAAGCAGTTTGAAGGCGATAAATCGTTTGGTTCAAACAACTGGGTCATTTCAGGAAAGTACACGGCCTCAGGCTATCCAATGCTCGCAAACGATCCACATCTTTCACTGACCGTCCCTCCCGTGTGGTACAGGATGCATCTGAAATCAAAAGACTTTGAAGTGTGGGGTGTAACATTTCCGGGAGTTCCGGTGATAATCATCGGCCAGAACAGATTTGTTTCGTGGGGAGTAACGAACGTGGGAGCTGATGTTATCGACTTCTACACCTACAGATTTGACGGAGACAGGTACCTTTACAAGGGGAAATGGCTTGAAGTTGAAAAAGAAAAAAGAATTATCAAGGTTTTAAAGGATGGTGAAATCAAGGAACAGGAAATTACTGTTGAAAAGACAGTTCATGGCCCCATCATAGAAAAATTTGGTACAAAAGTTGCTGTGGCCTGGACGGGTTTCACTGCCACAACTGAATTGAAGGCAATTTTTGGGCTGAACAGAGCCAGCAGCGTCGCCGAAGCTATAGATGCGCTGAGATGGTTCAACGTTCCCGCACAGAATTTTGTGTTAATAGACAGATTCGGAAACACAGCATACTACCCTGCAGGAAAATACCCGATCAGGGAAAAGGACGGTGATCCTGTTCCGGGGAACATTATATTTAACGGATCAAATGGGGATGGAGAGTGGAGAGGCTTCAAACCCTATGGAGTGTCAACGTGGGAAGGGTTCATTCCATTTGAGCAGATACCCCATCTCATCAATCCCGATTATGTTGCAACTGCCAATCAGAGGCCGGTTTTTGAATACAGGTATTACATAGGAGATAGCGAATACTTTGCCGATCCGTACAGGGGAATGAGGATCTATGAGATGATCGAGAAGAGAATCGCTGAAAAAGGCAAACTCGATGTTGATGACATGATTGAGATGCAGAAGGATGTCTACTCAAAGCCAGCAGAATTCATTCTTGGCGACATAAGGGACAATCTCAGTAAAATACAATTTTCCGATAAAACAAGACCCTATGTAGATGAACTTCTTAACTGGGATTACAGAATGGTCTCGGACTCTAAGGCAGCACTGATTTTTTCAATATTCCTGAAGGAGTACATGAACGAGACATTCTACGATGAATTCAACTCTGCAGGGCTTGGAGAAGAGAACTATCCGAAACTCTGGGTGCTTCAGAATCTGCCAGAAGATAGCAGATGGTTTGATGATACCAGAACACCTGAAAAGGAGACAAAATGGGACATAGTGGAAAGGGCTCTGGAGAGGACTGCAAGAATAATCGAGAGCAACGGATATGAGAGGTATGGTGACATCAACATTTTCATGGCAACCCATCCATTCTCCCCGAAGATACTTTTCATGAACTATCCACAGTTCAAAATGAACGGATCCGATTATACGGTTTACAATTTCAGATATGATTACAGACCCTTCCAAGCAGGAAGCAGCTGGAGAATGATAACCACATTCACAGAATCGTCTGCAAAAATGCTTGGAGTTATTCCTGGCGGAAACTCAGGGAATTACTTCTCAGATAACTATGCAGACCAGCTTGAGATGTGGAGAGATTGCGAGTACATTGTGACGGAGGTGGGATATTGAATTCAGGCATAATTTTGTTTTTGATTGGTTTTGCAATCTCAGGTTTCCACTGGATCGGAATAGTCCTTGCTGGAGCCGGGCTTTCATTTTTCGGCAGATCCATAAAAACAAAGGTGCTGTATGGAACAGTTGCAGGTGTAATGATATGGTTTGCATTTGTGGCGTACACACTCAGCATTGGGATTTACGATAAGGTTACCCAGACCGGCACACTTTTCAATCTCAGCATATTTCTTTCGATTGTCGTAGGTGGGGCATCAGGACTTATCACAGCATACCAAACCGATTACAGATGAAAATCCCTCACACCTCTCAGTGCCATTGCAACATTGGCTTTCAGAGTGAGCTCAAAATAATTCCTGTCAGGCTCAAAAACCGCAAATCTTTTTGGTACAGGGATTGCTATGAACTCTCCAAAGTCTTTGTTGTTTTTACCTATGTAGATGTCGATAAAATTCCTGTCTTCCCTGTGCATCAAAAGATAAACATCATCAGAGCTGTTTCTGGCAAGATCCATGAGGTATTCCACCGGAAATCTCTCAAATATGCAGCAGCATACATCATCTACATGCTGCGAGGACTCGTCATCAAGTATCATCATTCACAGAAAATAATCAAGGGATGTATTTATCCTTTTCTGGTTTTTGCCTTATCTGAAAT
>WAMS01000105.1 GCA_015522195.1 Geoglobus sp. | reverse complement strand
ATCAACGTCGCTCTCAGGCTTTTCCTCGCCACGCACGTATGAGCCGAATACGCCAATTATTTCAGCCTTGAATTCTCTTTTAATTTCATCCTTGTGATTTTTCAGGATTTCCTTTATTTGCTCAAGTTTTTTTGTCATATTACTCCCTCCAAATTTAAAGTATCACCACTTTGCGAATCCCTAATCAATATTCGGAACCAGCTTAAATTTTCTTTCACCAAGAGGGATAAGTTTGAACTTTGGCGGGTCACCTTTAGGCCATGGTGCATAACTTCTATCAAGCATCCATTTTCCAATCTTAGAGCTTCCCAATCCTGCTCAATTCTCCATCTCTCTTCCTCCTCATAGTCTTCGATTTCCTCAATGTCAGTCGGTCTTACCTCTTTTTCAATACCATCCCTCAAGTACTCTTCGAGCCCTCTTTTTCTCCTCTCCAAGGAGCGTTTCAGTGCATAAACGCTTGATGCCATTCTTCTTTGCAGTATAATTAAAGCAAAAGCAACATTTCTTTTTTTCTCACTCCTCAACGCCTTGTTATACTGATTTATGACGTATTTTGCAAAGTTCATGCCGAAGTCCAGAAAGATTCCTCTGCCGTTTTCTTCAACGTGAATTTTGTTGCCGCCTATTGTCTCTGCTCCGCCATAAACAGTGATTTTCATTCCTCTGCCTCCTCGAGCCTGGCAATTGTGGAATAATATCCCTTCAGACTGGTCATGGACTGCTGAACTTTTGGCAGGTTGTTGTAGGCGTTGCTGACGTGCTTAAATAGTGTTTCGAATTTCGAATCCACATCGCTGATATAATTCCCCAGAACCTCGATCTTCCTCTGAATTTCGTCAGCCCTCCTGGAAATCTCCTCGGCTTTTATTCTGGCAGATATGAGAGAAAGATAGGCAGGAAGCACCGAAGGAGACGCCAGGATAACTCCAGCCTTCGAAGCTTCAACTGCAACTTCCGGAGATTCGGAAACCAGGTGGTGGAATATTGCATCGGATGGCACGAACATGAATGCGAAGTCGAGCGTGTTGTCTTTCCCAACGTATTTACTCCTGATCTCCTCAACGTGTCTCCAGACATCATTTAAAAATGCGTTCCAGAGCTTCCTCTTCTCCTCTCCGCTTTCGGCCTCGCTGTACCTCCTGAAGTTCTCCAGGGGAAACTTCGAGTCGATGCAGAGGTATTTGCTATCCTCAACCAGAATACAGGCATCAGGGATTCCAATCCCGATGTTCTTCTGGAACTGGAGTCGATTGACAGGAAAAACGTCTTTAAGTATTGTTTCGAGCTGGAGCTCCCCGAATTTGGCTCTGGCGTGCCTGACCTGGAACATTGATTTCAGGTCATTTGTCAGGCCCTTGAGATCGGTTGATGCTTCCTTCAGCATCCCGACGTCTTCCTGTATGCCCAGCTCTTTAAGCGATGTTGAAAAGGCTCCCTTTATAACTTCCACATTTTTCGTGATGGCTGAAGAGAATATGCTCTCAAAAACTCCTGCGGAGTTCTGGAAGGTTTTTGAAACTGCTCCTTCAACCCACACCGGAACGTTCTGGTTAAGCTCCTCAACCCTCCTGCTCACTTCAGCAATGCTTCTCTCAGCCCTTCTCTGGCGGGAGATTATGTAGAGCAGAATGACGAATACCAGAATGAAAAGGAGAACTGAAAGCTGATTAACAGCGACATCCATGCTACCACTTCCTGACGTTGTGTTTCGCACTGAACTCTTCCATGTGATCGTGGAACCTATCTCTTAAGCGGTTCGATTTCCCGACGTAAGCAGTATCTCCATCAGCATCTAAGAGCTCGTAAACACCCGGAATGTTTGAAACATCCTCAATATTCTTCCTGTTGAAGGGCCGTTTGTTAATCTCCTTCCAACCCATCAATCTCATCAATAGTTGATTACATTAATAATACTTAAATTTTTTGTTCAAGTTTAGTGCAGGATAAAAGTATATTAAGAATTTGCTGTACAATTGACATGGTTAAAAGGAGACCGGACCTCCTGGAAATCGAGCTCTCTCAATATTCTGATGCAGAGCTGATAAAAGAGCTCAAAAAGAAGCATCCCGAAATCAAATTTAATGATGTCATGCTGAACCTTGTGGACGTCATTTTACCCAACCCGGCCGAAAACAGTAGGGAGGTAATAAGGAATCATCCAGTTTTATTCCGCCAGGATATTTCGAAATTTCTGATAACTAAGAATGAGAGGGACTTTAAGCCTGTTATTGACAAAATAAATGTGCTCACCCTGAAAGAGTTTTTGAAAGAATACGGACGAGGTTAAGTGTAAAATGATGAAAAAATTCAGCTTGCCAAACTGCCCTTGACGATTGTGACGTCATCTGAGAGGCAGTACGGGCACAGAAGGATGTCAAGTTTTGCATCACACCCGCATGGACACGAAATTTCTGTCTGCTGCGAGATTGCGAGATGCGAATCGAAGATGGCTCCACAATTTCTGCATCGCAGGTACATACCTGCAACTCCATCCCAGCTCACAAACGATTCCTCCACGATTCCACCAGCCTGCCCACACTTTCAGCTCTTTGCCAGGAAAGCTGTCTTAATAGCCTTTCCAAGCTCTGTCAGCTCAATCCTGACATGTCTACCAGCCTTTCTCCTCCTGACAAAGCCAGCCTTCTCAAGCTTCGCGAGATGGTGGCTTAACCTGCTCCTCTCGCTCCTGAATTCCTTAGAACCCTTCTGGATGTCGGGATTGAGCCTTGTAACCAGCCCGTCCAGCGATGAAACTCCGCTATCTATTCCCGAGATTATCTCAAGCTGCTCTTTTCCAGGAAATTCAACAGGCAGAACAGGAATTTCAACAATCTCTTCTATGCCAGCTTCCCTCTCCTCCTCATCGTATCTCGGGATGGATGAGAACACCCTTGAATTCGTTATGCAAGCTGCGATGTATGCAGCTATGGCGAAGGTTCTGAGGGAGCCCGAGACGTTTAGCATGACCTCGCTTCCTTCCTCCTTCTCTTTCTCGATCAGATCGACGAGCTCAACAACCGCATTCATTACGTTCATCTTATCTATCTCCACAACATCAACCTCGAAAACGGTCTTCAGCTCATTTTTCAGCTCTTCTGCAATCCTCTTCGCTATTCTTTCTCCGCTTGTGTCGGGTTTTCCGACGGCAAGGATGATCTTGGTAACGGGAAGCTCTCTCAGAGCTCGAATGGATTCCACCAGCCTTTCCTTTGTGTGACCCACAAAGAGGATTTGAGTCAGAGACATGTTAGTTGATTAATTAAATAATACTTAAATATTTTTCTCAATCAAAATATGGATAACAAAAGTAGAGTGAAACGTTAGCTTTTCGATGGCAGTATCAGTGGAATGCTGAAAGATGAGTTCTATCTGACTTCATAATACATCGAACCCGTACTGGAACAGCCATGTCAAAGAAAAAAGGCAAACCTTCAGATGTCAGAGCTTTTATGTGCTCCTCACCAACCACTTCCATTGTCTTCTCGTAGGTCGGCATCCTGACAACTTCAGTTATTTGGTGTTACAAAATGAAGCCCCTGCTGTAGTGGCTAATCCTGAACCTTCTCAAGTATCTTCACAACCCCAAACCCGGTCTGATCCATCACAACAACGACAGACGCCATTACCACAAACAGGAAGATCAGAACAAATACTGCAAGAGCAACTGCTTTCCTCTTCCTGACCTTTCTCACATTTCTGAGAGGAATGTCCTTTTCCGTACTCCATGCATGCACATAATACCTAAATTTTTTTAATCTCTGAAAAATTTTTATTCAGATGGTTGCAATTATTGTTCGCAAATTTCATGGAAGCTTTAAATATTCCTGACGAGCTACATTCCACATGGATGGTACGGCAAAAATCCAGTGGGCAGAGAGAAACATGAGAGTTCTTGCGAGAATAAGAGAGAGATTTGAGTCAGAAAGACCCCTTGATGGGCTTAAAATAGGCATGGCCCTTCATGTTGAGGCAAAAACCGCAGT
>WAMS01000104.1 GCA_015522195.1 Geoglobus sp. | reverse complement strand
GTCAAGGGCAAAGCAGGCAATAATGATGCGAGAGAACATTGATGCTGAAAGGGCTTATGAATGGGGAATAGCCAATTATCTCGCCGAGCCTGATGAGTTCCAGCAGAAGCTTGAGGAGGTTGCGGAAAAAATTGCTGAAGGCCCGCCTTTAGCCTACAAGCTTCTTAAGAGAACGATGTACTACGGAAATCTACATCACCTCAGGACAGGACTGTTCATTGAGGCTGTGTCAGGAGGAAACATAGCAACAACCGATGACATCGCTGAAGGGGTTCAGGCGTTCATGTACAGAAGAAAGCCCGAGTTCAGGGGGAGATAGCATGAGGAATGTTGCGATAGTTGGAGCTGGAATAACAAAATTTGGAGTGAGGGAGGCAAGCTGGAAGGATCTCGTTCAGGAAGCAGGGAAGGCTGTCTTCGATGATGTTCCAAATCTGGACAAAAAGGAGATTGATTCGCTGATTGTTGGAGCGGCACAGCCCGAGAGGTGGGTAAACCAGACCCATGTTGCACCTCTTGTAGCTGAATTACTTGGAATTGAGGTAAAAAGAGTTATTTCCAGAACTGAGGTCGCATGTGCCAGCGGGCAGGCTGCAATAAGATACGCATGGCTTGCTGTGGCAATGGGGTTGAGCGACATTGCAATGGTTGTTGGTGTTGAGAAGATGAACACCAAATTCATGAACTTCAGCCAGTCCAGCATGATAAATGTGGGCAACAGGGAGTTTGACGGGGCAAATGGCTTTACAGCTCCACCCTTCTTTGCTCTTGTTGCCCAGAGGCACATGCATGACTTTGGAACAACGAGGGAGCAGCTTGCAATGATCAGGGTGAAGAACGCTGAATACGGCTCCTATAACCCTTACGCCCAGTTTCAGAAAAAAGTCAGCGTTGAGAAGGTCATTGAATCCAGAATGGTCGCACCGCCATTAACCCTCTTTGACTGCTCGGCCATAACGGATGGAGCTTGTGCATTGATTCTGGCAAGCGAGGAGAAGGCAAGACAGCTGACAGACACTCCGGTATGGATTGTTGGTGGAGTCCAGCATGTGGATTATGCCCACACAACAAATCAGATGGGTGATTTAAGCCACTGGGTTGGACTGAGAAAGGCTGCCAGAGATCTTTACGAGATGCTGAATATAAAGCCAGATGACATAGACATAGCCGAGGTTCATGACTGCTTTACCATAAGCGAGATTCTTGAGTATGAAGAACTCGGATTCTGCAGGAAGGGAGAGGGAGGGAAGTTCATTGAGGAGGGGCAGAGCTACGTAGGCGGAAAGGTTGCTGTCAATCCGGGAGGAGGACTGCTTTCCAACGGTCACCCTCTTGGAGCTACAGGCGTGAGACAGGCATGGGAGATGGTGATGCAGTTCAGGGGAGAGGTGCCGAAGGAGAGATACGTGGATAATGCCGAGCTGGGCATAGCCCACAACCTGAGCGGGATGGCTCAACTGCACCACATCATGGCCTACAGCCTGAAGAAGAGAAGCGATGTCAAGTTCGGGAGGTGATAGAATGGCGAGAAGAACTCTTGAACTTCCTGATAGCGTTCCTCTCTCTCCGATAATTGATCTCTGGGATCAGCAGGATCCTGATGGACCGGATGCAACAGGAATTTACGACTTCTACAGAAATCTGGCAGATGGAGAGCTCACAGGACAGAAATGCCTGAGCTGCGGGAAGCTTGTCTTTCCACCTCAGATAATCTGCCCATCATGCAACAGCACTGAGCTTGAGTGGGTGAAGGTTCCTGAGGAGGGAGAGCTTTACGCATTCACTGAATTGAAGCTTGGAGCGCCAATAATTGTTGAGAACTACGCACCCTTTGTCATTGCCGTTGCAAGATTTGGCAACTATCCCGAGAATGGCTTTCAGATAAGCGGAATGATGTTCGATGAAAGCTATGAGGAGCTTAAAATTGGAGACAGGATAACCTGGGACATACTTGAGATAAAGGGTCCTGGAGACAAGAAGAGGTACTGGTATTACTTCAAAAAGCTATGATTTTTTAATTTTAATTTGTTCCACCAGAAATAACATAAAGTGGATTGTTCAACGTTCTGAAGTGAGGTCAATACCTGATTCTATTGCTTGATTTTAGCTTGTTTAACAGGGATTTCGATCACAGAAATGAGCACATTTTCATCTGGAAACGTTGCATCATCATCTTCCAGATAAAGCTCTACAGCCTCTTTGAGATTATTCACTTTGAGATTATTCAGCGCATCTTCAACACTTTCACCCTGACTTGCAATGTCTAACTCGGGACACCAAGCGACATTTAATGATATATCCGTAATACTCAAAAGGAATGTTTTAATATGATTGTTTGGAGTAATGTTTTGTGCAACCTCAATTCAGGAATCAATGAGAATTCTGATATAAACGAACTTTGAAAAAGCTGGGGTTAAATTGTAGGGGACACATGGAGTGATTTGCTCGAGCAGGAAAACTTCACTGGCAGTAATAATATTGCGAATCTAAGCGAATCAAAAAGGATAATGAACAGGAAAGAAGAGAGAATAATTTTAATAGTCATTGGGTTGTTAGGTAAGTACAATGGAGATCAAAATAAGAGTGCCTCCAAATGTGAACGAAGAAGTAGCCAGACGTTTGGCTAAAGTGGTGATTGGCAGAATAAACGAACTGAAATGGGTAAATGAACTGCTGGAAAACTCGGAGCTTACTGAGGATAACGCAGTAGAACTTGGAAGAAAAGCAAAGAAGGGCAGGGGCAAATACCTTGAAAAGAAATATATTTCTGGTGGTTAACACAAACGTTCTGTTCTCTTTCTTTGGAAAGTCAACAAAGACGAGAGAGCTGATCGTTTGAATCTATTGCACCAACAGCAATAACTTCATCATAAGCTGCAGATACTTCTGCACTTCTTGCCCCTCGTTTCCTACTGAAGCTATAAGGAGTGTACCTTGCGACCAAGCATATTCACAAGCCCTTCTAACCCTTTTGTAATCAGAGTTGACACTAAGACTCATGCCTATAATTTCAGCACTATTGTTTGCGGCATAGTATATGCCATCAGCAACATTGTCTGGATATGGCCTATAC
>WAMS01000103.1 GCA_015522195.1 Geoglobus sp. | reverse complement strand
TAACCTCCTGGTTTGTGAACAACACCAGACTGATTGGTATGCTACTCGGTGGACTTGTCGTTCTGGGTATTGGAGGTTATTTTGGGTACAGAGGTTTGAGAGGATACATGAAAAGAAGAAAATGGGATGAACTGAAATAGATACCTCATCAATCCATCCTTATCAGGGCGCCGTAAGGACATGCCTCAACACACTTGTAGCATTCCACGCATTTTTCAGGATCTATTCTCACAACCCTGCCTGCTTCTCTTACTATTGCATCAGTGGGGCAGACCTGAGAGCACTTCCCGCATCCCTGACATCCAAGAATGGCCGGAGGCATCATCCACCACCGTATTTTCTTTTGAACTCCTCTATGGTTTCGATTACCCTTATGTACCAGTTTTCCAGGACTTCTCTCATCTCCCTTGCCACAACATCAGGACTGACAGCCCTGTAGGTGTAATAGTACCCACCACCCTTTATCAGTCTCTTTTCCCTTATAACTATGCCAGCCATCATGAGCTTCTGAAGTGATTTGTATACGGTGTTCTCACTTTTTCCAGCGATTGAGCTTATCTCCTCAATTTTTTTTTCACCTTCAGAGAGTAAAATTCTGTATATTTCTGTGTCACTTTCATTTATTCCGTAAAAACACTCAAGAACGTTATCACAGCTTAGAATGGTGATTGAATCTTTTATGGTTTTCATCTCTCTCCATCCCCTACAACTATCACTCTGTCTGCATACTCTTCTGCAACCTCTTTAAGTCTCTTTACGAAACTGATCTCGGGTTTTTCAAATCCTTCAACGGCTCTGTCCCAATCTGCTCTCGAAAGAAACTGGTAAAGAAGTATCTCATCTACTTTACCTATTTTTTCCATCATTTTTCTGAATCTCTTTTCGTCTATATACTCAGGAATAACTCTGAACCAAATTCTTATCTTTTTTTTGTTTTTCTTTGCGATTTTTATGCTTTTGAGAAGGTTCTGCACGTATTTTTTTGCTCTTTTCTCATTCAATCCTGATAAAGTCATTACAGAGCCGATATCTTCAAAATCTCCCTTTATCTCAAAAACAAATTTACTCACAAATGGCAGAGAATCCATTATTTTTTCGGGAAGAAGACCATCTGTCTTGAGAGTAACTTCAATTCCCTTTTTGCTGAGCTCCTGAAGAAGATCCAAAAGATCGCCATGAACTGTTGGTTCAGCACCTCCGATGTAAACGGATTTGCAGTCTTCAAGCCTTTTAACTATCTCGTTTACATTCATATTCTCTGTTTTTTCGTGCAGGTGAACACAGTATGGACACCGGAGATTGCAGAGTCCGACAGAAACCCTGCAATCTCCAATCTTTATAACTTTCATGCCCTGATTTTTTCCAGAGCTTTTTCTATCTCTCTTCTCACAACACTCTCAGGCATCGCACCAACAAAGCTGTTCACAACTTCCCCCTTGTAGAACATCATGACTGTTGGGATGCTGAATATGCCGTACTTCATGGCCACATTTGGATTTTCATCTGTGTTCAGTTTTGCAAATTCAACATCCTCAAACTCCTGTTCAAGTTTTTCAAGTATGGGTGTCAGCATTCTGCACGGCATGCACCACTCTGCCCAGAAGTCCACGAGAACAAGCCTTTCCTTGTCGATCTCATCGCTGAAATTGCTTTCATTCAGTTCCTTCACACAATCACCTCCCTCAATTATACCTGTATCTCTCCACGATTTTTTTAAGGTCGCCGATTCTCGGCACTCCAAGGAGGACCTCGCTGTCGTTTATAATTATTGCCGGTACACCTGAAATGCCAAACTTCATCGCCTCTCTCAATCCCTCATCAGTTGTAACACTGAGTTCAAGTGCAATAATTCTGCCATCCTCCTCAGCCAGCTGCCTCACAACCTCCCTTGCCCTCGGACAGTATGGGCAGGTTGGCGATGTCAGTAACTTTATGGTTATCATCTTTCATCACCTCATTTTATGGTTTGTGGCGGGAGTATATAAAATTGTTAGCGGTTTTGATAAAATCGTTAAAAACCATCTCTTCCCTGCTCAGACTCTTTCATTATTTTCATTTCTCTCAGAAGTCTGTGTAACTCTCCTGTCTTTGCTTTCCTGTGGATTATGTATGAGACGGGCAGATTTATAACAAGGAAAAATGCAGGTATAACCCAGAAATCGCTTACCGGAATGAGATAGACTGTGTGCAGTGCCAAGATGAAATGCTCAAGAATCAGTGCCGATGAAAACAGAATCACCCTTTTTATTGGTTCTGCTCTCAAATAGTCTCTGTAATTCATTCTGACCCCAAATTCGAGTACGGAGTATCTGTAAAATCCATCGACATTTATCCCGCTGACGATCGAGCCTACACACCTTCCCACAAGAAATGATGTGTAAATCGTACCCACCTCAATTCCAAAAATCATAAGGGCTTTTGCAACACTGTCTTCAAAGGATGTGGATACATGGAAAAACAAAAGGTTAAAGGCAATAAAGAGAGTGAGAAATAGAGCAAAACCAGACTTAAAGCTTAGGATTATTCTTCTCTGGAACAGCTGATCTCTTATTCTGCTTGC
>WAMS01000102.1 GCA_015522195.1 Geoglobus sp. | reverse complement strand
CTTTTGCAGAGCTCAATCTTTCAAGGTATTTGCTGTAAGCCTCTCTTATGCTGGTAGTATCCATGCCTTTATCCTCAAGTTCTGAAATTTTGAGTTCCAATTTCAGTGAACTCCCCTCTGCCTGCTCTATAACATTTATCAGTTTCAGTGAGAGGACCTTTCCTGTTATAACAGTTATCTTCACCCGGAGGGTTTTCCACTCCTTCGAAAAGGCTGAGACGTTGTCTCTGAGTTCCTGTGGAGTGGATGAGTTTGTGATCACTCCTCTCCAGTATTCAAGCTCTGATCTGATGCTGGAAATGTCTGAGGAGAGGTTCTGTGAATCATTGAGTCCCAGATCAAGAATTCTGAGTTCGAGACTGTCAAGGTGCGAGATTACAAAATCTATGCCGAATACAACGTAGTCCTTAGTTGCATTAAACACAACAGGATCACCAAGTCCTCTATGCTTCATTTTCTGGTACATCTGTCTTGTTTCAGAATACTTTTTGAGATATTGCTCTTTCATTTCCTCTCTCTTTTCCATCAGCTCTCTATGCTCTTCAATTTTTTCTCTTACTTTCTCCCTTCCACGGAAGTATTTCCAGGAGTCGTCTGAATCTCCTTTAATTTCAATTCTTATGTTGTTCTCAACGGTATTTCTGCTCAGACCGGTTTCATTTACGATTGCGCTGATGATTTCTTCTGTATTGACTGTATTCAGTCTGAACTCGGATTCGGTGTCATTCACCTTTACCTCAACCTTGGACCAGTTACTGTATATCTCAACTTCAATGTGGATTCTTTCAGGGTTTTGGTATCTGCTTTCTCCGCTTTCATCACTATCATCCGTTTTCTCCCATCGATCTTTCCACATACCCCTCTCCATTTCCCTGTTTTTTGATCCCGGATCATTCATCTCTTTCATTTCACCACCATAGGCAACAACCGGATACACCAACCCTGTCAGCAGGATTGCCAGCATCAGCATCGTCTTTTTCATGTGCATCACCCAATTCCAAGTTCAATCTGTGAAAATATAAGCACTTTTTTGATTGATCAAATTGAAAAGCAATGTAATGTTTTATAAAGATTTACGAAGCTTTGCCTTCGTTTCTTTCATTTTACAGAGTTATTAAATTGATTTTTCTCAATTTACGGTTCATCTCTTTCGGGTTTGAACTTTCCACCAAATCCTTTACCAATGAAATAAACCTCCGAACTTCTCTTTCTTGAAGCTGGTGGGGTGTGAAGCTTTTTGAAAACAAAGAACTTCTTGAATTCCGAGTAAAGTCTCGGCGTCTCCTCACCCTGGAACATTTTCACGACAAAGTTCCCACCTCTTTTCAAAAAGAGTCTTGCAATTTTGAACGCATACTCTACAAGCTCAACAGATCTGAAGTGGTCGATGTCCCAGTTTCCGGTTATTTTTGGTGAAGCATCGCATATTACTGCATCGAATCTGCCCCTTACTTCTCTTATTTTATCCCATGTTTCAGGTGAAGTTAGATCGCCTTGAATGAAGTAAACACCATCAATCCCGTCCATAGGGGAGAGATCTACCGCAACAACCCTTGCACCAAGCTCAACAGCAACCTGACTCCACCCACCCGGAGATGCTCCAAGATCGAGAACCCAGTAATCCTTTTTTATCAGTCCAAATTTTCTGTTCATCTGCTTGAGTTTGAAAGCTGCTCTGCTCCTGTAACCTTCTTTTCTGGCCTTCCAGTAATAGTGATCCTGCCTGTCCTCAACCCTTCTCGGCTTCATAGACCCTCACATAAACCTTTCTCCTCCTTGGACCATCGAATTCAAGAAAAAGGATTCTCTGCCAGGTTCCAAGAAGAAGTCTACCATTCTCAACAGGGATAAGCACAGAATTCCCAATCAGACTGGCTTTCATGTGGGCATCGGCATTGCTGTCTATCCTGTCATGCATGTACCCTGCACCTCTCGGCACAATGTCTGAGAGCTTTTGCATCATGTCTCTCATCAGACCGCTTTCAGCCTCGTTGATCATGATTCCGGTTGTAGTGTGGAAGGTATAAATCAACATCATACCGTTTTTTCCATCTGCGATTTCCCTAACCCTGTCAGTAATGTCAATCATTTCCTCTCTGTTTTTGGTTTCAATTTCAATCACATTCACGGCACTCTCACCACCACTTCTCTTTTATCCTCATCAAGCCTGAAAGATCCAAATTCAACAGTATCAATATCCCTTAGTCCAAGAAACCTTAATATTTTTTCCTGGAAATCGATCTCCTTTAGAAGCCCCATGGAGAGGTAGTTGTCTCTCTTCTTCAGTCCGAGAACCAATCCCTCAAGCTCAGAAGGCTTGATTATGTTGACCTCCGAGACTCCAAAGTATTCTCTCAAGAACCTCACAGCTTCTGATCCAGCCCCGTAATTTTCAGAATAGATGTTCAGAAAGTCATATCCCCTCTCGCAATAAACAACATCTCCAAAGGATTCCAGAACCGGATCTCTGATTTCTTCACCCCTGAAAAGAGTTGTATTTTTCAAGCACAATTCATCAGCACTTTTTTCCACATAATCCAGCCTGTCAAGCCACTTTTCATAGTTTCTCCTCCTGATTATCGCTCTTAGATCCCGACCTCTCTTTCTGATCACAAAGCTCTCAAGTCTGAAAACCTCAATGTCATCTATGAAATAAGGAGTGCTATCCAATGCCGCAACAACATCAGGATTGAAAATCTCAATTTTTGAAAGCTTGTATTCTCTTGCCTTTCTTCCATTTATCCATCCTGTCGTGTTCACAACTGCTTTTTCTCTGGCAAGCCTGCATAGCTGGTGAAACGCTTTGAGACACCTTGATTCGAAACCTGATGGAGAGATCGCGCCAACAAAAGATACCTTTGCTTTTTCAAGTTCTGAAAGTGAGATAATTTTTTCCTTCTTAAAGCCAGCAGCCATTGCTCCGGGGTGAACAATATCATTCTGTCCTATGTCAGCATCTACTGCACAGTCAATCCCCATTTTGTTCATTATGTACACGCAGAATGAGCTTTTTCCAGTGTCTGTTCCTCCAAAGGTGAATATCCTTCTGTAATCTCCTTCAGAAAATTTCTTCCATGATTCCGGAATTGTGTTACCTTTCACCTGAATGATGTCACCGCCGGTTGTTATTCTGCCTTCATCTCTGAAATACAGGGGATACACCTTCCCTTCAGGAACGTGAACTGAAGTAACCCTCTTGCCGTATACCTCAGCATACCCCTCTATTACAGCATCTGCTTCTCCGAACAAAAGAAGGGTTGTGTCAGGATCGACTTTCATTTCCATTT
>WAMS01000101.1 GCA_015522195.1 Geoglobus sp. | reverse complement strand
TGAAACAGATATTTCCCTCCATAAATTATAAATTCATGTTCTTTTGTTAGAATGAAGGGGATCAACATGAACATGGAGAAGCTGTTCCTTCATGAGAAGGCTGTGGATATTATAGTCAAAATATACCAGGCGGAAATTGACGGAAAAAGTGCATACCCTCTCAGCATATCCAAGGAAGTTGGATCGCCATACAGCTATATTTCAAAGGTTCTGGGAATTTTCGAGGAGAATGCTCTGATAGAAAGTGAGTTTGAAGGAAGGATAAGGAAAGTCAGATTGACTGAAGATGGAAAGAGAGTGGCAGAACTTCTTATAGAGCTTAAAAAAGCTCTGAAGATGGATTTTGTTTCAAGAAAGAAAATAAGAGCTCTTGAAACTGTAATTCAAAGCCTGGATGGTAAAAAGGGTGATTCTGTACTCCATGTAGTTCTTCCTGTGAAAGCTGAGCTTGAAAGACTGAAGACAGATGATGATGAGGTCATTGAAAGGGCAAAAAGGCTGATGAGGTCCATAGAGGAGATGATTGATGTCTCAGCCTGAGATCAATACCTTGGAGAGTTATAACAATCTGGCACTTGAAATTATCAGCAATCTCATAGAGATAAAAGCACTTTCTCCGGAGAATGGAGGATATGGGGAAATAGACAAGGCAGAGTATATTCTCAGTCTTCTCGATTTCACGGATGAGATTGAAAGATTTGATGCCGAGGACGGAAGAGCAAAAAAGGGGATAAGACCCAACATTGTAGCAAGGATTAAAGGAGAGAGACAGAGAACTCTGTGGATTGTGTGTCACATGGATGTTGTGCCTGAGGGGGATTTAAAGCTCTGGGAAAGTAATCCATTCAAAGCAGAGGTTGTTGATGACAGGGTTTACGGAAGAGGGGCTGAAGACAACGGGCAGGCAATAGTTTCAACCATTCTCGCAGGAAAATTTCTCTCAGAACAGAATCCTGAGCTGAGCTTTGGAATGATTTTTGTTTCAGATGAGGAAACAGGAAGCAGGTTCGGAATCCAGCATCTTCTGAAGGAAAAGAAATTCAGCAGGGATGATCTTTTCTTGGTTCCAGATACTGGCAGCCCTGATGGAAGCTTGATTGAAATTGCAGAAAAGAACATTCTCTGGCTCAAATTGGAGATATTTGGAAAGCAGGGACACGCTTCAAGACCCGATATGTTCTACAATGCTTCCAGAAGGGCAATGAAAATTCTTCTTGAGCTTGATGAGATTCTCCACAGCAGGTTCAGTGCAGAGAACAGTCTTTTTGATCCTCCTCATTCCACATTCGAACCAACCAAGAGAGAAAAGAACGTTGACAACCCAAACACAATTCCGGGACTGGACGTCAGCTATTTTGACTGCAGGGTTCTGCCATCATACACCAACGATGAGGTAATTGAATTGGTCAGAAAATTCCTTGATGAAAAACAGAGTGAAGATGGATTTGAATGCAGAATGGAGGTCATTCAGAACGAGAGCTCACCTCCAACGTCGGAGGACAGCGAAATAGTTCTCAGACTCAAAAAAGCCCTCAGAACCCTCAGGGGGATTGAGGCAAAGCCGGTTGGCATTGGAGGGAACACATGTGCATCGTTCTTCAGAAAGGCCGGATATGAGACCGCAGTCTGGAGTACCCTCGATGGAAAGGCTCACGAACCAAATGAGTATGCAAGGATCAGCAACATCATTGAAGATGCAAAGGTTTTTGCAATGCTCGCCCTCAGTGCGTAGGAGGTGATTCTCTGTTTTTTGATATAACAAAAAAACCCTTTATTCTCTTCTGGGAAGTAACAAGAGCATGCATGCTTGCATGCAGACACTGCAGAGCCAGGGCAATTAAGAAGAGGCATCCGGATGAACTCACAACTGATGAGGCGTTTGGTGTAGTCGATCAGATTGCTGAATTCGGAAGACCGTACCCTCTTGTTGTTTTCACAGGAGGAGACCCGCTGATGAGAGAGGACATATCTGACATCGTTGAGTATGCAACATTAAAGGGAATGAGAACAGCCATAGCCTTTTCTGGTACGAAGCTTGCAACAGAGGAAAGGCTGAGAGATCTAATGGATGCAGGAATTTCGAGAATTGCCATAAGTCTTGATGGCAGCAGTTCTGAGATTCACGATCACTTCAGGGGTATATCGGGGACGTTTGAAACAAGTCTCGAGATTCTTGAGATGGCAAGGGAAATGGGCATTTCAAGGCAGATAAACACAACCGTTACAAAATTCAATATTGATGATCTTCCGAACATTGCCAGAATCGGGATTGAAAATGAGATAGCACTGTGGGATGTTTTCTTTGTCGTTCCAACAGGAAGGGCAAAAAAAGAGTACATGCCTGACGCGAGGGAGTTTGAGGATATACTGAACTGGCTGTATGATCTGTCAAAAAGAACACCACTCAATGTGAAGAGTTCTGCAGCAACCCACCTGAGAAGAGTGGAGTACATGAGAGACAGCGGCATTTACAATATGGAGCATGGAGAGCTGTACTTCAGACTTCTCGATGCAATAAAGGACTTTCCATCAGGAGAGGACAAGGAAATTGTGGCAGGAGCACATGGCAGGAGCATGGCAAGAGATGGCATAAGCAGAATGATGGGTATAACAGATGGCAGAGGAATGTTCTTCATAAGCCACATCGGTGAAGTTTATCCGAGCGGATTTCTGCCTCTCATTGCCGGAAATGTCAGGAAAACAACTCTCAAAGAGATTTACATGGAAAGCAAATTGTTTCAGGATTTAAAAAATCCGGATAACCTGAAAGGAAAGTGCGGCAGATGTGAATACAGGTACATTTGTGGTGGAAGCAGAGCGAGAGCCTATGCCATGACAGGCGACTATCTTGCATCAGAGCCGAGCTGCCTGTATCAGCCGAAGGGAGGAAAAATGGTGATATAGGCCATTATTTTAAAAATTTTTCAGAGAAATTGACCATGATTTTTAATAGCAGTAAACATTCACGACAAAATTAGCAAAACTTATTAATCATACTATTCAGCACTCACCATGGACGCTGTAGTGGTGACTGTGCTCTCATTGCTGGCAATTCTCTTCGCTGTGGCTGCATGGGCTTCAAGAGATAACTTCTATTCTGCAATATACATGTCGGCGGTCATGCTCACAGTTGGTGCTGTTTATGCCTTTCATGGAATATATTCGGTTTTTGTTCTGATTGCGTTTATTTTCATTGGTGCAATCGGCATAATTACCGTGGCCCTTGCAGCAACTTACAGATTCCTGAATCCACGAAAACTGAACGAATTGTGGGTTATCGTTGTTGAGATAATCGCTGTTGTTCTTGCAGTAACAGCAGGAATTAACACGTTCATGGCTGGTGAATTTTCAGATGCCTTCGACAGAATTCTACCAGACTATCTGACTATGATCGCGTTCCTAATAGTGCTGACAACACTTCTCATGCTATCTGCAATAAGCATGTTGAGGAGGGATAGCGCATGATTGAGACCGCCGCATCACTTGGTCTTCTTGCCCTTGGTTATCTGATGATGATATCTGCCAAAGATGTCATCAGAATCCTTATCGCTCTTGAACTCATGTTTTCAGCTGTTTTTCTCTCACTCGTTCCATTTTTCACCAACCCGTCTCTTGTTGTTGAGGGAAATGCAATTGCAATCCTCACGGTTTTTGCAAGTGCCGGAGAACTTCTGATTCTCATCTCCGCCATAATATTCCTTGACAGGAAATTCAGAACAACAGCCATTGAAACCACAGATGTGGGAGGGGATGTGCTGTGATGTATGCGGTATTCATTCCAGCCATAGCAATAATCATGGCCCCCTTCATCAGGGGAAGGGCTGCAGCTTACTTCTCAGCTCTGACATTTGTTGTGTCCTTCTTTGCTATACTCTATGCATTTGTAACGAAAGCCGAGTACATGGTCGATCTGTTCACGGCATTTGAGCCTGTTGGAAGAATATACCTTCTGGGTGACACTGTAAGCCATGCATTCGGCTTCACAATTGCTCTTGTTTCTGCGATGGTTGCTCTTTATTCCTACCCGTACATGAAACACAGATTTGAAGAGATGGAGCTGAATCCCAGCACTGAATTCAAAAAATACTGGTTCCTCTATAATCTATATGCTGCCTCAATGCTCTGGCTTGTTTATGCAGGAAACCTCATTCTACTCTACGTCTTCCTTGAAATCTCACTTATTGCATCATTCCTCCTTATCTACTATTATGGTTACGGCAATCGTGTGTGGGTTGGGTTGCTTTACTTTGTCTGGACGAACATTGCAGGAGTTCTTGCCCTTGTTGGATTTCTGATGATAGGATTTGAGAATAAAACTCTCGCATTGGATAGCATAGCATCTGTCAGCATGCTTGCATGGCTCTTCGTTTTCATCGGGATGGTTGTGAAGCTCCCCGGACTTGGTCCGCACGTCTGGCTTCCCTGGGCTCATGCTGAAGCCCCAACCCCCGTAAGTGCATTGCTAAGTCCCCTCACTGTTGGGCTCGCAGCCTACATTCTTCTGAGAATCTATCTGATTGACCAGTCATTTATAGAGGTATACAGAAGCGAGATATTCCTCTACGGAATTCTGACAAGTGTTGTTGCAGGATTTGCAGTTTTCAAGCAGAAGGATCATAAAAGGCTCCTCGCGTACTCAACCGTTTCACAAATGGGTTACATCCTGATAGCATTTACCCTCGGCACCGCAGGAATTGTTGGTGTTATAATCCAGTACATAAGTCACGCCTTCGGAAAATCCATTTTGTTTATGAGTGCAGGAGCGATAATTGCAGTGTATCATGGACTTAGAGATCTCGACAGAATGAGCGGGATGCACGAACAGATTCCAACCATAGCCAATGCAGCTCTGATTGGCTTCATGAACTTAAGCGGAATTCTTGCCATTGGAATGATTGGAGAATTCTTCATCCTGAAGGGACTTGTTGATACATTTGGCCTGAGCCTTGATGCAATTCTGCTTGTGGTGTTCGTCTTCATAATCTCCGGACTTTACAGCTTTTACACCATGAAAAGAATATACTATGGAAGAGTAAGAGATTATGAAAAAGCAAAGGTGAACAGACTTCTTGACACACCTCTCTATATAATCGGTGCGATTTCAATTCTTTTCATTCTTCCACCTCTTGCAACCTGGTTTGTGGATGCAGTAATCAGTTTTCTTGGAGGTGTTTGAGATGGAGACAGCAGCACTCATGGAGCTTGAACTGAATCCTGGGATATGGCTTATGCTGTTCTTTGCACCGATACTTGCAAGCTTCCCAATAGCATTCATCTGGCCAAAAAGACAGGACTCGTTTGCAAGAAAACTTTCCATTCTGAGTGTTCTTGGTTTGTTTGTTTCATTTCTCATCACGGTTTTCATCCTCTTCAGGGTTGAGGAGGGAAGATACGTTTATCCATGGCTCCCATCCATCGGCATTAACTTCGTCTTTGTTGTTGATTACCTGAGCAAGTACATGGGTGCTCTGACAGGATTCATAGCCTTCACAATAGGTGTCTACGGGCTTGAATACATGAAAGATGATTACAGGCTTGGGTGGTACTGGTTCTTCTTCAATCTCTTCACAGCCTCAATGCTTCTTGTTGTTTACAGTGACAATCTTCTCATGCTTCTGATTGGATGGGAGGGGCTTGGAATTGCCTCGTGGGGTCTCATCGGTCACTGGTTCAGGGACGATGATGAACTGAGCTATGTTGGAGTTATTGACAGGAAAATGGGACCACTGAAAATGTTCTGGAGCCCGAGCACAGGAGGATGGAGGGCAATTTCAACAATCAGGGTTGGAGACATGCCAATGTTCTTGGCCGTTGCAGCAATCTTTGCATTGACAGGAACTCTTGACATCTCCCGCATACCCTGGGCAGAGCTGTTTGAGAATATTGGAATGGCAGGAACTGTAATCCTTCTTTTTGCATTTTTGATGGGTCCCTTTACAAAGTCTGCTCAGCTCCCCTTCAGTGAATGGCTAATGACAGCCATGACAGGTCCCACAACAGTTTCAGCTTTGCTCCACTCTGCAACAATGGTTGCAGCAGGGACGTATCTTTTCATGAGGGTGAGCTGGTATATAAAGCCCTGGGAAATTCAGCTGGCAGGCGTTGAAATTATTTATATTCTCGTTCTATCACTCGGCCTTATCAGCAGCCTTTATGGAGCCTCAGTTGCACTTGCAAGCAGGGAGAGGAAGGTTCTGCTTGCGGCCTCGACAATGTCCAGTCTGGGACTCATGTTCGCCTCCTCTGCAGCAAGCTTCTGGATAGGGGAGTTCGCAATTGTTGTTGCGTTCTGGTATCTCATAACCCATGCCTTCGCAAAGGCAACCCTTTTCCTTGTTGCAGGACACATAATTCACGAAACTCACGACAGATTTCTTGGAGGGGACAGAGAAGTTTTCAGCAAGATGAAGCTGACAGCCCTCGTAACCCTGTTTGCAACGATCACCCTGGCAGGAATTCCTCCACTAACAGCCTACTGGGTGAAATCAGCCATGGACGAGGTTATGGAAAAGCTCGTTCATGAAGTCAATATTCTGCCCTTCGCGTTTCTTGTAACAATTTCAGTGATTTATTCAGCGTTTCTGGCAAAGTTCTTCGCACTGAACTTCTGGAAGGGTAGACATGTTCACCTACATCTCCATGGGGGAGGGGTGATGAAAACAGCCTATACGGCAATGGTGTCAATGCTTCTCGTTCTGCTTGCAGTCATCTACTTGGGAATTGATCATGCGGCTGAGGAATTCATCAAGGCCGGTACGGTAGAAGTCTCGTTTATGGTTGGAATTCTTGTTCTTGTCGCATACGTTGCAGGATTTATCAAACCAGAACATGAAAACTTTATCGGAAAGATCCTATACGACAGGGTCTATGTTATGCTTCTAAATGACTACCTCATCCCGAAAATAGGCTGGGCCATTGCATGGATAGTTGACATCTTCAACAGATTTCTGGACTTTACTGCCCACACATTCATTCCAGCGCTGTTTGGTGGAATTTCGGTTTCAATAAGAGCGGTACAAAGCGGAAGTCTTGAGAGATATGCCAAGATAGTTGTTAGTTTCGTCCTGGCAATCCTTTTCATTGTCTCGATTGTGGGGTGGTTCTGAATGCAGTTCGCAATTCCTGCAGTGCTTATACTGGCTTTGAGTGGAGCATTCTCACTGAGATTCAAGTACGTCGGATTTGCAGGGGCTCTCGTAGCATCGGCCCTGATGGTTGTGAACAATCCCCTTCTGCTGATGGTATTTGTCATTGCACTGCTGAATCTTGCCTCACTTGACCTCATGAAAGGATTTCTCAGAGGTGTCGACTACACGCTGGTTGGTTTGATTTTCGTTTCTACTTCCTTTGCATTTTACTCCCAGAGTCTTGCGTTCCTCCTCACAATGTTTGTTGTTGCCAGCGTTCCAACCTACATGCTTGTGATGGCAAGCGATAAGGAGATAAGAATGGAGGTTGGCATAAAGTACATAACATTCATGGTGGTGGCAACAATTCTGTTCATGATTGGAGCAATTCTGATGGTTCATGCATCTGCAACCTCAAGCATGGGTCTCTACTATCTGGCCTTCACAATGCTGCTTCTTGGTTTGGCAATTGAAGTTGGTGCCGGACCTTTTCATGAGTGGGTTCCGGACGTTTTTGACTCAGCCGATCCAATTCCGGTTTCTGTAATAGCAAGCATCGCAAAGTTTGTTCCATTTGTTGTGGCATTCAAAATAATCAGCTCCACCTACATGGGTGGAGACGTTCTTATACTCATAACCGGAATCATAGCAGTTGCATCAATGTTCATAGGAAACATTGGTGCCCTGACATCCAGCAAACCTTCCAGAATACTCGCCTATTCAACAGTTGCAAACATGGGATACATAATCTCAACTCTTGCTGTGGCTCTTTACACTGAATACGTATATATCGCATTTGCAGGAGCGATGCTCTTGCTTCTGACAAATTCACTGGGCAAAATAGGATTTTTTGTGGGAATAAAGGAGGATGCCATGCCAAAAATTGAGACTTACATTCTTTCGCTATCCTTCATAGGCATCCCACCCCTCATGGGATTCTGGGGGAAGCTGTATGTCCTTGCCTCTCTTGTTTACGCCAACCTTGTATGGATCGCCTTTTTCCTGGTCATAAATTCGGCGATGTCAGTTCCGTATTACATAAGACTTATAAGAATCTTTGAAGACAAAAAAGATTTCAGAAAACTTGCAGGGTATCTTGTTACGGTAACAGCAGTACTCATGCTCATCACGGTCGTTCCACCAAACTGGATAATTGAGTCAAGCAGGATCCTGATGAAGTACCTTGCAATTGGAGGTGTCTGAAATGGAGGAGGTTATTGTCGTTGCCTTTGTCATTGTGATCAGCATTGTAGCCGATGTGGCGGTGTATGCAATATCAAGAATACTTCCAAAAAGGAATCCAACAGATCTGAAATACCTGAGATGGGAATCGGGAAATATTTCTGTTGGACTGCCAAAGTACACCCTCCCAATGCAGTATTACGGCTTTGTTGTCCTTTTCATGGCATTTGAGCCTGTTGTTGTCCTTTTACTGCTTTTTGCCATGTTTCCTGGAGTTGAATTTCTGAAATTCATTGCAATTTCATTTATTGCAATGCTTCCCGCATTTTACTTCACATACAGAATTGCAAGCGTAGCCTCAAACAGGAGGGATGTGTATGGATGAGATGATTGAATTTCTGCATGATGGTCCTCTCTCGCCCATAAAGAAATGGGGAACAAAGTGGAGCATATGGCCGACCCATCTTGTCACAGCATGCTGTGGTGTTGAACTTGCTCATGCATTTGCAAGTGGATATGATGGCGAGAGGCTTGGAGTGCTCAACTTTGGAATGGCAAGGCAGACAAACTGCATAGTTGTTGAGGGGGCGATAACAAGAAAGATGGCGAGAATCCTGAAGATGACATACGAGCAGATGCCCGATCCGAAGTTTGTCATAGTCATGGGCGTCTGCGGAATAAAAGGCGGACTGTTCTGGAATGGATACCACATGGTGAAGCCATTTGAGGTTGTTCCTGTGAAGTACTTCGCTCCCGGCTGCCCCCCTACCCCTGAATCACTGCTGAGATGTTTCAGAGCTCTGCAGGATGAGATTGTTACCGGAGAGGCAAAGAACACAATTGCCTATCCAAAAATCAGAAGAAAAAAGGAGGAGAAAAGGAAAAAACCGAAGAAGATACCTCCAACTCCAAAGTACGTTGCCCTGAATCCATCTGTTGTTGTTGATGTTCCGAGAGACAGAAAATGGGATTACGGAACTGAGTACAGGGGAAAGATAGCAGAGATTCTGGGGGAACTTGCAGAGAGAGTGACTGTTACCGGCATATACAGGATCCATGTCAGGGTTAGACTGGAGAACTTTGTTGAGGCTGCAAGGAAGCTCAGAGATTCAGGCTTTGACCATGTCAAGTCTGTCAACATAATAGATATCCCCAAAAACAGAAAATTCATTGTTGAATACCAGGTATCGAGCTATCTCAGGCCTGAATTTGTCAGGCTAATTTTAACCATTTTCACGGAAATTGACAGAGAGGAAGCAAGCTTTCCGAGCCTGATAGATGTGTGGCCATCTGCAGACTATCTTGAGAGAGAGCTTCACGATCTTTTTGGCGTGTGGTTTGAGGGAAATCCATGGATGGGCAAGCCATTCCTTCTCGCTCCAGACACGCCAAAGAATCCGTTGAGGAAGGACTTCAGACTGCAGGAGGAGGTTTACATTGGAGGTGAGAAAAAATGAAGGAATACAGCCTTGACATTTCAGTAACACCACCAAAGGAATACGAATCATACTTTGTCCCCGTACCCAAGGAGTTTCTCGAGGACGCATACAGAAGTGATGACTTTGTTGTTTTCACCGGCCCCCAGCATGGTGGAAGCGGGCACATGCGATTGATAATCAGAGTTAAGGGAGACTTTATTGTTGAGGTTATTCCCGATCCGGGTTATGTTCACAGATCCATGGAGAAACTTGCTGAGAACAGGCTTTACATCCAGAACATTCCGCTGTTTGAAAGACCATCCATAATTGATTTTGGAAACTACAATCTCGGTTATGTGAGGGCAATAGAGGATGCTCTTGACATAGAGGTGCCTGAAAGGGCAAGATACCTAAGAACAATTCTTGCTGAGCTCGGAAGAATTGGAACCCATCTGTATGATGCAGGAATTCTTGCTGTATTTCTCGGCCACACAACTGGCTTCATGTGGCCCTTTGCTCTGAGAGAATATATTGTTGAGATCTTTACCAGAATAACTGGCACAAGAATAACAGGCTCATTTGTGGTGCCAGGTGGCGTTAGAAGAGATGTTGATGAGAAAACCCTTGACATGATCAAGAGAATGCTAAATGCTCTTGAATTCAGGATAAAGAAATTTGAGAGGGTGTTTATCAGGAATCCGACAACAATTGCAAGACTCAAAGGAGTTGGAACTCTGACGAAGGAGGAAGCTGTTGATTATGGAGTGGTGGGACCTTTTTTGAGGGCGTGTGGAGTGGAGTATGATGTAAGAGTTGTGGAGCCATATGAGGCCTATGACGAGATAGACTGGGATGTTGTGATCGGAGAGGACGGAGACGGATACACGAGGTTCCTTGTCAGAGTTGAGGAGGTTGGACAGAGCATTAACATGATAAGACAGCTTGTGGACAATCTGCCTGAGGGAGATGTTTTAAGCGATAGCATAATTTCATTCAACCGAAAGGATATAAGGGGGAGTTTCTTCGAAGCTTATGCAGACATTGTTCTGCCTGAAGGGGAATACACTACCCTCACCGAGGCGGCAAGGGGAACGCTGCTCTATTCAGTAATAAGTGATGGCGAGTCAACAGTGCCCTACAGGGTCAGAATTGTCACGCCGGGATGGATGTATTTGAAGGGTTTCATGGAGGCATGTAAGGGACACAGACTTGCAGATCTGCAGGCAATTTACGGAAGTTTTGGATACTTCCCGCCTGAAGCAGACCGATGAGGTGATGGAGATGGCTGAGGCGAGCCTTATTTTTATCCTGCTGGAAAGGATTCTGAGCATATTCACAGATGAGCTGATAAACATACCTCTGATTAATCCTGCTGTTGAGATGCTGTTGAAGATTCCTTTCCTGAATGTGATCGTTGCGTTCATTCTCTGGAAACCGATATTCCATGTTCTAATACTGCCGGGACTGATTGGGATGACTCTCGTATTGCTTTTCATAATCTACTTTGAGAGGAAGATCACTGCAAGAGTTCAGTGGAGAGTTGGGCCGAAGGAGGTTTCAAGAAGGACGGGTGGTGTGATTCAGGCTCTTGCAGACGGCATGAGGTATCTTTTCCAGGAAGTGATAGTCCACAGAGATGCCAATGCGTTCTACTTCCTCCAGTTCCCTCTTATCTCATTCCTTCCTGTTCTGCTACCACTCCTCTTCATACCTGCAGGAGGGACATACGGAATCAGGACAATCTACACAATACCTGCTGCCCTCGCTCTCATATCCCTGATACCGGTTTTCATTGTTGCCATGGGATGGGCATCAAACAGCAAGTTTGCCTATATTGGCAGTGTGAGAGAGGCTTTCATGTACTTTGCATACGAAATTCCATTTCTGCTTGCTGTTGTAGCCATGATAGTTCTCTATCAAACCTCTGACCCATTTGAGATAGTGGCAAAGCAATGGATTCCGGGAGCGGTGATGAATCCGGTTGCCTTCCTGGTCTTTTTCATAACTGTGCTGATTGCCACATCAAGACTGCCCTTTGACATTCCAGAAGCAGATCAGGAGGTTGCATTCGGACCCTATGTGGAGTATTCGGGAATCATATTTGGCCTTGTAATGATGCTTCCCTACGAAAAGCTATACCTGCTTTCAATGATCTCGGTTATTCTCTTCTTTGGAGGGTGGAATGGTCCTGAAATAGCGATTCTTGGGGATTTAGCCCCAGTCATCTATCTGTACATCAAAACAATTGTTTTCATGTGCGTTGTTTCACTGGCAAGATCAATTTATGCCAGATACAGACTCGATCAGAGCCTGAGACTTGGATGGGGTGTTGTTTTCTCCATGAGCATGATTGCATTAATCATATCGGTGGGGTGGATGGCATGGTTAAGGTTGTAAAATCACCGAAAGATGGACTGATCAGAAGTGCTGCAGGCCATTTGAGGGCCATAACGGAGGTTGCAAAGGTTGTTGTAAGCCCCGGAACAATAACAGTTCACTACCCGAGGGAGAGGAGAAAGTACCCCGAGAACTTCAGAGGAATGATAATGTTTGACATGGATGAGTGCATAAGCTGTTTCAGGTGTGCCCATATATGCCCTGCAAATGCCATTCAGATGTATCCGGATGCAGAGGGCAGGTATTTTCCGGGAATCGATTATGCAAAGTGCATATTCTGCCACTTCTGTGTTGATTCATGTCCAACTGCAGCACTCAAGCAGTCCAAGATTCATGATGTTGCATACAGGGATGTTGACTCAATGAATGTGAGCCCCGAGCAGATGAACACAATTCCTGAAATTGTGAGAGAGGACAGCGTTACAGTTGAGTATGACTTCGAAAAGGACATTCAGCTTGTAAGGAAAAAGGAATTTGAAAATCTTCTCGTTGAGGTTGAGAAGCCTGAAAGACCAGAATTCAAAGCTGTACCTCAGTATGGCGAGAACTGCATTGGATGCAGGCTGTGCATGTTCTCGTGCCCCGTCAATGCAATAAAATCAAAGCTTGAAGAAACAAAGGTCATTCTTGAAACAGACTATGAGAGGTGCACGGGATGCGGGATATGTGTGAGGATATGTCCGACAGAGGTATTGATCCTGACTCCAATTGAAAGGGAAGGTGATCACCAATGACAATTCCAAAGGGATGGGTCAGCATTGAGGTAAAGGAGCTTGAGGATCTTCCATGCCTCAGATTTGCTGAAAAGCCAGACAGAAGGTCGAGCTGGAGACTGTTAAAGGAGAAGGTTGTTGATGCAGGCATATGCAGTCATTGCGGAACATGCACGATCTGTCCTGTAGATCTTATAATTCTTGAAGACAGACCTCTTGACTTTGATCCAAAGAAGGGCTGCATGGGCTGCGGTGTGTGTGTTGCTGTATGCCCGAGATACAACTACGTTCCCCTCAATGGTCCTGGAGAATACACCGAAGCTCTTGCTGGAAGATCAAAGAGATTTGCCGGACAGGATGGTGCAATGGTTTCAGAATTCATGGCAGCAGCCCTTGAGATGAGGTTGATTGATGTTGCACTTTTTGTTGCAAGGGATGAGTTTTTCAGACCCTTCGTTGTCCATGTCAGAAGCGCTGATGAACTGCTTGACAGAAAGGTGACAGGAACCAAGTACAGCTTCGCTTCAGTCATGCCTGAGCTTCACAGAATAATTAAGAGAGGGGATAGGATAGGTTTTGTTGGAACCCCATGCATGATTTCAGGACTCAGGAAGGTTCAGAACAAAATTCCTCTCTACAAAAAGAATGTCCCTCTTGCTGTTGCTCTCTTCTGTACCGAGAATTTTTACTGGCACCAGCTTTACGAATTCCTGAAGGAGAGGGGAGCTGATCTGAGGGAGGCTGAAAAAACAGATATAACCAAGGGCAACTTCATAGTAACATTCAGGGATGGGTCTGAGTTCAGCATTCCTGTAAAGGAGATGGAAGAGATAGTTCCTGAAGGCTGCCACGTCTGTCAGGATTTTTCAGGAGTTGAGGCTGATGTCAGCATAGGCAGCGTTGGAAGCGATCCGGGATTTTCAACAGTTCTGATCAGAACGCCTGTTGCAAAGAAGATTCTGGATTTCATGCTCAAAAAAGATTACATCGAAACCGGAAAGGCAAAGATGAAAATAGTCCAGAAACTCTGCGACTACAAGATCAAAATACATCCCTATCCTCCTAAGGGCGAGAGCGAGGAGTCATCCTGAATTAAATTTTAAGGTTTATTGAAGGAAATGTCATCACCAGATAGAGTATCTGGCAGTAAAACCTCGGGTGAGGTGATACCACAGTTAAACAAGAACCCAACAGAACAATCGCAGCGCTAAATTTTTAAGGCTTAGGTAAAACAATTCATGCCGTTGCGGTCTGAGGCAGCTCATGCTAAGCGATGAAAGACCGTCGGTCCCCTTTACAACCACATTTACAGATCTGTCGGTATATCGATGAACTCAGCATCTATACCAATATCCGCAACAACGTTCATGAGGGCCTTCAAACCAGCGGTTTCACTGTTGTAATGGCCGAGATAAATCACATTGATCCGTGCTTCCCTTACAGGATGGAATGCAGAGTGCTCCATCTCACCTGTTATGAGAAGATCCACACCCTCCCTGAGTGCCTCCTCCACATAACCTGCACCTCTGCCTGAAACTGCAGCTACCTTTTCTATCTTGTCTCTTCCAAATTTCATGTATCCAACGTCGCCAAATCTTTCTTCCAGATTTTCAAGCACATCTTCAAATTCAAGGCCTGCATACCCGGAAAAACCAATTTTCACTCCCCCGTAACTTCCAAATGGCTCTTCTGGTTCAACACCAATCATTCGCAAAATCATGGCATTGTTTCCGATCTCAGGATGGGCATCAAGGGGAATATGGGCTGCGTAAAGAGAGAGTTCATTTTCAAGGAGGAACTTCAGCCTTTCCCTAATCAATCCTATAACCCTCTCAATTCCTCTCCATATCAGCCCGTGATGGACCACAAGCATATCTGCCTCAATTTCAAGTGCTCTTCTGAAAGCTTCTATTGATGCATCAACAGCAAATGCCGCCTTTTCAACGCTCTGAATCCCCTCAACTTGAAGACCGTTGATGCTTGAGTCAGAGTACTCACCAATTTTGAGGTAATCATCGAGAAACCTTACAAGTTCCCCCAATTCCATGCAGATAATTTTTCAGGTAAGATAAAAAGGTATCTGAACAACTTAGGGGTTACAGTCTTATACCGTGCATTCAAAGTTTTCATCAAGGTGAAGGGATATGGTAAGTGAAGGTGAAGTGATTGAAAAACTGAAGAAAGTTGTTGATCCTCACACAAGACAGAATGTGTGGGACATGGGCCTTATTGAAGATCTTGAGGTATCGGAGAACGAGGTCAGTCTTGTCTTTCGCCCTTCCTCTCCATTCT
>WAMS01000100.1 GCA_015522195.1 Geoglobus sp. | reverse complement strand
GCCTTTACAGTGGGATAGAGTTTGAGGTTGATGGAGTTGCTGAGGCTGTCAGGATCATAACAAGGAAAGCCAGTGAGAGAATTGTGAGGTATGCCTTTGATCTCGCCAGAAATGATGGGAGAAAAAAGGTTACAGCTCTGCATAAAGCAAACGTCATGAGGAGGACGTGTGGATTGTTCAAAAGCGTTTTTTATGAAATTGCAGGGGAATACGCGGAAATTGAGGCAGATGACTACTACATAGATGCTGCATGCATGTACATGGTCATGAAGCCTCAGATGTTCGACGTCATAGTTACAACAAACATGTTCGGCGACATAATCTCAGATCTCGCTGCAGGGGTTGTTGGAGGGCTTGGGTTGGCACCATCTGCAAACATTGGAGAAAAATACGCTCTTTTTGAACCAGTACACGGTGCAGCATTTGACATAGCAGGAAAGGGTATAGCAAACCCTTCAGCGATGATTCTGACAGCATGCATGATGCTCAGGCATTTTGGATATGTGAATCTGGCAGAAAGGATTGAAAATGCTGTTGAGAGGGCGATTTCCGAAGGAAAAACAACTCCTGATCTGGGCGGAAATCTGAAAACAATGGAGATGGCTAAAGCAATTTCAGAGTGCGTTCATTCATAAATTTCCTTTTTGGCCTTATCCATAGCCTCAAGTATCTTTTTCTCAAGCTCCTGTGCCTTCTCCAGTATTTCCCTCAGCCCAAGTTCCTCCATCTCTTCAAAACTGTGGGAAGCCATGAAGTCAGAGATATTACCTATGGTTGTCCTAACATCTCCGAAGCAGTCATTCAGCACTCCAAGGAGAAGCATCATCCTGGTTTTCCTGTCAAACATGCTCTTAATCTGGCACCTGTAATTTAAAAGTTCGGGTTTTGTGCTTCCGGGTTAAATTCTTCGAGAGTGTGATAAAGAGCTGTTGAGAATGCAGTCCGTGAACTGATGGTTCCTGTGCTGAGCCTACACTACAACAACCAGAATACCCCTGAGGTCTGAGGATTAAATGTGAATCCTGAACTTGGATGTTCAGGCTGTCACTTCTCGAAAGAGAGAGTTTTGAAAAAGCAGGGGTGGGAAACTCTGCCCAGAGAGGTATGTGCTTTAGGTTAAGGAAGGCAACTTCTCTGCTACCGTTATCGAAGATGTGGCTCCACCACGGATTCACTACTATTTCAAGCAGCTCAACAGGTTTCAGGAACTTTGTAAGCAATCCGGAGAATTACAGTTCGGAGAACAACACATTACTCCACACAGAATTTCATCGATGCTGACCTCGGCGATTCCAGTCTGTGCAGGGTCTGTCATTCGGGAGGAGCGGTGAAGAGGCAATAAAATCTGATTAAGAGGTCTGGGATAAGTATTCTGGAGCATTCAGCTCCCACCATCTGGCTGCAGGTGGCATAATCTTCAGGATCACGCAAGGTCAACCCCATGCAGGCATTTATTGAAGGGACAAGACGGATCCTTTTTAATGCAAACATTTTTAATTGTCTTCGTCTGTTCATTGGTGTATGAGGCACATCGGTCTTGACATCGGGACAAACTACACAAAGGCAACTGCAGATGGCAGTAATGTCATTACATTTCCCAGTCTTGTTGTTTATGGTGAGGAGAAGGAGTGGAGTTTAAAAGGAAAAGCAGAAAGACAGGTTTATGTTGGAGATGAAGCTTCATACATGGCTCAGAATGTGGAGAACGTTGAAGTTCTGAGACCATTGCATGAAGGAAGGCTGATGCACAGCTCGTACATTGAGTTAGCTAAGCATGCTCTCAGCATGCTCAATGCAGAAAGTGACAGATTTGTTGCAACCGGGCTTCCCGTGAAAAGCTCAAAAAAGGAGCGATCAGATCTGGTTGATAAGCTGAAAAACACTCTCAACTGTGATGTTCTCCTGCTTCCCCAGCCTGTTGGTTCAATGGCCTATGCAGGAGTCAATACGGGAGTTTGCATTGACATCGGTTTTGGAACTACCGACGTGATTGTTCTGGCAGACATGGAATATCTGAAGGGCGACACACTGCTTGTTGGAGTTGACAAAATCTATGAAAACATGGAGATGACAATAAGGAACAGATTTGGCATCACAATAACCCCGGAAGAGATGACAAAGCTTCTATCAGAAGAGAATTTCAGAGTGGGAAAGGTACGGGGAGGGAAAAAAATTGCAGTTTCAAGGGATGATGTGATTGATGAGTACAGCCAGTTCATGAAGTCCTGGGTTGAGAGAATAGTCAACAGGGTGAACATGCTGCTTGAGGGGCTCTCAATCTCCTTAGTCGAGAACATAATTCTGACAGGAGGTGGAGCGAAGCTTCCGGATGTCGAGAACGAATTCAAAGAGCATTTTAAGGATATCGGAGATATCCAGATTCCAGATGATCCCGTAACTGCAAATGCCAAGGGATTTTACAGGCTGGCAAAGCTGTACGCAGGAGAGGAAAAATCGGAAGCAGATGCACTCGAGCAGGAACAGGAAATTAAGAAGAAAGGAAGAAAGAAAAAATGAGAATAGGGATTGATATTCCACCTGATGTTGAAAGGGCTCTGATGAGAAAATGCGAAGAACTTGGTGTCTCTCCATCTGAATTTGTCAACCAGCTTCTTGAGTGGTACTTTTTCAAAAGGAAAAGAGAAATTCCCAAGGAGATAGTCGAGTTTGTGAACTTTGCAAGAAAGAAGGGAATCGAGAAGGCAAAAAAATGCAGATACAGCGATGGAAAGTACTGCGCTCTTGAGACGTACATGAGACTTGATTTAGATTCTGAGCCGCAGGCAATACATCCCTACGAATGCCTCTTCTGTGTTTACTATTCAGACAGGAACATTGAGGAGAAAAGAAAGAAGCCAGATATGAAGGATGCAGAAAGAGCATACATGTTAGCCAAGCTCTCTGCCAAGATTCTCGTTAAGGAACTTGGAGACCAGCTGGGTTACAGGCCGAAAATGAAAGTGGAGAATGAAGAAAGAGAGATAGGGAAGGATGATATCAGAAAGCTTGTTGAGGATTGGTAGAATTGGCATAAACATAAATGGAGATTTTGATGATGAGGTTCTTGTTGAAAAAGCATTAAAGGCATCAGAGTATGTAAATGTGGTCTGGATAGGAGACTCGGATTTCTTTAAGGATCCTTTTTATCTGGCAGATCTGTTTATTGAAAACACAGACCTCATTGTTGGGTTTGGGATTTTGAGGGTAAAGAACTACCACAGGATCTTGAACGAGCTTGAAAAATTCTCTGGCATTGAAGAAAGGGTCATTGTGGGAGTTGCTGCAGGAGATAAGGGGAGTATTGAAACTACTGTAAAATGCATTCAGAAATTGAAGGAAAAATTTGAATTTCCTGTTGTTGCTGGAGGAACAGGAAAAAAAGCACTATCCAGGCTATCCAGAATTGCAGATGGAATTCTGCTTAACCATATCTCACCGCATCATGTTAACCACGTTCTGAGATACGTTAACTCTGACTTTGTATCTGCCTATGGTCCATGTTTGATCCTTCCATCTCATTTTGAGCAGGATCTGCTTCTTGCAACTGCAATGATTATGGGGAGCAGCAAAAGCTTTGTGGAGGAT
>WAMS01000099.1 GCA_015522195.1 Geoglobus sp. | reverse complement strand
TGCGGCAAAACTTTTCGCAACTGAAACAGCAGTAAAGGTTACATACGAAGCAGTACAGATATTTGGTGGATACGGATTCAGTAAGGAGTATGATGTCGAGCGATATTACAGGGATGCAAGGGTTGGAACGATCTATGAGGGGACAAGTGAAGCACAGAAAATTGTAATATCCCGCAGGATAACCGGAAAAATTAGGATTTGAGGTGGAAGAATGAAGGTTGAGGATGTTAGGGTTGTTGGCGTTCTTGGTGCAGGAACGATGGGCTCTGGAATAGCCCAGGTATGTTCGATGGCAGGATTTGAAGTTGTTCTGAGAGATATAGAGTACGAATTTCTTAACAGGGGACTTAGCAGTATAAGAAAAAGTCTTGAGAGGTTTGCAGCTAAGGGAAAACTGAAAGAGGACGTTGATGACATTACCAGCAGAATAAAACCCACAACAAAGCTCGAGGATCTTGCAGATGCAGATGTTATTATTGAAGCAATAATAGAGGACATGGTTACAAAAAAGGAAACTTTCAGGCAGCTTGATGAGATTGTGAGGAGACGGGATGCCGTTTTTGCATCCAATACCTCCACGCTCAGCATAACAGACATGGCATCCGTAACAAGAAAGCCCGAAAATTTTGTAGGAATCCATTTCATGAATCCCGTACCTTTGATGAAAGGTGTTGAGGTGGTGAGGGGTCTGCTGACAAGCGATGAGACCCTGGACTTTGCTGTTGAGTTTACAAAGAAACTTGAAAAGGAGCCGGTGGTTTGCAGGGATTCTCCCGGATTTATTTCAAACAGAATACTCATGCCCTGGATCAATGAAGGAATTTGGGTGCTTTACGAAGGCATAGCCACGAAGGAAGAAATAGACAGGGGAATGAGACTTTTCACAAACGTTCCAATGGGCCCCTTAGAGCTTGCTGATTTGATTGGCCTTGATATTTGCTTGGCAGCAATCGAAACACTGCATAAAGAGCTTGGCGACAAGTACAGACCCTGTCCCCTGCTGAAGCAGATGGTTAGTGCTGGGCTGCTTGGAAGGAAAACCGGAAGGGGGTTTTACGGGTACAAATAAACATCATCTTGTGTCACTTCAGCATGAAAGTTTTATGAATTATTTCATGCTTAAAAACTGGCATGGGTATCGGGAAAGGAGTGCTCTGTTTACTTTCAACCATTTTCCTGATTTCCAGAGCTAAGGGAGATGTTCTGTTTCCGCTAACGTTTCTATTCGTTCCATACATTCCCCTGATAATCTCTGTTGAGATTGCAGCATTCTTTTTGATCCAGAAAACTGTCAGACTAAATGTTTCTTTTTTGAAGGGAATTGCAGCTGTTGTACTCGCAAATGTTTTGAGTTCAACAGCAGGAATTATCGTCCCGGGTCCATACAATGCAGAAATTCATGTATGGATTGCAGCAGGTTATGTGCTGTCAGCTCTTATTGAGGCGGCTGTATACAGAATAACCCTCAATGTGAGCTTCATTCAATGTCTCATCATATCCGCAATCCTCAATGGTGCATCGTACATCACAGTCACTGTCATGATTGTGCTGTGAACGCTCATTAACAGCCTTGACATGCCTGAATGCCAATTCACCGGGCTTTTCCAGTGCCTAATTGAGGAGCTACTGAATCAGATGAGATCCATCACAGCTCCTGGATTTAAAGAACAGTCCTTCTCTGCAAAATCCATAGCTAATTTCAAGCTCTTCGCACTTTTCTGCAACTCTTTGCAGGATTTTCTTTCTGATCTCTTTTTTCATGTACCAGCTATTTCCCAGTTTCTCTCCCTCTCTGAAATACATCTCTCTCAGCTTCTCTTTAAGTTCAGGGAAGGCAGCGATCATTCTTCTGTAAGAGTCACCTCTGAGCTTCAGGGTGGAAGAGACCACATGGTCAACGAAACTGGCTTTTTCAAGTAGCTTTTCAATCTCATGATCATTGATCGATGGAATTACAGGATCGAGTCTCAAAATCGCAGGAATTCCACTGTTTTTTATTTTCCTGAGAGCCCTAATCCTTTTGTATGGGGCAGGTGCATCTGGTTCAAGGACTGAGGCTGTTTCGCTGCTGAGAGTGGTTATGGTAACTGAAACTGCGGATCTCATTCTCTCAAGAATATCAGCATCTCTGACAACAGTATCGCTCTTCGTCACCACAAGAAGTCTCAGGTTCCTTTCAGAGATCATTTCAACTGCTTTTCTTGTCAGTTCAAGCTCCTTTTCAACTGGAGGATATGGATCACTGCTGTTGGACATTGAAATCAGAGCATTTTCTGGAAGAGTTCTCAGATCCCTTTCAAGTCTTGGTAGGAGCATCTTTTTCTGTCTAAGCCTGTAAAAATCGGGAATGTATGTGGAGTAACAGTAAATGCAGTGATGGGCACATCCTGTGTATGGGTTGAAGGAGTATTTCCTGGGACATGTACAGATTCTTGATTTCCAGGGATCAAACTCTGTTATGACCCTCATAATCCGTAAATGTCTCTGTTTATCCAGGGAATTAAGGCCATCGTCACTGCAATTTCGGTCAGATCTTCCCTTTTTATCACATCTTTTGAAAGGTATCCGATTGCCCCTTTTTTCCTTCCAAGCTCCTTCATTCCGGTGAGTTCTTCCATGACACTCCCAACAGCTCTGCCTTCCAGCACCAGAGCTACAACAGCAGGGGGGTATTCAAATCCCGGACCAAAACCTATGGTGTATCTTTTTCCATCAAATATACATGCCACCTGAAAATCAATGTAACCTGTGATGGTACTGGAGCATGAAAAAAGACCGGCTTCGATCCCGACAGAGAAGCTGCAGTCTTCAGAGTAAGCATTTTTTGCTCTGTTTACTGCTCCAGTAACTGTTTGCTGATTGAAAGGCTGCTCACCCACTCCAGATGCAACATCTTTTGAAAGAACCTCAACGTCATCAAAGTACCTGCTGAATGCTCTCCTGACACCCATAACCTTTACCGGATTTTTGGTTCCCACCATGACTTTCATTGCTTAAAATTCTGCCGTAAGGTCTTATCATTTTTTGGATCTATCCAAAAAACGAATCCAATGTTTGCTGGTGAGTTCCCTTGATGTATGCTTCACTGTATTCAAATCTCTCGAGAATTCTCATCACACTGGGAATTATCTGATTGTTTATGTAGTATTCCCTGTCAATTCTCTTCTTTTCCGTTCCGAACTTAGTTTTTAGCTCTACAAACCTTCCATCAAAACTCTCTACCAGCTCGATCGGGTATGCTCTGTCTCCAACGTTGCCTGATCCTTCAACAACAACATAACCGACCTTTGTGCCCACGGGATACACGTATCCAAATCCCTGTCCCTTGAGTACGGCCTTAACATGTGCCTGCATGCTTTCATACTTTGATGGCCTTCTTGTGAGCCCCTTGTATATTACAAATTTTTCAAGAGGATACTCTCCATTTTTTATTCTGTCTATTACTTGCCTGACATATCTCATTGCCTTTTCAGGATTTTTTTCTTTCAGTATCATTTCAATAACTTCTTTCTGAACCTCTTTTGCAAGCTCACACCAGTCCCCTCTTCTCACTTCCAGACCCTTTACCACGAGCCTTCCATCGGCTGTGAGTCCGGCGTATCTCTTTTTCTCAACAAAAAATACCGTCCTGTATATCTCATCGATTTCGATTGTTACAGGCAGCTCCTGGGAGATCCTGTTTATCAGTATTTTAACCTCTCTTTCAAGGTCATCTCCGCTAAAACCCTCTTTTCTGACAAAAATGCTGTCGGTATCCCCATACAGAACCTGAAAACCCATATTCCTTGCGATCTCAGCTGATTTTCTTATGAAGTATCTGCCCCATGCTGTTGTTGCCTCGGCACATGCTCTGCAGTACCATCTCGCCCCGCTCCATCCGGTGTATCCGTAAAATGAGTTTGTGAGGATTTTCAGGGTCTGCTGCTGTATGTCCAAAAGGCGGTATTCAACACTCCCTCTTTCGGTCATGTTCATTCTTGTCTTTATTTCCTTTCTCTTCTCTATCAGGTTCTGCAATATCCTTTTGAAAAATCCATCAGGTTCCTTCCTGAATCTGTGCTCAACCTCGGGAGCGACATGGCAGTCATCACATCTGCCTGAAACGTACGTGTCTGGAGATATGTTGAAGGCAATCATTATCGATGGATACATGGATGCAAAATCAAGACAGTAAACGTTCTCATGCAATCCTCGTTCAGGCTCGAGTACAAATGCCCCTTCATAACTTTCCTCTATCTCACTTGGACTCGGTGCAATCTCATCAAGCCTGAAAGCCTCACTCAGCAAAAGCCAGTCAACCTGTCTCCCTCTTCCCATTCTTGTTATATCATCAACAGGCAGTCTTATCATTTTGGAAAGTTCGTAATGCATTGGCAGAAGCTCCTCGGCAATGTAGTATGTGTTCATGATGTCCTGCTTGGAATACCTGAAGACACTTTCCCTGTCTCCAGAAATCCATTTTCTGTAGATATCCTTTGCCTCTATATCGGCAATCTCAACCTTTCTGCCCAGAAACTCTGCCACATTTTCAAGCTTTTTCACCTTCACATCCAGTCTCATTGCAAGGTCGTAAAGATCAACATTCATCCTTCCCGTTATTTTTGGCCTCCCCCCTCTGAATGTCAGTTCACTTCCATCCCTGCCTATGGCAAGTCTGATAGAAAGTTTTTCAGCCCTTTTTTTCAGATATGGCCAGTCAAATCCATCCTGATTGTAACCAACGATTATGTCCGGATCAAGCTCTCTTACAATTCTGACAAATCTTCCTATTATTTCCCTTTCCTCTCCATGGATTATCTTTTCAAAGTCACCCATCTTGATGCCTATTACTATAATCGGATCTCTATCAGCATCGGCCATACCGAATTCTGTAAGCATCTCACAATCAAAAGCAAGAACTCTCAGCTCCGGAAAACCATCTCTCTTGTTTCTTTCTATGGTTTCTGCCTCAACAACTCTGATTCCCTTCTCTGTTTTTAATGTGCCCTCCACCACAACTCCATCCATGCATGCAAGATCCCTGTCAATCAGGTATCTGTATGCAAAAGGAATGTCTGCCTCTCTAACATCTCCGTATGCTCTGAAAGCTTCTCTCAGCTTCGGAACATCCTGAGGATGTTTTGCATATATCCTGTAGACATCCATTTTCTTACCAAATATTCTTTTCTCCACAACATCAGCATTTTGAGGCCTGATAACTCTGTTTTTTGTTTCAGCTACCACCTTCATTGGATCAAAATCCTCAAATGGAATGACGTAGAAATACGGGGTGAAATTTCTGTCATGTATAACAAAAATTCCATCGTCATCTCTACACCAGAGCCTGACTACAGCTCTGTCATTTTCAGTTATGTAGTCTGCATCAATCAGCCAGCCCTCCATTCATGTTAACTTCACCGTGACAATATTTTAACCCTTCCGTGTGGAGAAACACTTAACTCTCCTTATCCGTATTACATAAGTAATACAAAAATAAGTGTTATAATCAGTCTTTTCTCACTTCTGCCATGAGCTACAGGGTGATAAAGGGTACGGACTTTTCAGATCTGCTTGATGGAAATGTGGCCTTTGTCCTGTGCATAGGAAACACGATGACTGCAGAAATTCCAGGAATAACAGTTGCAGGAGAGAGTCCTGAACTTATCAAGTTTACACCACCTGCCGATGCTGAGCTACTCTGTTACGGGTACTGCAAGAGCATACCGTTCCCTCCGGCAACCCCTGATGGGAAACCAACTCCAGCTCTGATAACATACACCGCACTGAGACTCACACATGTTCCGCTTTTCGTTGTCGACAGCGGTCTGATTGAGAAGCCGAAGATGCCTTACTGGACTGTCAATGCACCAGTTGGGAGGAATATAGCAGAAGAAAGTGCAATGGATCTGGAAGATGTGAAGAGAACATTTAACTATGGAAAAATTCTTGGAAAGGAACTGTCCAAGGAATTTGATGTACTGGTGATTGGAGAGAGCATACCTGCCGGAACAACAACGGCAGGAGCGGTTCTGAAGGCAATGGGTCTGGATCCAAAGGTGTCCTCCAGCATGCCTGAAAACCCCGTTGACATCAAGCGCAGAGTTATGGATATGGCAGTTTCAAGGGTTGAAAGCGATGACCCTCTTGAAATTATGGCCGAGGTTGGAGACCCTGTTCTTGTAACTGTGTCTGGAATATCAACCGGGTTTGCAAAACACGTGATACTTGCAGGAGGCACTCAGATGGCTGCAGTTTCACAGATTGTGAATGCACTTAATCCCGATGCAGAAGTGCACATTGTAACAACAAAGTACGTGGCTGAGGATAAAACATCGGATATAGCTGAGATCTCTGCTACAGATGTGATTGCAAGCGATCCCGGGCTTGAAAAATCAACAAAAGCAGGATTGAGAGCTTATGGACAGGGGTTTGTCAAAGAAGGTGTCGGTGCTGGTGGAGCATCGCTTCTTGTTTACAGAAAAGGTTACACCACGGAACAGTTTTTGAGGGAGGTGGAGAGGGATTACGAAGTTGTGGTTGAACAGGTGAGAAGCTGAGAACAGATTCTCTGGATTTCAAGCTGTTTTTCGGTATTGGATTTTTATTCTTCCATAATTGCCGGATAAACCCTTTTTCTCGCAAAAACAAGATCCTCGATGGTATCTATCTCTGTCCATGGCAGTCCTGATGTTTTTGAGTAATTGATTTCGTAACCCCTATCTATCATCCTCTGAAATGCATGTTCGTAAAAAACCCGCTTGCCATGAACCTCCATAGTCTCTGATACACATTCCAGAAGCAGATCTCCTGATCTCTCTGTAACCTTTGTTATGCCAATGTACTCTCCATCTGAATCAGCCGGATCGAGTTTTTTGCTGATTGCAATGACTCTCTCACCCTCAACCTTCACCTTCATTTCCTCCTTCCCAAGGTTCTCCCTGAAGTCAACAGATATTGTGAGGTTCTTTTTCTGACTGGAATGTATCATGGCAAAGATTCCTGGATGAAATATGATGTCAGAGTTGAGGATGTAAAAAGGGGCGTTTATATTTTTTATTGCAAGATAGAGGCTGTATATGTTGTTGGTTTCATCATATCTGTTGTTGTGAATGTATTCCACATCTATCCCTCCAAAATTTTCCTCGATGTACTCCCTTATCTTGTAAGCTTTGTGCCCGGTGACTATTATGAAATCGGTTATACCCTCTGAAATAAGGGTACTGAGGGAATGGGCAAGTAATGGTTTTCCCCCAACATCTACAAGTGCTTTTGGAACTTTTTCAGTTATTTTCTCAAGTCTTGAGCCCATTCCTGCTGCAAGGATGATCGCCCTCATGAAAAGACTTCAGATGAAATTTATTTAAACATTTTGTAAAAAACACAGGTGGGAGGTGGTAGGATCCAGTTTGAGTATGTGATCACCAATTTGGTCTACAGGAGGTTTTCAAGACCGATTGCAAAATTCTTGATGAATTTTGATGTCAGTCCCAACGCAGTAACCTACCTGTCATTCATTATCGGAATAATTTCGGCTGTGCTGATCGGGTTCGGCAGGATATATGCTGGAGTCGCTCTCCTCTTTATTTCCCAGATATTTGACTGCGTTGATGGAGATCTGGCGAGAATGAGCGGAAAGGTTACAAGATACGGAGCCTTTATTGACAGGGTCTTTGACAGGTTCGTTGATGCTGCACTGATCACTGCCATTGTTGCTCTGAATCCGGAAAAACTCTGGCTTGCAGGATTTGCTGCACTGACGTTCTCTTTTGGTGTGAGCATTTCAAGAGCAATGGCAGAAGCGGAAGGAGCTGAATGCAAGGTCGGGATAGCAGGCAGGGATACAAGAATTGTTCTGATAATGATCGGAATTCTGCTTGGATACTATCTTGAGACCTTGGCCATAATTGGAGTTCTGAGTTTCGTTACGACGATCCACAGAATAATCCATACTGTGAGGCAGTTCTGAATCGCGGATGCATTTTTTATAATCAGTGTTCTGTTAAGAGATATGCCACACATATTCTCAGGTGATCCTGATGTGCTCAGAAGCGAGAAAAGGAAAAAAATTCTCCCTGTAGATGTTTTTGGGAGAGAGATTCTTTCAAGATTAAGGTACAGGGACACTGCAGTTGATTATGGAGCAGGAACAGGATACTTTACTGAAGTTCTTGCGAAACATTTCAGGAGGGTGTATGCAGTTGAAGCCAAGGTCTCGATGGCATCAATTCTCAGGGAGGAACTTGATAAGAGGGGTGTGAAGAATGTTGGCATAATTATCTCAGATACTCCGCAGAACTTTGACTTCGAGATAGATTTCATTCTTTTCTCAAATGTTCTGCATGAGGTTGACGAACCGGAAAGGTTTCTGGAATGGAGCCGGAACGCGAGGGTTGTTGTGGTAATTGAGTGGAAGAAGATTGAGACAGAACTTGGGCCACCTGTGGAGGAGAGGATTGAAAAGCAGGAAATGCTGAAAATGGCTGAAAGAAACTTCAGATTTGTTGAATGTCCTGAAATCTATCCATTTCATTACATCTTAGTATGCTACCATGAAGATGATGCTCTGGACAAGTCCAATGATAAAACCAAGAAACGCTCCTGACATCTCGATAAATCTCATTTCGTTTTTTGCAAATTTTTTGAAAATGAGCTCAGCCTCCTCCTCACTGAACTCAGCTATCTTCTTTTCTAAGAATTTTCTGAAGTCCATATTGTCTACTATTGACGAGGTGAGTCTTGCCTGAGCTCTTGATACAATTTCAGATATTTGATCTGCAATTTTTTCTCTGAATCCATATTTTTCCAGAATTGCAATAACAGGCTGGCTTCCAAGTACTTTTGCAAATCTGGATTCTCTGAATGTTTTGTCTATGGCCTCATGTATGAGCTCTCTGAAATCCTCTTTCTCCACATAATCGCTTACTATATCTATGAACCTTCTTGCAAGTTCATCACTTTTCGCAGGGATGAGTCCCTGAAATTTAATCCCAAGGATTTTTACGGGTTTTTTTGGATGAAAAAGCAGTCTTATTGCAACAACATTAGTGAGGTATCCTATGAACGCTCCGAGAAAAGGGGGTATGAGCAGTATAAAAAATCTGTCCAGAATCACCACCTATCAGAATATCTGAGGAGCCCTGTACTCCCCGAATACCTCTCTGAGCGCATCTGTCATCTCGCCAAGTGTTGCTCTCGCCTTAACAGCATCAAGAATGTGAGGCATGAGATTTTTTTCAGGATCTTCAGCAGCTTTTTTGAGTTTTTCAACTGCCTCCTCCACCTTCCTGCTATCCCTGTTCTCCCTGAATCTCTTTGTTCTCTCCACCTGTTTTCTGACAATTTCCTGATCGATTCTTAGTATCTCAGCCTTTATATCTTCATCCATTCTGTATTTGTTCACCCCGACAACCACAAGTTCACCTTCATCAATTGCCTTTTGCTTTTCATAGGCAGATTTCTGGATCTCCCTCTGAATGTATCCACTTTCAATTGCCCTTATCACACCACCCATTTCATCAATCCTGTCAATGTATTTCATGGCCTCCTCCTCAATTTTTTCTGTGAGCCATTCAAGGTAGTACGCACCTCCCATTGGATCTGCCACGTCTGCAACTCCACTTTCTTCAGCTATTATCTGCTGTGTTCTAAGCGCTATCCTGACAGCTTTCTCGGTCGGGAGGCTTAATGCTTCATCAAAGCTGTTTGTATGCAGGCTCTGAGCTCCACCAAGAACTGCTGCGAGAGCCTGCAGGGTCACTCGTATTATGTTGTTTTCTGGCTGCTGGGCAGTTAGTGTGCAACCAGCTGTCTGAACGTGAAATCTGAGCATCTGGGACCTTGGATTTCTGGCATTGAATCTCTCCTTCATTATCCTTGCCCAGAGCCTTCTTGCAGCCCTGAATTTTGCCACCTCCTCAATGAGATTGTTTCCTGCTGAAAAGAAAAAGCTGAGTCTTGGGGCAAATGCATCAACATCCATCCCTCTGTCAATTACTCTCTGCACATACTCAATACCATCTGCGAGGGTGAAGGCGACTTCCTGTACCGGGGTTGCTCCAGCCTCTTCCATGTGATAGCCAGAGATGCTTATTGAGTTCCACTTTGGTACCTCATTCGCACAGAACATTATTATGTCAGTTGCAAGCCTCAGACTCGGTTCTGGAGGAAATATGTATGTTCCCCTTGCTATGTACTCTTTGAGCATGTCGTTCTGAACAGTTCCTCTGAGTATTTTTCTGTCAGCACCCTGGCTTTCTGCAACAACAATGTACATGCTCAGAATCTGAGCTGCGGTGGAGTTGATTGTCATGGATGTGGAAACCCTATCGAGGGGAATGCCTGAAAACAGAATCTCCATATCTTCAAGGGTGTCGATGGCCACACCAACCTTTCCAACCTCTCCAAGAGCCATTGGATGATCGCTGTCATACCCTATCTGGGTGGGGAGATCAAAGGCAACACTCAGACCTGTCTGTCCCTGCTCGAGCAGGTATCGATATCTTGCGTTTGTTTCCTCAGCAGTACCGAATCCAGCGTACTGCCTCATTGTCCACAATCTGCCGCGATACATTGTCGGATAAACACCACGGGTGAAGGGATACACACCTGGGTATCCTAGCATGCCTTCATAGTCGGGATTCACATCTTCAGGGGTGTAAACCCTGTCTATCACAAATCCACTTGATGTTCTGAACTCCTTTTTCCGCTCCGGAGCTTTTTCAAGCAGTGGTTTCACGTATCTTTCTTCCCATTCTCTCTTTCCCACATTCTCACCCCTCATGAAAGTGAAAAGAGCGGATCTCCAATCTGAACCCTGCTGCCCTCGTCAACAAATATCCTTGTAATAACTCCATCAGCGGGGCTTGAAACCTCATTTTCCATTTTCATAGCCTCAAGTACCAGCACGGCTTCACCTGACCTGACATTTTCACCCTCTTTTTTCAGAACCCTGACAACCGTGCCGGCCATCTCAGATTTGACAACACTGCCATCCTGAGAGGATGATGACCTGCTTTGAGATCCGGAACTGGATTCTGACTGATCCGGGGATATCACAGCCAATACATCTCCTGCCTGAACCTTATCACCATCGGCAACAGGAATATCAACAACGATCCCGCTTATGTGACTTGCAATCTCATTTTCCATTTTCATAGCCTCAAGAACAAGCAGGGCCTGCCCTTTTTCAATCCGATCTCCCTTCCTGACAAGAACTTTCACAACAGTTCCGGACATTTCAGCCCTTATCTCACCACCCTCTACCACTGCCGGGGCAGAATCATCCTTTTTCTCTTTTTTGATCTCTATGACTTTTTCAGACATCTCTATTATTTCTTCTCTGCCGTTGATTATTACCCTGAACCTGTTCTGTGAGATCTCCTCAACCTCGACCCTGAATGTTCTGTCCTTCACGATCACGTCATAGACCGGCATTCTACCACCCGGGAACTCTTGCAAAAATCTTCCATACCTTGCTTCTTGGCTTTATCTCGATTGGTTTCTCTGAATGATCTTCCATGTATCTGTGTATGGCTGTTATGGCAGCTAAAAACTCATCCGGACTCATCTGATCACCTCACAGAGGTATGTTTCCATGTTTTTTGGGTGGAAGCTTCTCTCTCTTTGTATCGAGTATTCTGAGAGCTGATATGATCTTCACCCTTGTGAATTTTGGATCTATAACATCATCGATGTAGCCTCTTGAGGCAGCTCTGTACGGGTTGGCAAATTTATCCCTGTACTCCTGAATCTTCTCCTCTCTGACTGTGGAGGGATCTTCAGCCTTTGCGATTTCTTTCCTGAATACAATCTCTGCAGCACCTTCCGGACCCATGACTGCTATTTCTGCTGTAGGGTAGGCATAAACAACATCTGCACCAAGGTGTTTGCTTCCCATTGCAAGGTAAGCTCCGCCGTATGCCTTTCTCAGTATTACCGTTACAAGAGGTACCGTTGCTTCACTGTATGCATAGAGGACCTTTGCACCATGCCTTATTATCCCACCATACTCCTGCTGAACTCCTGGTAAATAACCCGGAACATCGACGAATGTTATTACAGGTATGTTGAAAGCATCGCAGAACCTGACAAATCTGGCAATTTTGTCGCTGCTGTTCACATCAAGGGTTCCAGCAAAAAATTTCGGATTGTTTGCAACAATTCCAACACTCCTACCATCCATTCTTGCAAATCCCACCACAGCATTCTGGGCATAGTTTGCATGGATTTCGAAGAACTCTCCACTGTCAGCCACTGCTCTTATCACATCTCTCACATCGTAGGGTTTGTTTGGATCGTCGGGGATGATTTCATAGATTTCTGGAGTCGTTCTTCCAGGATTGTCGTCAGTCTCAACAGCAGGAGGATCTTCCAGGTTGTTAAGAGGAAGGTAGCTCACAAGCTTTCTGACGATCTGCATTGCCTCCTCATCATCTTCTGCAACGAGATGGGCATTTCCGCTTTTTACGGCATGTGCCTCCCATCCACCAAGTTCCTGTGGTGTAACATCCTCTCCTGTGACCGTTTTTATTACATTTGGTCCTGTGATGAACATATAGCATCCGGCATTCTTTGTCATCACAATGAAATCCCCAATTGCAGGACTGTATACAGCTCCTCCCGCACATGGGCCAAGGATAACACTTATCTGGGGGATAACACCACTGGCAAGAGTGTTTCTGTAAAATATATCTCCATATCCCTTCAGGGCATCAACTCCCTCCTGAATTCTTGCACCTCCTGAATCGTTCAGCCCGATCACCGGGATTCCGACCTTCATTGCAAAGTCAAGGATGCTGGCTATCTTGAATCCATGCATCTCTCCAAGACTACCTCCCATCACCGTGAAATCCTGTGCAAAGACCGCAACAGGCCTGCCATCTATGGTTCCGTATCCCGTGATAACGCCATCTGCTGGGAGATCAACCCTGTCAAGACCAAAATCGGTATTTCTTTTCTCAACAAAAGGATTTATCTCCACAAAGCTTCCGGGATCCAAGAGAAGCTCGATTCTTTCTCTTGCAGTAAGTTTTCCTGCATCATGCTGTTTTCTGATCTTTTCCTCTCCCCCCATCTGTTTTACTCTTTCCCTTCTCTGATAAAGGTCTTCAACAAGTTCTTTCTTCAATTTCATCCCTCCACAAATTCAAGAAGCACGCCCTTTGTGCTTTTTGGATGAACAAATGCTATCTTTTTGCCACCAACTCCAATCCTGGGTTTTTCATCAATAAGCTGGAGTCCCTGAGCCTTTGCACTGTCCAGTGCCTTTTCAATGTCGTCAACATTAACTGCTATGTGGTGAATGCCCTCTCCTTTTTTCTCAACAAATCTGGCGATGACACTGTCGTCAGATGTGGCTTCAATAAGCTCTATCTTGCTCTCACCTACAGGAAGCATCGCAACCTTTACCTTCTGTTCTCTAACTTCCTCAATCCCCTCAATCTCAAAACCAAGTTTTTTATAGAGTTCCATGGCAGATTCAAGATCCTTTACCGCAACACCGATATGATCTATCTTTTTTATCATGCTATCACCTTCTTTCCGGCGTTATTTCTTATAAATTCAACAATCTCATACATGGGAGTTCCGGGAACAAAAACCTCTGCAACACCAATTTTTTTAAGTTCCGGAACATCTTCAGAGGGAATTATACCTCCAGCAATAACAAGCAGGTCTTTACCCGGTTCAAGACCTCTCGCCTTTAACTCATCAATAACAAGGGGAATTAGCTCGAGATGCGCTCCGCTCAAAATACTCAGCCCAAGAACATCCACATCCTCCTGCAATGCGGTCTCTGCAATTTCAGCAGCAGTTCTTCTGATTCCGGTGTATATAACCTCAAACCCGGCATCTCTCAAAGCTCTCGCAATAACCTTGGCACCTCTATCATGACCATCAAGCCCGGGTTTGGCAACAAGAACCCTGATTTTCCTCTCCATAGCTCATCCACCCCTTATTTCCACGAAAAAGACATAATTCGCCGTAATAAATACCTTTCGAAAATTCGACCTTCCGGCATAACACTCACCCCATCATTTCCTGTGGAAACTCAGCAGCAGTACAAGAAAGAGCAGCTCATCCTGAAAATTTCAATTGGCTATCCCTATGACCATGGAAATGAAAAATACCCTTTTGAAGCACGTATTTTTGGAATTTAATCAATTCGGATCACCTGACTTTTCATTGAGAATCAGATGTCTCAACAGTTCACTTCCATTTCGCAATCGATACAGAAAAGTTTAAATTACGAAATTAGATTACGGGAATAAGGTGATGAACATGTCCGAAGAGAAAATTTTGGAGGTTTTGAAGACTGCAGGAAAACCACTGAGGACAAAGGAAATAGCCGAGATCTCAGGAATTGACAGCAAGGAAGTGACCAAAATAATAAACAAGCTCAAAAAGGAGGGTAAGGTTACAAGTCCGAAAAGATGCTACTATTCTGCCCAATCCTAATTTTTTAGGGGAAACATTGTTAAATCTTCTGTCAGAATTTCTTTGTGTCATTTAAGGACATTTTTCCAAGGATGCACGGTGCGACTTCAATCTGGCTATCATCCATCATTCTGTCAGCTCCATGGCTCGGTATTTCAGAGTTGATTGCATCTCTCATGGTTATTCTTGCAGTCGGAAGTGGACACAGGGTTATTTTCGTGAAAAAAGCAGAAATTGCAGATTATGCAGTTCTTGGAATTGCCGGTGTGATTATACTTTACACCGCCCTTGACACCCCTCTGATATTTGTGTATTCAGTTCCATTTCTTCTATCCATGATTTTTCGAAACGACTTCAGGAAGTATGTTATCTTTTCCTCTGTTCTTACTGCTCTACCTTCAGTTTACATTCCGTATCCTGAATATCACTTACTTTTCGTCTCTTTTGCCCTTGCATATGTTCTGATAGCTGATTCTCTGATTTATGAAGACAGGAGAACCGCTTTACTCGCGTTCCTCGTTTTCGTTCCTGCATCTTTGCTGATTGAACCATTGCTTTCGGTTTTTTCAGCCGCACTTGCAGTGCCCCTACTGAAAAAATTCAAAACCAGAACTCTCGGCCTTTATCTGCTTACGACTCTGATTATTTTTTCTGTTACAGAATTATTAATAATTTATCATTATTTTTAAAATATTTAAAATCCGAATAATTTAGGGAAAATAAAATTATTAAGTCAGCTTTTGCTCCAAATCATGAAAAGGAAAGGGTCTGTAAGCCATCACGAATCTGTGGAGAGAATGTACAGCTCTGTCAGCAAGCTCGGAATTACCAACATCGCTGACAGATTCAGAGCTCAGGAAAGGGGAAGGTGCTTCTACTGCATGCAGGGGCTTAGCTGCCAGCTCTGCAGCATGGGACCGTGCAGAATAGGAAATGGAAAGGAGTATGGAGCATGTGGTATAGATGCAGCCGGAATGGTTGTCAGAAACTTTGTCCACCTGAATATGCTGGGTACAGAGGCATACACGTATCATGCGATTGAGGCGGCAAAAACCCTCAGGGCTACCGCTGAGGGGAAAACCCCTTTTGAGATAAAAGAGCCAGAAAAACTGAGATGGTTTGCAGAGCAGCTGGGCTTGGATGGTGAGACAGTTGAGGAGCTTGCCGTGAAGATCGCTGATTTCATAGTTTCAGATCTGAGCTCCCATGAGACAAGCAGACTTGTACTTGCGTTCACTCCGGAAAAGAGAAAGGAGGTATGGGAAAAGCTGAATCTGATTCCGTGCGGTGTTTTCCATGAGCTGCTTACAATGGGCACCTCTTCAATGACCAATGTTGACACAAATTATGTGAGTCTTGCTCTCAAAAGCATGAGGAGTGGAATTGCCACGTGTCTCGCGTCTCAGATTGCAGTGGAGATGATTCACGACATACTTTTTGGCACACCATCTCCCCACAAAGGTTATGCAGATTTTGGAGTTGTGGACCCTGATTTTGTGAACATAGCCGTAAACGGTCACGAACCGTTTGTTGCAATGGCTCTGCTGAAACTTGCAGGGAGAGATGAGATTCAGGAAAGAGCAAGAAGAGCAGGTGCTAAGGGGCTCAGAATAGTTGGATTCATTGAAACAGGTCAGGAGGTTTTGCAGAGAACCGAGAGCCATGTGTTTGCTGGAATTGTTGGAAACTGGATTGTACAGGAGTATGTGCTTGCCATGGGAGGAATAGATGTCTTTGCGGCTGATATGAACTGCACCGTTCCGAGCCTCACTGAATACCAGAGATTCGGTGTGAAGATCGTTCCTGTGAGCAAACTTGTCAGGCTCAGAGGTATAGATGAGGGTCTTGATTACTCCCCCGAAAAGGTTGAGGAGATTGCGATGAAGCTTATAGATATGGCAATCGAGAATTTTACTGAAAGGAGGAAAAGGATCAATCCTGTCAGAATCGATAGCAGGAAGGAAATTACGGTTGGATTTTCACCTGAAGCAATAATGAAAGCCTTCGGAAATAACATGGAAAATCTGTTGACTGCCCTGAAAGAGGGGAGACTGAAGGGAATTGCAGCTCTTGTCAGCTGTTCAACACTGAAAAATGGCTCCCATGATTCATGTACTGTCGAAATGGCAAAGGAGTTGATAAAAAGAGACATCCTTGTCATTTCGATGGGATGTGGAAATGCAGCACTCCAACAGGCAGGAATCACATCCATGTCATCTCTTGACTTTGCTGGAAAGAATCTCAGAAATCTCTGTATTGAGCTGAACATACCACCTGTTCTGAGCTTTGGTACATGCACAGATACTGGGAGGGCGGCATACATGCTCAAGTTGATTTCAGATTACATGGGCCAGGATATTCCGGATCTGCCGGTTGTGGTGACTGCTCCGGAATACATGGAGCAGAAGGCAACCATAGATGCAGTATTTGCAGTTGCGTATGGTCTGACAGTCCATGTCTCACCAACACCACCGATAACAGGAAGTGATGAGGCCGTCAGGCTTTTCACAGAAGACGTTGAGAAGCTCACAGGAGGGAAGATAATTGTGGAAGAAGACATGAAAAAGGCAGCAGAGATGCTTGATAGGGTGATATCTGAAAAAAGAAAGAGACTCGGATTCATGGCAGATACCCAAAAACCTCAGCTATATGCCTGATCAGAATTCTTTCCACCTTTTTTACTGTGGATTTTTTTATTTCATGTCTGTAAGGGCAGAAACTGTGGATTACTGCCTTCCCCTCATCAACATCGTAAACAACAGGATACAGTCTGCATCCCAGGGGCCTCTGTCTGTAAACACCGCATTTCCCATTTTTGAGAAAGAAGCACTTTCCATCAACATTTCTCAGAACTCTAACTCCATCAATCACAGTGCTGAATTCATCCCGCTTAAACCCGATCTTTTCAAGTCTTTTCACATCTTTATCGCTTAACTGCATCTCTGTTTCCATGCAGCACTCACAGCAATTATGCTTGAGGCATTCAATTCTTACCACCATCACAATCCCTTCAGGAATTCTGGTATGCTCTTTCCACTTTTTTTGGCAAGTCTTTCGATAATTGAGTATGTTTTTGTTGAGTACTGTATTGCCTTTTTCTCCTTGTAAGCAACCTCAGCAGGTATGAACTTTCTCGCCATCTCTCTAAGGAAGTATTTTCTTGTTATAATTCCACCTTCTCTCCTCACCTTGAGTTCTGGAGGGATCGAAAGTGCAGATTCTATTATGTCAAAGCTCAGATAAGGTGTCACCGTTTTCATCTGAAGGTAATAGGAGATCTTGGTATCTCTGACAAGATTGTTCTTTCCCAGATTCATTATATCATCAACAATTGCCTTCTCCAAGTTCTTCCCAATAACATTTTCATACCTCTTGTAGCCTCCAAACAGCTCGTCTGCACCCTGTCCCAGGACTATTTCACTGAAGCCGAGATTCTTTGCAAATTTGATTGCAAGGTATATTGGCACTGCAATTGAGACCTGCAGGGGATTTGTTGTCTCTATCGCACTGACAATGTTTCCGAGTTCTTCAGCCACAGTTTGCTCATCAAATTCAAAAATTTCAACCTCTCTTCCCATTTTCTTTGCCGAGTCCTGAATTCTGTTCTTCTCATCCTTTGAAGCTGTTACAGCAATGAGTGGAACATCATAAAATGCAGCAAGAAATGATGAATCGACACCACCTGAAAAGCTTATGCATGCGTTTTTGACTTTGACCTTTTCAAGGGATCGTATAATTCTTTCTTGAGTTTCGCTGTAGTCAAACTCGGCAATGGTAAAGACATCAAAAAAATCGGTATGGTTTTGCTGAATTATCTCACCATCATACCCGATTTCGACGTACTCTCCGGGCATGAGCTCTCCAAAGCCGGGTACGAATTTGCTGAATGATGCCATTTCAAGCTTCTGATTGTAGTAAATGGGCCTGGAACCAAGAATATCTCTTATCATTACGACTTTGCTTGGTTTGAAGGAGACAAGGTAGAAAAGTCCTCGGAATGAAGCTGGAAGGTCTGAGGATACTCTCGGCTCATCGAGTCCGTCATAGAATGTTAAATTCTTTTTTTCAGAGGGGTATCTTACCTCAACACTGATGCTCTTTATCCTCCCATTTTCAATCAGGGGACTGACTATCAGCGACATCTCAGAATTGTGTTGGATGGAGAATTTAAAACACTTTAGATTGAGTATAAAAAACCATTTGTGGGGTGCCATTAAAACGTATCGGTGGCGGCGGGATCGCTAAGAAACATGCATACGGCACCCCATTAATTTTATCGCTGAAGTTGTAGATAAATGTTTTGGTTGATGAAAAATAAAAACAGAATCTCATCATTAAGGAAAAATTAATGTTTGCCAATGTTTACTTGCAGATATGGGGGGACTTGACAGCATCCTCAACAAGCTTGAGAAAATCGAACAGAAAAACTGCAGAACAGTGATCTTTTACGAGAACATATATCCGGCCATTGCACTTCTCAAAAAACTTATAGCCGGCAGAGAATCTGCCCATATACTGCTTTTTTCAAACAATACAATGAGACAGCTGAGGATGGTATCTGAGTACCTGAATCTTGATCTTTCAGGAAATGAGATCATTCTGGTGAACAGAGACGGATATGGTGAGGGTGTGAGCAGAGTTTACAGCTATGACGATACCGAAAGACTTCTCGATTACATTGAAACTCTTGAAGGCACTCTCATAATTGTCTGCAGATCTCATCTGAAAATCATCTCAGAAGATCATCCCAGGCTGATCTTCGATATACTCGAGAGAGCCGGAGACCGTGTCAGGGTTTACGCTCTGACAAACTTTGGAAGCTATACTGACATTGAGAGGTCTATCATTTCAAGCCTCTTTGACGTTGCCATTGTGATGAAAAAGCAGGATGAGTACTTCAGCTTTGGTGAGGAAATATACGAATTCCACATAGTTCAGAGTGTAATCCCTGAAATTCAGCCTGGAATGGAATACTTCAAGGTGGATATTGGCATGGAAATGATCTCGAGATAACGGGAGTTAAAGTAATATAACCTCTTTTTTTCCAGACTTCATGAAGCTGAGAATTGCTCACACTCCGGATGCAGATGATGCTTTCATGTTCTATGCCATGATGGAAAATAAAATCCAGACCGATCTGGAAATTGAGCACATTATTGAGGACATTGAAACCTTGAACAGAATGGCATTCTCAGACAGTGTCCATGTCACCGCAATGTCAGTACATGCATACGCCTACCTCCACGAAAATTTCAGAATTCTGTCTTCAGGGGCGAGTGTTGGTGACGGGTACGGTCCGGTGGTTGTGGCAAGGAATGAAATTGATCTTGATAATGCCAAGGTTGGAATTCCGGGAAAGTATACATCGGCAAACCTCTATCTGATGCTCTCCGTTAACAATTTTACTGCCGTGGAAATGAAATTTGACCGTATAATTGATGCGGTAAAGAGGGGAGATGTTGATGCAGGACTGCTCATTCACGAGGGTCAGATCACATACCGTGATCACGGTCTTGTTAAAGTTCTTGATCTGTGGGAGTGGTGGCATGACATTACATCACTCCCGATGCCTCTCGGTGTAAATGCCATTTCCAGAAAGCTTCCTGAAGAAATGCAGAAAAAGTTCCTGATGATCATGAAGAAGAGCATAGAATTTTCTCTGAAAAACCCTGATGAGGCGATGACATACGCGATGAAATACGCGAGGGGAATGGATTTCAACACTGCAAAAAAGTTTGCAATGATGTATGTAAATCATTACACTCTCTCCATGCCTGAATCAGTTGTTGAAGCAATGAAAACTCTCTTTGAAATGGCAGAGGAAAGACGAATTCTGAAAATGCCACCTCTCGACATCCTATACTGACCTCAGATTATGTCGTCTCCCTTGAAAACTGGTCCATCAGCACAAACTCTGAGACCGTTATCCAGTACACACGATCCGCATACACCAATACCACATCTCATCATTCTTTCAAGAGAAAATTCAGTTTTGCTTAATGCTCCTTCTCTTTTGAAAACTTCAAGAAGCTCGGATATCATTCCACCGGGCCCGCAAACGTATATCCTTTCGTACTGATCCAAATCCTCTTCTTTCACTCCATCAACGACAGTTCCTGAATTTCCAAAGCTCCCATCTTCGGTGAAAAAAGCTGTGTTTTTGAACTTATCTCTGAAAATCAGATCTTCTCCACATCTGGCACCGTAAATAACCTTTATCTCAGCTCCAAATCTTTTCAGCGAGTCATACAGAAAAGCCATCGGGGCAATGCCAATACCACCAGCAACTATCAGGGCTTTTTTTGACGGAGAGAAGGGATTCCCAAATGGCCCTCTCACCCCGAGAACATCTCCAGCCTTAACCTTTAAAAGTGCATTTGTGGTCTCTCCGACACCCTTGACTGTGATCGAATCTGGTGATGAGAGACTCAGTGGTATTTCCTCGTATCCGAAGAGGTAGAGCATCACGAACTGTCCGGGATACGATCTCATGGATGCTGAAAACCTTATTGTTGCAGTGTCCCTGTTCTGCCTGATAACATCCTTGACTTCAAGTGTGAACATCAATGTTAAGGTTGTGGAACCATTTATAAAGGCATCGTAATGGTTATCTTACGTTCCGGTATTTTTGAAAGTGATGCTGAAAAAAACTATAGCATCTGCATTCAAATCAAAGGGAAAAAGGAAGATGGACAGAAAGGAGCTGACATACACTCTTTCATTTGATCTGAAGTATTTTTCACACGAGACCAGTAAGAAAGTTGTCGAGCATGCTGAAAGGAAGGGTTTGCTGAAAGAGATAAATGGGATAATGGAACCTTCTTTTGAGATTGATGAGGAGGCTGTCGAGCCGGACTTTAAACCGGATGTTAACAGAATCTTCTCTGATGAAAGTGTTTTTGAGAGAACTGTTGACAGAATTGCATCGGCAACTGGAAGGGACAGAAACAGGATCATAGCAGACATAAACCTGAAACAGCTCAGCCTCGGCAATGTGATGAACATAGAGGTTGTTGCTCTGATACATGCTGCAGAAATTGGACTCAATGTCATCGATCTCGTTGATGATGTTGAAGGGGAGCTGGAAGAGAGATGAAAATCTCGTCTGATGGAGTGCTTTTAATCGGAAAAAACATGGCTGTTGCTGATCTTCACATTGGAATACTTGGCTTCCCTGATCTCACGTTTCTTGAAAGACTTGTTGATCTGTACGAGAAAAGCAAAGCCAGCAGACTCATTATAAATGGTGATCTGAAACACAGGCTTGGAAAAACGGAGCTCGGTTCTGCGGGAAGATTGATCCGATATCTTGAAGAGTGCGTTTCGGAGCTTATAATTGTCAGAGGAAACCATGATGGTCATTTGGATCAGATTGCTGAAGTTCATGGATATTTCAGAGATGGAAATACGGTTTTTGCACACGGTCACAGAAAATACGGGGACATGATGGATGGAAAGAGGATAATTCTTGCCCACACCCATCCGGCAGTTTTCATTCAGGATAAGGTTGGAGGTGTGAAGGAGCGTGCATGGCTTTACGGCAAATCCGATGGAAGGGAATATATTGTAATGCCTGCATTCAATGAGTACTGCAGCTCAACAGCGGTCAATCTTGAAAAACCTGCGGGATTTATTTTCAGGCACCTTAGAGAATTTGAAGCTTTCACTCTTGATGGCTTTTACTTCGGGAAGGTATTGATCTGAAGAGCTTTTCAAGCATACCTCTTTTCTCAAAATCTGAAATTTCGGCTTGTCTGACTGCAGATTCCATGAAAGAAATAACTTCATCATAGGCTTCTCTGTCAACGGGAAACGGCACACCGTCCTTTCCTCCCAGAGCAAATGAGAATTTTGCGGGATCCTTTTTGCTGTATTCTGTATCATACACGAGCTCAGAAATGAGTGCCAGAGCCCTTAAAGCAGATTTTCCAATACCTCTGATTAGAATGAAATCTTCAAAGTTCTCTGGCTGGAGATTATAGGCTTTTTCGAGGGCTTTCCAGTCAACCCTTACGGGAATCATGCTCTCCCTGTATGCCTTCATCGAGAGAATTTTTGAAAAGTCAAATCTGTACGTTCCGTCGTTCACAACATCCAGAATTGTCTTTCTTGCATCTCTGCTCTTTCTCGAAGTGAGATCCATAACGGAGTTCTCGAATCTCTGGCTTATTATTCCTGAATGAGGCTCTTCGGCTGAAATTTTTCCCATGTGGTGATACCTTCTTGCAAGTCCGATATCCTCGTTCATTCCCTGCTGCACAACAACCCAGTTCTTTTTTGTAAAGATAATGCAGTGGTGGTACAGGGAGTATCCGTCCTGAAGGGCAGCACTGTCTATCTTTGCAGAAAGCCTGCTGGCTTTCACAATCTCTTTCAGACTCTTTTCTCTGATTTCGCTCTTTTCCGAAAGAATTTCAATTTCATTTACTGTGTTGACTGCATTCTTACCCTTTCCACCTGCAATTCTGATATCAAAATCTTCAGTGTTGAGCACAGACTTTAGCACTCCTGTCAGAACGGTTGTCGAGCCTGATGAGTTCCAGTCAAACCCGAGAACATTGGAGAGGCACTGGAAGAATACAGGATCTGAGAGTCTTTTGAGAAGTTCATCTTCACCAAATTCATCAACAATCAGAAGTAAAAGCGGTTTTGCAAGTTTTTTCATTCTGGACAGAAGCCAGTGAGGTGCCTTTCCGTGGTGGAGTGGGAGGTAGATTGAATCCACAAAAAAATTTGAGAAATGGAGTATATAGGTTTAATTCTTAAAAGTATCTCTCAAGTATTCCCTTAAGTGCTTCTGCATGTCTGTATTCATCTCTCGATGCTTCATCCCAGATGTCATGAACCTCATCAAGTCCCTTTTCCTTTGCCTCAACTGCAACCCGTCTTTTGTGGACGTTTGCCTTCATTTCTCCGTTGAGCATGTACTCAAGACTCTCCTTCAGCGTGTCTTTTATCTTCCCATTCAGTTCAGCAAATCTTGATGCATGGTATGCCTCATCCATGGCAAATCTGACAAGTATGTTTGCAACTTCAGGGTATCCCTCTCTTTCTGCCTGTCTTGCCATTGCAAGGTAAAGTCCAACCTCCATGCACTCTCCCATAAACTCTCTTTCGTTGTACTCTTCAAACTCGGTTCCTTTTGCAATCCCTATTTTGTTCTTATTGTCACCAAACTCTACCATGTTATTAACTTATATCGTTCGATATTTAAACTTTATGGTTGGAAGATTAAACGCAATAAAGATAAGCTATAAATAGAATTGAAAAACACCATTGAACAATGAAAACAATCGGGTCACAGGAGATGTATGCTTTAGATCTGAACTGTGAATATTTTGGTCTTTCAAGACTTCAGCTCATGGAAAATGCAGGAAGAGGTTTGGCAGAGGAAATTGCCAGCAGGTTTGATTGCGGGAAAGTCGTTATTTATGCAGGTACAGGAAACAACGGTGGAGACGCGTTTGTGGCAGCAAGATTCCTCAGAGGATTTGATGTTGAAATAGTGCTTTCTGGGGAGGTCAGAAGCGATATAGCTCTGAAAAATCTTGAAATACTGAAAAAATCGGGCTTTTCAATATCAAAATGGGGACAGCATGAACATTCAGATTCAGATATTGCAGTTGATGCCCTGATTGGCACAGGATTCAGAGGAAAGCTGAGAGAGCCTTACAGAACAATTGTTGAGGAAATAAATGCGTCAGACTCTTTTACTGTATCAGTTGACGTTCCTACAGGAGTTGATGCAGATACCGGAAGATATGAAGAGGCTGTAAGAGCAAATCTGACAGTTACCTTTCACAGGATGAAACCCGGTCTCATCAAAGCCGAGGATGTGACTGGTGAGATAGTTGTAAAGGACATTGGGATTCCAGATTTATTTGAGAGGCTTGTCGGACCCGGGGATTTCAGAATAACATTCAGGAGATTTTCAGACGGACACAAGGGCGATCATGGAAAAGTTCTTGTTGTTGGTGGTGGGGAGTATGTTGGAGCTCCATTTCTATCTGCACTTGCAGCATTGAAAGCAGGTGCGGATCTTGTGACCCTTGCAGTACCGGAGTCAGTATACTATCAGGTGAGTTCTTTTTCTCCGGAGATCATACCTGTGATGCTCGAAGGCAGTACAATATCCATGCAAAGTGTTCCTGAAATTGCTGACCTTGCTGAAAGGCATGATGTTGTGGTTTTCGGAATGGGCACATTGAAGAAAGGAGAGATCGCCAAGGAGATCTCGAAGACTGCAGATAAAATGGTGGTGGATGCCGGAGGACTTACCGATAATCTGAGATGCGATTCCATCCTTACTCCCCACAGGGGAGAATTTATCAGGGTGTTTGGCATGGATGCCGATCAGGAAAGCGTCAGGAAAGTCTCAAAAAAGGTAAAGGCTACCCTGCTGTTAAAGGGAAGGGAGGATATAATATCTGATGGTGAAAGGCTTAAGATAAACAGAACAGGAAATGCAGGAATGACTGTTGGCGGAACAGGAGATGTCCTGGCAGGAGTTGCAGGAGCATTGTTTGCATTGAACGATGACCCCTTCAGGGCAGCATGCTCTGCTGCTTTTGTAACAGGACTGGCTGGAGATATGTGTTTTGGTGAGATGGGCTATTGCTTTACAGCAATGGATGTTATTGACAGAATTCCTTACGCAATCAAAAAAATTTGTCAGTTAAAATAGGGGCTCAAGATCCTCGTCTTCAAAAAGGGCTATTGTCTTCTCGATTCTCTCTTTTTCTGCAACCTCTACCTCATCTTTCGCCTCAGAAGCAAGCTTTTGCAGTTGCTTCACTCTTGGTATATCCGTTACGTTTGCCAGAACAACCAGTGCAGCAACGTATTTTGTCCTTCTTGTTGGATAATCACCTGCCCTGACTTCAACTCCCGATATTTGATCTTCAAGCCACAGCTTTGCTTTTTCAATTCCCTTTCTGTCAAGCTCTTCAGGAGGACCTGCAACAAGAACGAGGGCTCTTTCAGCACTTCCTATGTTGCACGGAATTGTAAGTCTTCCCAGTGCAGCCTTTCTGACAAGGGTGGCTATCTTGGTTGATTTATCCTCCTCTGCTGTGACAACAGGCGTGCTTTTTTTTCTGATCAGGCCAAAAATCCCTGACTTTTTCTTTTCGTAAATAGGGAGTGTGGCATATCCTATTGAGGATATTCCTCCTCCTCTCAGAGTATTTATTACTTCAGAGCTATCAACGACCATCTCTCCGACCATTCCCTCCTCAATTGGTTCTCCTGCTCTTGCAAGCACCGCAAGTCTTCTTACGATCTCTTCATTTATTTTTGTATAGCTCTCCTTTAGGCTCAGCCCCTCAAATCTCCATGCTCCATTATCTACAAGAATCAGGTTTTCAACATACTTCATGAGGGTAACCATGCTTCTTGCAGCATTGAGGGAATAGAGCTTCCCTTCTTCAGGTGCAGGCAAAACACCAACTGCGTAAACAGGTTCGGAGTACATTTCCGACAGGTATTTTGCAAGAACAGGTGCTCCACCACTTCCCGTTCCACCACCGAGTCCTGTTATGATGAGAAAGGCATCGATTTCGTGGGTTCCAAGTTCATCAATGGCATTCAGTACTGTGTCAATCTCCTCCTGAGCTATCTTGGCTCCCAGCTTGTTGTCTGTGCCAACTCCATGGCCTTTTACAGTGGTCTGCCCTATCAGAACCCTGTTATTTGGCGGGATGTATTTCAAACCCATCAGATCGGTTCTGGCCGTGTTGATTGCAATGGCTTTCAGTGTGTTGGAGCCTCTCAGCTTTTCATTTTCAACAAAGAGATCGAGTATTTTTCCGCCTGCCTGTCCGAATCCAATTGCAAAGAACCTCATGATCCTTACCCCTTTTTATTGTTTCAACTCAATCTGATTTTTCTTCGGTAATATAATTTTTTTTGATTCAGGTGTCTGAAGCAGGGTGCTTTAAAATTTTCCCCGCCAGTAAAGAAGAGTGGTTTTCATTTTGTTCTCATCATCGCCTCTTCAAAAGTTTCTCTTTCCGTTCTGTAAATTATACCTGTGTTCAGTGTATCTATCGATATTCTCACCGCATCACTGAAATTCTCCGGAGTCTTTATTTTTTTAACATTCTTTCTGTAGTAATCCCAGGTGTTGTTGAAGGACACACAGGGCTGGAGAATCTCGACAAAGGAAAATCCTTTATGCATCACCGCCTCAAACATGATCTCAGATAGTTGTTTCATGTCTCCCGCGAAGGCTCTTGCAACAAAAGTTGCACCTGAAACGAGAGCTATGAGGGATGGATTGAGAGGCTCTTCAGGATTCCCGTAAGGGGTTGTTCTGGTTCTGACACCTTTCGGCGTTGTAGCTGTAAACTGTCCTGTTGTAAGTCCAAAAACACCGTTATTATGCATGAAAAGTGTAACGTCAGTGTTTCTCTTTGCGGAATGGAGGAGATGTTCAAGTCCCTCATTCATGGCGTCTCCATCACCTGAAAATCCAACCGGAAAAAGATCAGGATTTGCAAGCTTTATTCCTGTCAGAGCAGGAAGAACCCTGCCGTGGATGGTGTGGAAGCTGGGAAGCTCCACGTAATCTGGAAGTTTCCCGTGGCATCCTATCCCGGCCACAACCACAATTCTTCCCCTATCGATTCCACTGTTGCTGAGTTTTTCGACTGTGGTGTTGAATGCCTTCAAAATTCCAAAATTGCCACATCCCGGGCACCACTCTATCTTTTTCAGCAATTAAATCACCCCAGTCTTTCTCTCAATTCTTCAGGTGTGAATGGTCTTCCATCCCATTTCAGTATGCTTTCCACTTCGATGTCAGCCTTCTCTCTCAGCATTTTTGCAAGCTGTCCTGTGTAGTTGGACTCTACAACCACAGCCTTTCTTAGTTTTGGTGGAATAAATGGTCTCATGTATCTGATAACTGCCACCCTGTATCCCAGTTCTTCAGCAACCTCGTAAACAGCACCGAATGTTGAGCCCCATGTTACAATGCATTCCTGTCCCCTGAAGAACAGGTGATAGGCGGAGTCAGAAACTTCTCTCTCAATCAATTTGTCCTTTTTCATTCTCTTCTCATGCATCTTCTTTCTGATTTCTGCATCATCTGTGGTCAGACCAAATTCATCGTGCTCATTTGAATTGATTTTGACAATTGCCGGGGGAACTGCATAATCCGACACTCCACTTTCGGTAATTCTGTATCTCTTAACAATTTCCTCACTTCTGTCAATTATGGCAATATCCTGTTTTTTAACCGAATTTTCATCGATTGATGCCGTTTCTATGCTCTCAACAAGATGCTTGTCTGTTAGAAGTATGGCTGGAGTCTGGTATTTCCATGCAAGGTTCAGAAGCTCTCCGGCCATCCTGAATCCATCTTCTATGGAGTAGGGGCTGGCAACAACAAGTGGAAACTCCCCATGAGATGGATGGAGAACAAACTCAAGGTCCTCCTGTCCGCTGTATGTTGCCATCCCTGTTGATGGACCGGATCTCTGGGCTTCAATTATCAGAACAGGTATCTCTGCAATTCCAGCCATTCCTATTGACTCACACATCAGTGCAAATCCCCCTCCACTTGTACCGGTTGCACTCCTCTTTCCTGCAATTGCAGACCCCACTGTCATCGATATTGCTGAAATTTCACTTTCAGGCTGGTATGCCACGACCCCTTTTCTTCTGACAAGGTAGTGAAGAACTGGAGATGCAGGTGTCATGGGATATGCGTAGTAGTATTCGAGTCCAGCGTTAACCATTCCTTCTGAAACTGCAACTGCTCCTGAAACCAGTTTTTTCCCGGGTCCATTTCTTTTTATCTCCATCTTCGGGCTGTAATTCTTCATGTAATATTCATAAGCACTTCCTGCAATCACTATATCATCTTCTGCCTTTTCTCCGAATCTCTCTCTGAACATTACCTCAACAGTATCGAAATCTATGCCAAAATATGCTGAAAGAGCTCCAATTGATGCAGCGTTTCTGAAAATCATTGGTTCATGCTCCTCTTTTACGATCTCTGTCATTGGAATACCTATCCCCTCACATGAGAATTTGGAGTCGAATATCACATCTCCTCTGAGGTAGGGTGAATGCATTCTGTAAATGTAATCCTCAAGACAGATGAGAAGCTCATAATATTTCCTGTGGGAGTGGATTTTTTTATCTGAGATTCTGACGACACTTGCGTTGTGACCACCTCTGATTATGGACTGGTATTCCTGATAGATGAATACGTTGTATCCCAGATCCGCAAAAATCCTTCCACAAAGCTCTCCAGCCTCCTTAACACCATCGCCGGCGGCACCTGATATGCAGATGTTCAGATCCATTATTGCAAGAGTAAGATAAAACAAATAAATTATTTTCGATTTGGAACCAGATAAAAAATATTCCTTACCTGTCCTGTTCAGTCAGCACGGTCTCAACTATCCTCTTTCCTGCTACAATTTCATCAACACTGTGAATTACCCCTCCAAGGCTTTCTATGGTTCTTTTTATCTCTTCAAAATCCATCTCATCCCCGACTATTGTTATCTTCACGTTTTCAGTGTTCTGGTCGATCTCATAGAGGCTCAAGTTGACTCCATCAACAAAATCGAGTTCACTGAGTATTTTTGCAAGCAACAGGTTGCTGGGTTCATGTGGTTTCAGAACATCAAGTACGAGTCTCCTTATTCCCGCCACAGAAAGATTATTATCCCTCCCTATTTAATCCTTTTGTATGATAGACCTCCACATCCATTCAGTATTCAGTGATGGTGAGCTCATACCCTCAGAAATAGCAAGAAGACTTTCAGAGCTGGGACATGAGGCCTTTGCCATAACTGATCATGCTGATTTTTCAAACATGGAATTCATAGTAAATTCAATGCTGAAATTCAAGGAACATGCAGATGATTACGGGCTGACAATGGTTGCAGGTATTGAGCTAACACACCTCCCTCCAAGACTCATACCAAGGGCCGTTAAAACTGCAAGAAAAATCGGAGCTGAGCTTGTTGTTGTTCATGGTGAAACGCTTGTCGAGCCTGTTAGAAGCGGAACCAATTTCGTGTCGGTTCAGGAAGAGATAGACATACTCGCTCATCCCGGTCTTGTGGATGAAAAAACCGCTGAAAAAGCATCTGAAAACGGGGTTTTCTTTGAGATAACTTCAAGAAGAGGTCACTGCCTCACGAACGGTCATGTTGCAAAAATTTCGCAGGAGTTTGGGGTTGAGCTGGTGATAAACACAGATGCCCACTCGCCATCTGATTTTATTCTGGAAAAACAGGCTGTTGAGATTCTGAAGGGGTCGGGAGTGGATGACGTGGAGAGAGCTCTGAAAAACTCGTCAAAGATAGTGAGACTCTATAAGTGACACCATCCTCCCGTCTTTTGAAGCATAGTTCCTTATCATGTCAACAGTCATGTAGTTTATAAGGTAGATGAGCTTTTCCTTCGCTTCAGATGACGGAAATACCTCCAATGCTTTTTTACTCCTCTCTATGAATTCTCTGATAAGATTCAGCATCATTTTAACAGATTCCTCAAAACCGAACTTTCTTTCAAGAAGCATTGGAAGTGTCGTCGATTCAAACTCGCTTTTTTTATCTTCAAAGATGTCAAGAAACTCCAGAAAATCATCTACAAGCTGATAAGCTCTTCCGAGATTCAATCCATACTGATAAAGTATCTCTGCTTTCCTTTCATCACCTGTAATGTACTTGTAGGCGTTTTTGGCTGCATAGGCAAATAGAGACGCAGTTTTGGATTCGATACATCTGTAGTATTCATTTTCTCCAAATTCTTCTTTTAGGCTGTAAACATCCATTATTTCTCCTTCACTCATAACCATTCCCGTGCGGGCAAAATTTTTCACGACTTCATTTCCATATTTGGATGTGAGTTCAACCGATTTTGAAATTAGCCAGTCTCCAACAAGCATGGCAAGGGCTGGATCATATTTAACGTTCAATGTCTCCACATTTCTCCTGACGACTCCTCTGTCTATAATGTCATCATGGGCAAGACTTGCAGTATGGATGAGCTCGACAGCAAGGGCCATGTCAATCAGGGATCTGTAATCCCCGCCTCCAAGCTTTCCACTTAAAAGAACGATTATGGGTCTTGTTCTCTTTCCACCGGCTTTTATGAGGTGGTTGACAGCTTTTTTTACCTTAGGAAGGGTTCTGAGACCATTCACGAGCTCTTCCAGTGCTGAATTGATAATCCTGTATTCTTCCCAGGTTTCAATCATCTTGATAAACATCCTGAAATATTATTTAAATAAGTTTCCCATTTTTCAGGCTCTGAAAGGGCTCGGTTTTCACATCAACTCTCAATTCTCTGTCAGTAATCTACCAGCCAGCTTCACCATCTCCCCAGCAACACGCTCCTCTGGTTTTTTTATTCTCCTCTCCTCCAGGAATATTCTGAATCTCTTTACATCATCTGATGGCATCTTTTGTACAGTGTTCTTAGGGAATTTCAGTCCTTTTTAGCTCATCAAGAATATGCATCCATTTATTTTCAGGGTTTTCAAATTTCACCGATTACATTCCTGTAAATGCGCACTTTCCACCTTGGCTCTGCAAGTCAATACCGGAGCACGGTGCAATACTGTCCATTCTGAAGTATACAGACTTCCCAAATAGTGAGGGGAAAAATTAATCTCCACATGTTCTGAGAGAGAATTGATGAGATTTGAAGACTGGATAAGTGCTGGATCTCCTGAAGAAGCAGAAGAATTCAGAAGAAGATTTAAAATGGCAATAAACAACTCCATAAGAAGAAAAATCCTGAAACATATGATTGAAGGTGATATGAATTTTTCAGAGCTAAAAAAGCTCTTGAATGTTGACGAGAGGATACTCAGGTATCACATCGATGTGCTTCGGAACAGCGGGTGTGTTGACGAATCTGATGAAGTTCTCACTCTGACTGAGGAGGGGAAAATTCTTGCCAGCCTTGTGGCTGAGAAATGAATGATTGATTAATGTTTTATACCCATCCTCTGTAATGATTTTCGGTGGGCTAGGCTGGGGGGTTCGGCGTCCCCTGTAACCCGAAATCGCCGATACGCGGGAGCCGAAGCCGAGGGAAGACCTGGAAGGCAGGGAGTGAACCTCCGGCCTTCGTAGAATCCCCGTCCTGGAGGGCTGACGGTTACGGTCGGGCTTCTCGGAGGAGATGTCCACCGTATTTGCCGGGGGCACTGGCTCAGGCCCGGAAGGGAGCAGGCTCACCCCGGACGCTCAGCGCTTCCAGGGGAGCGGGGAGGATGGAGGCCGGAGGGGTAGCTCTCTGCTGGAAGGGTCGACCCGAGGCGTGCCCACCATCTTCACAGATGTTGTGAACATAAAATTAAATATGATCAATCTGTTTTTTTAATCATAATGAGAGGTGAAGGAGCTGTACTCATCTCAGCAGTGATGATGGGAACTTTACCGTTTTTCATAAAATCGCTTTCACTCCCACCGGTTTCATCCACCTTTTACAGAATGTTTTTTGGTGCATTCTTTGTTGGCCTTTTTTTACTCATTAGGCGGGAAAGGCCTGTTTTCAGCATCAGTCTTGTCATGCTTGGTTTGTTTAACGTCACCGAGGTTTTTCTGTACATTACTGCCATCACGCACCTGAGCGCTGCAATGGCTGCGTTGCTTCTTTACATGGCACCGATTTATGTGATGGTTTACTCCATTTTTCAGGGGAGAATCTCAAAAAACTCTGTCATCTCTCTTGTTATAGGGATTGCTGGATTGTATCTCCTTTTATTGCCGGAAAAGGAACTTAATATAGGTTTGATTTCTGGTATTCTATCGGGTGTTGCTTATGCAGGTGTTTTTATCATGCTCAGCAAGATTGGAAGGACCTACAGTCCCATTCAGATTACCTTTTCCAACCTTGCAGTTGGTATGACAATCCTTGTACCCTTCTTCAGATTTGAGACGGGCAGCATACCTCTGATTCTCGGTCTTGGACTAATTCCAACTGCGATTCCATTTATTCTTTTGAGCTACGGAATGGCAAGGGTCAGGGTTGAAAAGGGTCCCATAATTGCGCTGATAGAACCTGTTACTGCAGGCATGGTTGGCTATCTGGCATTCAGCGAAATTCTTTCCGGTTTACAGCTTGCAGGTGCGGCCATGATTCTGTCTGCCGTGTTTATTGCATTAAATGAAAAGGGTGAATAGAAAGTATGCGAAAAGAAGCATTATAAGGCTGTGCTTCACTCCAGATGAGAAATCTCCCTCGCCCATAACCCCTGCAACAAGCCCCGCAAATATCCCCTGAAAAACAGCAGCATGCATGAATATACCCTTGTAGAATTCCTCATCTATTGCCCCCATACCCATAAATCCCCCTCCTGTTGCTATCTTTGATGTGCTCTCTGCCAGAACTGAGAGGAAGGTTGTCGAGATTATGTAAACTATCCCTATGAACACAAAGAAGCTTATGTAGATTATCATCACATACATTGACATGTTCTTTATTCTCTCCCTTCTGAGGAGTTCTGCATTGCTTGCATCCATGGCCGAAATTCTGAGAACCTCAGTAACATTGGGCGTGCTTCTGAGAGATTCAACAAGCAGAACAATTGTTCTCGTCAGTTCATAGGTTCTCATTCTGTTGGCAAATCTTATAAGCGCATCCATGAGGCTGACATTCCACTCCAGATCCTTTTCTATTTTTTCTATTTCTTTTTTCAGTGGTGTTGTATCTGTTCTTGCAAGAGTTCTGATGGCTCTTGTAACGCTCATACCGCTTTCGTTCATTGATGCGATTCTGTTTAGGAATACAGGTGTGAGCTTGAGCACCATCCCAACTCTCCTTTTATGGATCTGATAGGCAATTGCGTAAGGTAGCAGGGCGATCACAATTGAGATGAAGATGTGATCATCCACAAGAAATAGCCAGTCTATTGTTGGGGAGAATGGATAGAGCATTATTCCAAGCACCGCAAAAACAATGGCTGCTGGAACTGAGAAGATGAAAACAATTTCAGGATGGTCAATCAGGAGCTTTTTTGGGTTGAGTGTCTTTTTTGTTTTCCATGATCTCCATTTTTTGAGTATTGTTTCGTCAATATCTCGCTCGATAATATTTTTTTCCTTGATAAGCGGGGCTCTTCCAACTTCCACAGGACTTATCAGTTTTATAACAACAGCGAAAAAGAATGCACCAACTGGGATTATCATGTAGACCACAGCGTAAAGCAGATTGACATCAGACTCTCCCATAACTGCCATAACTGTTTGGATTATTATCAGAAACAGAGGCCCTGCAACAAATGCAGTTATGTAGCTTTCAGCCATGAGACTCAGGAAATCAAGAAAGTTTTTCTGGTCCTGCCTTGCCATTTCCAGGTAATAGTCAGCCCTCTCTCTGAAATAGGATGTTACATCACCTCCGCTTTCTATAACGGTTATCAAACCCTGAAAGAGATCGGAAAGATTTTTTGAAGGAGTCAGCTCAATTGCCTTGGTCAGAGCGCTTCTGAGATCCATCCCGAGAGCTTCAATTTCCATGACAATTCTGCCAAACTCCTTGGCGAGTTCACTGTAAACATCTTCGTATGATGAGATCGACTTGAATATCTGTATCAGTGGCATTCCTCCGGAACTGAGTGAGTACATGAAGGTGGTGGCATTTGGAAGGAGCTTGTCTATCTTGCTTTTTCTGTCACTTACAATGTATCCGGGATAGATTTTGAAAATCAGCTGCCCTATCATGTAAAATATAATGGCGATAAATAGAGCTGATATTATGCTGATAAAGAATTTCCTGTATGTGAGCCAGAATGTTAGAAACGGTTCAGGGAAGTATATGTCAAACTTGGGAATTTCGAAAAAGAAGTAGAGGAGGAACGCAACAATCGCTCCCACGATCAAACCTATTACTGCCATTATAAATGAAAAGAGAATCTGTGTTGCCACGTAAACATCTGGAGGTATGTTTATGAGAGCCTGCTGTAATTTCTGGCCGAGATCGTAGTAATCGGACAGCTTGATTCTGGCTCTTTCACCAAACAATCTGTATGCCAGCTTTGTTATCTGGTTCTCATTTCTAAAGACCAAATTCCATCACCACCCTCTCCGGATCAACCTGATACGTCTGAATTATCCTTGCCACCTCCCTGAAATCCCTTATGCTGTTGTCAAGCATGTACTGAAGAACCCTCTCACGCATTCTGAGCTCCTCCTCAAGCTCCTTCCTGCTCCAGCTCCTGAGAGTTC
>WAMS01000098.1 GCA_015522195.1 Geoglobus sp. | reverse complement strand
TTTTTCGATGCCGATTCTTGTGGATGGCGGTAGCCCCAGACATCTGTTCTCGGGGGTGAAGCTCTCGTACATTTTTATGAGTCTCTCTCTATCCTTGAGATGATTATACTCTCTGATTACAACTCTGTCTCCCTTTCTGTCAGTGTATTCTACAGCATGAAATTCTGGAAAAGTCCTCTGACCTGTCCCAGTCTGATCTCCCATTGGGACAAGAAAAAGGAGAGAATATTTATCATTTACTTGAAATTATTAATGGTGATGATGGCATAATCCGTCTCACTTACACAAGACCCCTTGATTTGATTTCTTTGAAGAGAACCTCCATCAATCTTTTCCGAACTGACTCGAAAGGGACGGTTACCCGCACCATTATAAGGGCGTTAGAATCTGCCGGAGGAGGGACGGCCATTTCAATACCCTGAATCCCTGCCTCCCGTATGGCTTTTGCAATCTCCCCTTTCGCAACAATTCTGTCACCTTTTTTTACTGAAAACCCAGCATGTTCTCCTCCAGGAATTTCAACAAAAATTACAACGGTCTCGTAGCCCTTCGCTACTTCGAGAAACTGACATTTAATCATCTTTCCATCATACTCAAAATTCAGTTCGGATCCTCTCTCTTCCATGGGCATGTCTGCAAACTCTTTACGATTTAAAAGCAGTTTCGGATAATTTAAAACAAAAAATCTTAAATAGTTTATAATGAGGAAGTTTGTCAGGTGATAGCATGCCTGAAAAGATGAGAGTGATATTGTGTGGATACGATCCAATGCTTGTTAGAGGTTATGTGAGGGCAAAGAACGAGGAGGCCTTGTGGTTCTACCTTCCGAAGGAGCTTTATGAGGAGTACAACCTTAAACCCGGTGACAAGATAAAGGGCAAGGTTACAAAGGTATATTCTGGATCAACAGGGGATGTTGTTGCAGAGCCCAATGAGGAGTTTGAATGGGAAACATCAAGGTTCACCGGAATGGCTGTTGTTGTTGACCATGATTTCATAGCAAGGTACAAGCTCACAGCATGGCATTTTCTGGAACTTGTTGTGGAGAGTGTTGTGCAGGATGGTAAGGAAACTGAGGTCTATTCAGGGGAGATAAAGGAGAGAAGAATCTGGGCAGAGGATAGATTAAAGCTTTCCTATACCCTGCCGTACGCTGAATAACATGAACCTCCAGGAACAGGATTACAGCTGGATCCAGATTGAAGGAGTTGAGGGTATCTACTTCCTTGAAGGATTTGAAAATTCATCCAATCTCTACTACTTTAAAGAGGACGGTATGCTGATTGACACCGGAAATGACTACACAGCGTTTTTTGAGTTCAGCAGGGTGGGTAAAATCTCAGAAATATCCTCAGTTTTTCTCACCCATTCTCATAATGACCACACACTGGGACTCTTTGATCTCCTGAGAAGTCATGAAGATTTTGATGGAGTAAGTGTGTTTGTGCATGCCTCTATGAAAGATGTCCTGGAAAGAAGGATCAGAATTTTTGGAAAGAACGTGAAAGTGATCGGTTTGAAGGGAGGTGAGGAGATAGAACTGGGGGATGAGAGGTATAGAGTTCTTGATACCCCCGGCCACACATTCGACCACATCTGTCTGTATGGCAGTGAAAGTGAAATCTTATTTTCAGGAGATGCGGTAATAACCCATCCAGTTTACGATGAAAACCTGGGAGGATCACTTAAAAACTTCATTATAACGCTGAGACATCTTAAAAAACTTAACATCAACCACATCTTCCCCGGACATGGATACTATGCATCCGGTGACGTTACAGGTATCATACTTGAGAAATCATATTTCAATGCGATCAGAGAACTATCACCTGACAGATCTTTGAAGGAATGTGCAAAAGCTGCACTTGGAGCAGGACTTTTTGTGGAAGCTGAATACTCTCTTGCCGCCCATCTTGAACTTGAGGACAGAAATGACAGGGAAGCAATCTTTGGACTCGCATCCATAAAGGCTGACAGGGGGGAAATTGAAGCTGTTGAAGAAATGCTGCAGAATTACATCGAAAACTCCTGCGAAGAGGCACTGTATATAGCAGGGATGGCAGCCATGAATGCCGGAAAGTTCGAGAAGGCTGCTGGTTTCTTTAAAAAACTGGTTTCAATGTATGGCAATCCAAAGTACAGAGCTTTATATGGTTCAGCTCTTTATGAATGTGGACGTGTGGCCGAGGCTTTTGAAATAGAAGAATTCAGGAGGATTTATGAGAGGGTTGGACAAAATCGTTAAGCTTTAATATGTTATTTGTCATCAAAAATAGTGAATTTTGAAATTCAGTCTGGAGGTGCCTGAATGAGTGACGAAAAGTATGAGGAAAAGTATGTGGAACTGGAAATTAACGACGTAAAGGACACACTTCTGCCAAGACCATGGCCTGTAACGGAGCCAAGAAAAAGGGAAGAGCTGTATGCCCCGTGGGTCAAAGACCCGAGAGACCCGGATGGCAGTTACGGTGAATTCGTTGAGGAGAACATCCACTACAGAAAGGCAGTTGGAAAGCCTTGGGCCCTTGATGGTCTCATCGTTCTGGACTGTACTGTCATGGGAATGGCAGGGGCAATTGCGGCAAGCTATCTCGGTGAGCTCGGGGCAACCGTGATAAAGGTGGAGCCTATTGAGGGTGACCCGCAGAGATACTGGTACCCCTTTGGCAGGGAGGAGTACGCATTTGAAGACATCTACACCGGAGAGAAGGTCAGCCCAACGTTCATCCACGAGCACAGAAATGAGTACTCGATAACACTCAATCTTGAAACCGAGAAGGGCAGGGAGCTGTTCAAGAAGCTTGCAGTTCATGCTGACATAGTCCTTGAAAACTACCCGCCGGGAACATTTGACGAATGGGGGATCGGCTACAGACAGCTCAGCAAAATCAATCCAAAGCTGATATACGCATGGTTCGGTCAGCTCGGACAGTGGGGCTCTATGAAAGACAGGGTATCCAAGTACGGACAGTGGATGCTCGATCCTGTTGGCCTGTCTGCAAGTGAGTATGTCCATTCAACTGGATTCCCTGCTGACTTGCTGCCGAGGGAGTTTGGAGGAAACCCAACGAGATCTGGAGAGTGGGTTGGCGATATTGTAGCAGGAGTGTGGGGGACTGTTGCGATTCTGGCAGCCCTCTACTACAGAGAGAATGTGAGCGGAAGAGGACAGTTCATTGAGGCAACATCAGCTGAAAGCTACATGGAGATTCTGGACTTCAACATAAGCTGGTACGCGTATGATGGAAGCATAAAGGCAAGAATTGGAGGGTGGGATCCCAACCTCAATCAGTATGCATGGAATCCGTGCAAGGATGGTTACATGATGATAGGAGGACAGTCTGACAGACTGTGGTACAGAATTCTGCAGGTTATTGCTCAGGAGGATCCTGAAGGAGCCAGGTTGATTGCTGAGGATCCTTTCCTGAAGGAAATGGCTGCAAGAAATGCACTTGAGGGACTCATAAAAACCTACACAGTCACAGCTCACTGGCTTGTCAGCAACACCAGAGCTGAGGCTGAAGCCAAGATGAACGCAAGAGAGGTTGCAGCAGCTCCGGTTCTCATGATAGATGAGATCGCAGAATACGAGCACTTCGTCTACAGAGGACATGTTATGGAAATCATGGACGAGCACTACGGGAGGGTTCTGATCTCAAACTCACCCCTCGCACATCAGCACAGAACTCCAGCAAGGATTAAGTGGGTTGGCAGACCCCTTGGCCTCGATAACGGAGAGATATTCGCGAGATATCTTGGCGTTGGGCCTGAGGAGATAAAGAAGCTTGCAAGAGAGGGTGTTACTACCTGGTACCATGAGTGAGGTGATATGATGGAGAAAAAGGTTTGGGATCCTAACCCACCCGGAAGCTGGAGTTTTGATCCTCCGAGGGATACAGATCCGGTTACTGGAGATGACTTGGAAAAAATTCCCTTTGAGGAGTACTGCAGAAGGATGTTTGATCCTGACAAAGTCTGGGAGAAGCCTGAAGCGCTCAAGGGATGGAGACACATCTCGTCAACCATGTACATCCTCAGCCCCCATGTTGGAGCCACTCTCGGAGAGTTCGGGGCGGAGGTCATAAAGGTAGAGATGCCGAAGCTTGGAGACCCGATGAGACACACCTCACCATTCAACGAAGCCTACCTCTGGCCAGAGACAGACCACCGACCTATGGTCGGAACGGGAATGGGATTTCTCCATGCCAATGACAACAAGTACTTCATAACTCTGGACTATCATGCCCCTGAAGCAAAGGAGCTTTACTATGATCTCATAAGAATTTCAGACAGCATGGCAGAATGTTACAGACCCGGAACATTCTACAGGTGGGGCATAGGTTACCCACAGCTCAAGGAGGTCAATCCAAGGCTCATATACATCTATCTTGGTGGATTCGGAAATTACGGGCCGAGAAGATATGGTGGTAGCTACGATATTCTCGGACAGGCTGTCGGAGGGCTTGCGGCAATAACAGGATGGCATGAGGACTTTGGAGGACATCCGACAAAGCAGACAAACTGGCTCATTGACTGGTATTCCGGTTTGACAGGACTTATTGGAGTGCTTGCTGCAGCTCACTACAGGAGAAAGACCGGCCTTGGAACATTCATCGACCTCAGCCAGATAAGCTGCTCCACAAGAGCGACAGGATATGCGTTTCCCCTGTACGGTAGATTCGGAGTTGTCAGGCAGAGGTGGGGCAACTGGGATACGCTGCTTTCGGTGCACGGCATTATAATGACAGGTAAGACAGATGAACCCGAGCATCCAAACCCGCAGATAAGTGTCGAGAGCAGATATGTGATGGTCTCAGCCTTCCAGGATGAGGATTTCAGAGAACTCTGCTATGTCATTGGCAGACCTGATCTGTGGGAGAAATACTCAAGTGCAAGGGAGAGGGTGAAGCCTGAGGCTCAGATCGAGATATACCGGGCTCTTGAGGAATGGGCCTCAGACAAGTCAAGGAATGAGGTGGTGGAGACCCTCAACAATGCCGGCCTCATAGCCGTCCCCGTTTTCTCGGCAAAAGACGTTTATGAATGCGAGCACTTCTGGGAGAGAGGGACTCTGAGATGGGTTGACGATCCGATCTTTGGAGATGTGCTGACACATGGAGCTACTGTGAAGATGAGCGAGACACCACCGAGGGTGAAGTGGGTATGGAGACCGATTGGAGCCGACAACATCAGGATCTATCACGAGCTGCTTGGATATCCGCTTCCAAAGCTCAAGGAACTGTGGGAGAAGGGAATCATCTGAGGGGGTGATGCAGATGGTTTATTACTGGGAGCATGAGTGTGGATGGGTGAACTACCTTGATCCGTATTACTTCTGGAACTTCGAGGGGAAGGTGAAGTGTGCAGGCTGCGATAAAGTGGCAAGATTCAGGTTTCTAAACGGTATGCTCCTTGAAGGCCCGACAGAGGTTGATGAGGAGGCTGATGTTCTTCCACTCTACGCAGACAATCCTGACAGAGGATACGAAGCAATAAAGGTCGGAACGGAGGGTAAAACAAGGCCATTCTACGGTCTCATGAGGGATCCGGCGACGTATACAGGAAAGGCAAGAATAAGGACGGAAAACTTCAGAGGGAAGTTTATACGAGCTACTCCAAATCAGCCAAAGAAGGCCGGGGTTATCGAGAGCAGGAGATTTGCCTGGATCGACAGAACGAAGAGCAAGGATGTCTGGGAGAAGGACAGCTATCCGGGGAAACCGGTGTATGGCAGGTTCAAGGTTGGAGAAGAGGTTGAGGAGGAGCATCTGGAGGAGTGATGGTCATGACGTCCCATGCAAAGTTTGAATTCAGCTTTCCGGAAAATGCAGGACCTAAACCGGCAGTCTGGACAGAGGAGCAGGAGGAATTTGTCAAACAGTTCCCACATATCTGCAAGGGGTGCAGGTGGTTGAAACCAATAATTCCAAACACAAAATTCCCACCGGCAGATCTTGTTGGATACTGCAAGATAATCCACTGGCCTTTCTACTGGTGCATAAGCAAGTACACGGTTATAAAGAACTGCAGGTGGTTTGAGAAGAGGGAGTAAAACTCCCTCCATTTTTTAAAATTTTTGACAGTCTGTCTTTATGAAATGCATATATGACACAAGCACTGAATGTCCTGAAAAGGAGCAGAGCTTTGAAAATTGCAGAAAATGTCCCTTTTATCTCGCCTTGATTGAGGGGGCGAAGGGGTGTGGAAGCATTGAATTCTGAGCTTGACTATCTTTACGCTTCAATTGATAGATGGTACAGCAGATATCTGGAGTTGAAGGATGTTTCGGCCTACTTCATGTTCAAGGATGATATTGAGATTGCAGAAAACTATGCGGAGCTTCTTCTGAAAAGCGGTAGAATTGGGTCGGAAGAGCTTCTTAGGTTCTTGAATTACTGTGACGAGAGGCTTGAATCACTGAAAAATGCTCTGAATCTTGGTGATGACGATACTGTTGAAAGATTTGCCTGATTTTGAAACATTTTTTAAGCAAAATATGTTACACCAGTTCTGTGAGATTAAGAGATGTTTTTGTTGATTTCCTGAAGAAGAAGGGAATCAATTGCATTTCAACAAGCTCCTTCAAGGTTCTCGATGAGGATCCAATTCAGTTTATGGCAAGAAAGTTTGCTTCCGGAGAATTCAGGATAACTGAAGGCAGGGGCAGGTACTGTTTTGATCTTGATGGAAATTTTGCTGATTCCTGCTCATACATTGCAGGTAGATTTGCAGATGGAATATCATGCAATGAAATCTCAGACATTCTCAACAAATTCCCATTCATTGTCATTGATTGCTCATTGAAGGACATGCACAGCAGTAAGGAGCTTTCAAGCCTGAAAAAGCAGATTCAAAAAACCCTGTCTGTGGTGAGGAGGTACATGTGGGACGACAGGCTTGTTGTAGCTGGATTTGATGCTGGAATTTCATGCAGAAGGTATGCCAGAACTGAAGACTTTCTGTCTGAAGAAAACTTCAAGAGAATAATTCTTCTCGATCCGGGTGGCGAGGATTTTTTTCAGGGCGAAAGGGCTGACTGCTACATCATAGGCGGGATCGTTGACAGATCAGGGAACAAGAGAGGCACAACAGAACTGATATACCGAAAGCTTGTCAGAAACGGATTTCAGGTTGAGAGAATGAAAATCCTCCTTAGAGGTGATGTTGTTGGAGTGCCCGACAGAATTAATCACATAGCTGAGATAATTCTGAAATGCGTTATTGATGGGGTGGATGTTGAAAAGGCAGTGTACGAGGTACAGAACAGAAAAATTGCCAGATGGAGATTGAGAAAGGAGATAGCAAGAAATTCAAAAAGGATTGAGATTTCCGGACGAAAGTTCAGGGTAATCGAAAGATCGTTCTTCAACAATGTCAGAAAGTGGCTCAGGATTACCGAGGATGACTTCTACAGATGCGCAGTTGATATGGGCGTGATGGTTTTGGATGATACCCTCATCTCTCCGAAAGCTCTTAAAATAGATGGTTCTCTATAGAGCATTATGGAGGAAATTGAGAAGATAAGACAGAAAAAGCTAAGAGAGCTCATGGAGAGGCTTGAAGGGTCGGAAAAGCAGACCAGAGAGGTCATAGACCATCCGGTAAAAGTTGATGCCAGCAATTTTGATGAAACACTCAGGAAGCACAGAAATGTTGTTGTGGATTTCTGGGCTGAATGGTGCATGCCGTGTAGAATGATCTCCCCCATAATCGAAGAACTTGCAAGGGAATTTGCTGGAAAGGTTGTTTTTGCAAAACTCAACACTGATGAGAATCCAGCCATTGCTGGCAGGTATGGCATCACAGGTATACCAACTCTCATATTCTTCAAAAATGGTAAGCCAGCCTCCAATGTGGTCGGCGCATTGCCAAAAGCTGAACTGAAAAGATGGGTTGAAAGAAATCTTTAGTTTTTCTGGATATCCAACAAAAACCTTTTCAACTTTTCAGAATCTGTTCTTTCAATGATCGCTGGAGAAGTTGAGTTTGAGGGTCATCTGATAGACTCAAACATTCTGCCAAAAGTGCTGGATCTCATTCTTGATCTTGATGGAGAGTTTGAAATAACTGAATTCAGAATTGGAAAGAGAAAGCATGACAAAAGTTACGCTAAAATGATTGTTTTTGGCAGGGATGAGAACCATCTCAGTGAAATCCTTAAGGAGCTGCACAAACTCGGTGCGAGGATTCCTGACGCAGAAGATGCTGAGATTGAAAGTGCACCTGATGACATGGTTCTGCCCGATGGATTTTACGTGACAACAAACAACCCAACGCTTGTCAGGGTTGGCGGGGAATGGATAGAGGTTGAGGATATAAGTATGGACAGGGTTATTGTTGTTGACCCCGAAAACAAAAGAGCATACTGCAGGTTTTTGAATGAAGTCAGAAAGGGTGACCTGATAGTCGTTGGCGAGAGAGGTGTGAAGGTCATTCTGCCTGAAAGACCGAGAAAGTCATCCACTTTTGAGTTCATGGGAGGCCATGTCTCGTCTGAGAGGCCGACATCAAACGTTGTGAGAGCAATAGCAAAAGAGATCGTGGAGTTAAAGAAAAATGGTGGGAAGATAGCAGTTGTTGCAGGACCTGCGGTCAATCATACAGGTGCAAGAGATGCTCTGGCCGGAATGATAAGAGATGGCTATGTTGATGCTCTGCTTTCCGGAAACGCACTGGCTGTTCACGACATCGAGCTTGCACTTTTTGGCACATCTCTCGGGATGGATGTGCGAACGGGAAGACCGGTACCTGGTGGCAACAGGCATCACATTCACACAATCAGCAAAGTTATAGCTGCCGGTGGCATAAAAAAGGCTGTTGAATCCGGATTGCTCAGTGAGGGAATAATGTACGAGTGCATAGTTAAAAATGTGCCATTTGTTCTTGCCGGATCGATAAGAGATGACGGGCCTCTTCCTGAGGTGATAACAGATGTTATGGAGGCGAAGAGGGTAATGAAACAGGCCTTGAAGGGTATAAACATGGTGATAATGCTTGCATCGATGCTTCACAGCATCGCTGTCGGAAATCTTCTGCCATCGACTGTAAAGACAATATGTGTTGACACCAATCCTGCCACCGTCACAAAGCTGGTTGACAGAGGCAGCCATCAGGCAATTGGCATTGTCACAGATGTCGGTCTGTTTCTGCCTGAACTGTATGAGAGTATAAAGGATATTGAAAGCAATTCAGCATGAAATCATTTCTCTGACTCCTCTGTTTATTGATATTTCTCCAATACTCTTTATTTTTCTGCATATGTCAATCAGAGGATATATGAGGAGTGGATTGTCCTTACCCTCTCTTATTTTTGACAGAAGCTCCTCCTCAATGTCGTTTGAGAATGCAAGTATGTCATTTGCCTTCTCTATGTCTGAATTCATGTAGGATTCCATCACCTTCACAAATAAATCCTCAACTGTACTCAGCATTTCCAGATAGCTAACCGCAATCCTGTCATAATCTTCAGCAGAGTAGAGGTTCTCCGAGAAATCATACAGCGAGTCCGAGATCTCCTCTAAGATCTTTGCTATGATTCGCATTCCAAGAATGTTTCTCATCTCGCTCCACTTTGATGGAGCCATTAGCTCCTTTAAAATTCGATTCTCAAGTCTTACAGCTAAAAGGTAGAGCCTGTCTGTATCCTCCTCAAGCTTGGCTATCTCCTTAAGTCCTTCTCTGTCGTCTATTCTTATGCTGTCAATTATGCTCTCGATTATGCCGGATACTATTTGGGACATTCTTTTCAGAACATCTTCTATGTTGAACTCAGTTGTTGTAAGACTTCTCAGAACGATTTTATCCTCATCAGCATCTATGATTTCCATTCCTATCATGTCATGGGCTATTCTGCTTATTCTGCCAACGACCTTGGGGGATATCATGGCGTCCTTTATCTCTATCTCATCCAGACCCTGAATGTAGAGGGCTATTATAAGTCTTCTGAGAAAGTTCTCATCGTACTTGGGGATTCTGCTTATCTCAGCCTTTACAACCTTGTGAAGTTCACTGTATTTTTTGGGCATCAGCTTAATAATGTCCCTGTCGATGTCTAAGATGAGCTCATCTCCCTGATCCAGGTCGTTCTCCTTGATCCAGTTTTTTGGGAGGCTTACCATGAAGCTGGAGCCGCCAATGAGCTGGAGCTTTCTCGTTTCCACGTAATAATTAATACATACCTATTAATATATTTTACCCGGCACCACAAAAAAATCAGGAGGAATATGTAGGATCGTCATCAAAACCAAGACTGAGATCCTGAATCATTTTTCCTGCCAGTCCAATCAGAATTCTGTCATCTGCCAGAATTTCCCTTATAATCATCAGAGATGTCGCCTCCTTTAGTTCCTGACTCCTGAGCCTGTCAAGATGCTCTATGAGTTTAACAGCAAGCTTGTAAATTTCGGTCAGCCTGATGTCATCCTCACCTTCAAATTCTTCCTCGTCAAGCTCGACTTCAAGTATTTCTTCAAATTCTTCCATTGTCAGCACGTTGAACGTTTAAACTTAAATAGTTATTGGAAGTTGGTGGAGCATTCACAGAATTTTCCTTATCTCACTGTAAAGATCCTTCAGAGTTTCCGAATAATCCGCTTCTCCCCTTTCAATCTGATTCATTATTTGCTCAATGATTCTGGTTCTCTCCTCCGATACAAATTCACCGTAGCTGGAAACGAGATAGCTGTAAATTCTCTTTCCTGTTCCAGTTGGAATCAGCTTTCCTGACTTCTGGATGATATATTTCCTTTCAAAGAGCTTTTCAACAATGGTTGAGTATGTGGAAGGCCTTCCTATGCCTCTTTCCCTCATCATTGACACAAGATCCGACTGGGTAAGCAGCGGAGCCTCAGGGATTCTGAGTATTTTTGCCTTAAATCTGTGCCTTCCTTCTGGAATTTCACATTTAACATGGACTGATTTATAAAGATCATAGGCCCTGCCTGTTGCCTTCACCACCCTTTCCTCCCTAATCAGTTTGTCTTTAACCTTTATGCGGTATTCTCTCACGTCAACGACGAGATTATGTGCCTGACTCGCCATGAACCTCCTGAAGATAAGGTCATACAGAGAAAGATGTTTCCAGGTTATGTTTTCAGCATGAATCAGGCCTTCATGGATCATTCTCTGGACATCATACCTGTCAAAAGATCTTGTTGGTCTGATGCATTCGTGAGCTCCTTCACCTTGCCATTTTCGCCCATAGAAATCCTCCTGGAGATATTCTCTTGCTATTTTCATCCCTGCTTCACTGACGGTTGTGGAATCGGTTCTGTGATAGGTAATCAGACCGCTCTCAAAGAGGTCCTGAGCAAGATCCATTGTTTCTCTGACTGGTAATTTCAGAATTGTACCGGCATCCCTGAGCATCGTATCTGTTGTGTGGGGTGGCAACGGAGCTCTGGTATCCTTTCTGCTGTTCACGAGCTCAACCTCAATTTCGATTTCCCCGTTTTCCACGTCCTCAATGTAGAGATCTAATTCCGGAATGTAAGCTATTTTTCTCTTTTTTCTGTTTTTTTCGGCACTCTCTATCACCCATCCCAGCACAGGTGTTTGAGCTCTTCCTGCAGACAGATTTTTGCTGCCAAAAATCTCCCAGAGTTTCTGACTGAGAACGAAACCTATCCACCTGTCTTCAATCCTTCTTATCATCTGGGCCTTCACAAGATTCTCATCAATATCTCTCAGACTGTTAAGAGCATTTATCACGGCCTTCTGTGTGATCTCGTGAAACTCCGCCCTCTTTATATCTCCACATCCTTTCAGAAGGTTTGCTATGTCCCATGCAATCTTTTCACCCTCGGCATCGGGATCCGTTCCTATGATCACATTCCCCGTTTCTCTCGCCAGTTTTCTGATGATCTTTATTCTGCTCTTGGAATCATCTATATCCTCCCCTCCACACCTGATACATCTCGTCCTTTCTTCCGTAAACTGATAGCCGCATTTTCTGCATTTTTTTATGGAGGAATAGATGGGCCGTATTGCATCACCAGTCTGGATTCCATGGAAGCCTTTTCCTGTTATCAGATCAGTCAGATGTCCGAAACTTGCGGTTATAATCAGCACTCTGTTTTCTGCTGGAACCTCATAGGCGAGAAAAACATTGCTGCCATCCTTCAGAACCTTAACGCTTGCTCTCCCAAAAAATCTGGCAATCTGTCTTGCCTTTGTGGGGCTTTCCACAATAAAGAGTGTTGGTTTTACGACATCTTCCACAAAATCTTTCTTTTTCAGCTCAATTCTGCTCTTATCAATTTCTTTGATCAGAGAAACAGTATCCACCTGGTTGATATCTCTGAATTCTATGTCAAATATTCTGGATCTTTCGATAAATGCATCAAGTATTTCAGGATCATCTTCAAGCAGAAAAGATGCTCCTTTGGTTATTCCGCCAGCAAAAAGCCTCGATGCTCTTCCAGAACCCTGAATGTATGTTCTCATGTCGGGAAACACAATCTCTCCTTTTCTCACCACCACATCTCTTCTTCTACCTTCAAAATCTCCATGCTCGATTTTATTTATTAAGATGGCTTTTAATTTCTCAAATTCTCTGCTGGAAAGGCTGTCGAGATGGGGGAGGTATTTTTTAACTTTTTCATCATCTCTGAATACTATGGCAAGCATTTTAAGATAACCGGATTTCAGTTTTTTCACTTCATCAAATTTCACCCTGAAAACCGGTGCTTTAAGAAAAACCACGTACCTTATTCTTTCAGGAAGATCAAGCCCCCTCACTATGGAGCTGTAGTAGTGTGACGTACCTACCAGATAGTCGATTTCACCACTTTCAAACCTCTCAACATCTTTTTTTGATTTACCCGAAACATGTCCGATTTTAAACTCACCTTCAAGAGCATGAAAAATTTCAGAAGCTCTTTCAGATGATCCGGCATATACCAAGCCTCCCGGTCCCATTTCACTTAGAATCTGTTTCAGAGACCCAATTCCCGAGTCCCTGACATATATGTCATAAATATTCCTCACAAAAACTGTTCTGGCTCCAACATCAAATCCAAGAAGCTTTCTGAAGAGCTTTGCCTTTATGCCCGGTTTTCCTGTTGCTGTTGAAACCATCAGAACGCCATCTGCCTTTCCTGTCCATTTTCCATTTATCTTTTTGAAACCGATAAGCTGAAGAATTCTGTCAACATTTCTGGATGCTTTCAACACCGCATCCACATCATCGACAAATACAAAGCTGAACCTGCCGCCTATTCTGTCAAAATTTTTTGAGAGAAATGCTGAGGTTGTAACCAGAATGTGATACCTTTCAGAAGACAGAATACTGTAAAATTCATCAACTTCCTTTTTTTTTCATCCCACTGAAGTAGTAAGCCACGACAACGTCTCCATCGTTTCTGTTAAAGCTGACCCTTATTCCGGATCTTTTGGAAAACTCGGAAAGCCTTTCAACAGTTTGTTTGATCAAAACGGTTGTTGGAAATATCAGGTATGATCTCTTTTTCTTTTTTGCCAGAAAAAGTGCCATTGCAATGCCAAACGTTGTTTTTCCAATTCCTGTAGGAGCAACTGCTGTAAAGCTTTCACCTTCCAGTATTCTTCTTCCCCAGAATTTCTGCAATGCTCTCAGCTCTCCAACACTCATTCTGAAGAACTCAGAAAATTCACTAAATACATCGTCGATCTCATGAGAACACAGCCCCCTTCCGGTTTTATCACAGATCCCACTCTGAAGTTCATTTTCCAGCAGAGATGAACCGCATGAGGGGCAGAGGTTTTCGTATGAAACAGGAATCATATCCCGGCTGGAATGATGTTGGATATAACATTATTGCACTTCAACGGTTCTGATCTTTCAGATATTTCTGAATTGTATCAATAACAAGCTTTCTTCCGAAAGGCTTTTCAAGCAATTCTCTTGCTCCTGCCTCAATCAGATCCCTCCCTCTTCTTCTTGCATAGGCGGTGATTCCGATTACAATCGCATTGGGATCTTTTTTCAGAATCTCCTTTGTAGCCTGAACCCCATCCATTTCGGGAAGAAAAATATCCATCAAAACCACATCAGGTTTTACAAATTCAAAGATGTTGACAGCCTCAGCTCCATTTCTGGCAACAATTACATTGAATTCACCTTCAAGCATTAGCTGAAGGGTCTCGAGAACAGCCTCGTCATCCTCAACTATCAGAACCTTTGCCTTCATACACCCACCCTCGGTAAATTAAACAGATCTAAAACAATAAAAAAGGTTAAAAATTTTTCTTCAAACTTCTCCCTATGTTGAACATTGCCGTCTCAGAATGTTAGCAGTTTGTCGCTATCTTTTACAATTTCGTAAAGATCATTCATTGTTGAAATCGGACATATCTCAGCTTCGACATTTCTGATTCTCAGACAAGTCCCACATGCAAGAATTCTGCCTCCATTTTCAGCAAATTTTTCCATCTGCTCCCTGACGTTGAATTTTTCGTGGGTGATTTTCTCAGCCTCAACCCCTTTTCCAAGAAGAAAAACACTGACATCCTCTCCCTTATCAAGGGAGAAATTGGCGAACCTGAATACGTTCCACACAGTTTCTGGATCGCTGGACGATACTACAATACCTATTCTCATAAAATACGGCAGTATAGATGTTATTTAATTCTTCCCCTCTCTCGTGAAGAAATGATTGAAGCTGAGTATCTCATCCAGTTTCTTTCTTGGCTCCTTTATCTTGTAGCCTTCCTCATATCCAACAGGAATCAGGACTTCAAGCCTGAAGTCATCCACAGCATTGAATAATCCTGCCACTTCATCTCTGTTTGGAGGGGTGTATGTGAGGCTGGCTATTCCTCTCTCTTCAAGTGCAAGAAGCAAATATCCGACAGCAATCCATACCGACTCTCTCGAATAAGGGGCTTTTTTCTCTCCAAAAACAGCTATTATGTATGGAGCCCGGGTCAGAAAATCCTTCTTCCAGTCAAGATTCCTGCTTTTCAGCCATTCTGCCAGTTCACCTCTGACATGTGAGTAAAATCTTTTCTCGCCTTTTTCACATGTCTCTCTGAGAGCTTTTTTCAGTGACTCATCTGTAACAATCACGAAATGCCATGGCTGTTTATTGCTGCCGGAAGGGGCTTCCTTGGCTATGTCGATGCATTCCATCAGTATGCCAACATCAAATCTGGTAGACCTGAATTTTCTAACACTTCTCCTCTTAAAGGCAACTTTTTCAATAACTGAACCAGAGCCAGTCATCGAAATCTGTCAGAAAGTGGTGGTTTAAACCTTTCTCGCTATCTCAAACTCAATTGCGAGAAGGTTCTTCAAACAGAAAGATTTATATATCATATACATTAACATAAGGTTAGGGAAATGAAGTTAAGGAGGTGATGGGAATGAGAGTGTTCGACCCGTTTGAAGAGCTGAGAAGGATGCAGGAAAGAATCTCAAGACTTATGGATGAGTTTGATAGATTTACAGCTTCAGGTGCTGAAAGAGGGCTGACAGCTCCGGTTGATGTTATCGATGAAGGGGACAGGCTCAGAATTGTTGTGGATCTGCCAGGCTTTGAGAAGGATGATATTTCGGTGTACGTCGAAGACAGGGATCTGGTTGTTAAAGCCGAGAGAAAAGAGGAAAAGGAAGAAAAAGGGAGAAGCTACATAAGGAAGGAGAGGAGTTACGGACAGGTTTATCGAAGAATTCCCCTGCCTTCAGACATTGACGAGGAGAGGATAAAAGCGAGATACAACAACGGAGTTCTTGAAGTAGAAATATCAAAGGAGCAGAAAGCCAAAAAAGTCATCAAAATTGATTGAATTTCTCAAACTATATTTTTCAGTTTATTTTGAGTAAACTGTTATCACGTCTCCATCTTCAATTCTGTGATCCAGTCCAACTCTCTGGCCGTCAAATTTAACACTCCTCCCCCAGATTCTTGCATACCTGAAGTTCTCAGCCATTTCTCTGTGGATCTTCCTGCAGACGTCCTCCACTGTAGCTCCTTTTCTGAGGATCATCGGCTCCTCCTCAACTCTCCCACCTGGTGGTTTGAGAAAAATCCTTACAAAGTCAAGTTTCCTGTATATTTGACTGACAAATCTCTCAAGATTCGTTCCCTTCTCTGCTGAAATCGGGATAGAGCTTTCAGGAATTCTGATATCAGGAAAAAGATCAATCTTGTTAACCACGGTTATTGAAGGAATGTAAATCCTGTTCCCCTGAATTGCATCTATAAGCCTGTCAATCGTAATGTCTTCCCTTATGAGAATTTCTCCGTTGTGAATTTTGTACTCTCTGAGAATCTCCTTTATTGTTTCCTCGTCAATTGAAAGTTTAACCGTTGATTTAACGTTTAATCCACCTGTTGCCTTCTTTTTAATAACCACATCCGGAGGCTTTTCATCAAGCCTTATGCCCCCATCATAAAGCTCTTTTTTGATAATGTCAATCTGTTCAATGGAGAAAACATCAACAACAATGATTATCAGGTCTGCATTTCTGATTGCTGCAAGAATTTCTCTCCCTCTCCCCCTTCCCCTTGAAGCTCCCTCAATTATGCCCGGAACATCGACAATCTGGATTTTTGCACCGTTGTATTCAAGCATTCCCGGAACGGGCTTGAGAGTGGTGAAATCATACTCTCCCACCTGACTTTTTGCACCTGTCAGGGCGTTGAGAATTGTTGATTTCCCGACAGATGGATATCCAACAAGGACTGCAGTTGCATCTCCCTCTTTCTTTATTGCAAATTGATCACCGCCTGTCTTCTTTCTCTGCTTCTCAGCCTCTTCCTTAAGTCTTGCAAGTTTTGCCTTGAGTCTGCCTATGTGGTGCTCTGTTGCCTTGTTGTAGGGAGTGTTTCTTATTTCCTCCTCAAGCCTTTTTATTTCAGCCTGTACATCCATTGGATTTCAGACTTCCTTGCTTAATAAAAAACTTAAGCAATTTGCGCTCACAGATACTTCCTCGGGTCTGATATCTTCCCTTCAATTGCAGTTGCCGCTGCAGTTGCTGGGGACGCAAGGTAAATTTCAGCCTCAGGATTTCCCATTCTCCCTCTGAAGTTCCTGTTCTGGGTTGATACACACACCTCTCCATCGGCAAGCACCCCCATATGTATGCCAACGCACGGACCGCAGCCGGGTGGTATGATAACACCACCTGCAGAGATTATCGTTCTTATGTATCCAAGCTCATCTGCTTTCAGATAAATTTCTCTGCTGGCAGGGCCAACTATGAATCTGACATTTTCGGCGATTTCTCTGCCTTCAAGCATTTTTGCAACGATTTCAATGTCACTCAGTCTGCCATTTGTGCATGTTCCAACAAACACCTGGTCGACAGGTATACCCTCCACATCGCTTACGGGAGAAACGTTGTCAACGTTATGGGGCCTTGCAACAAGAGGCTCGATATCTCCTGCATCAAAAAACAGTTCTTTCTCGTATTCAGCATCTTCATCTGGCTCAATTAGTCTGAATCTATCCTCTCTTCCTCTTTCTACCAAGAATCTTCTGGTTTCGTCATCACTTTTAAAAAGTCCTGCCTTTGCACCGCATTCTATTGCCATGTTTGCCACTGTCAGCCTTCCGTCAATATGCATTGAGTCAACCGCCTCACCGTGAAATTCAAGAGCCCTGTATGTAGCACCATCCACACCAAGCTTTCCGATCACCGCAAGCATCAGGTCTTTTGGAAAAACCCCCCTGCTGAACTTACCATCAACCTCTATTCTGAACGTTTCGGGAACCCTGAACCAGTTCTTCTTCAGAGCGATGGCTATGGCAATGTCAGTTGAGCCCATACCTGTTGAAAATGCTCCCATGGCTCCATAGGTGCATGTATGACTGTCAGCACCCACAACGAGATCTCCGGGATTGACATACCTTTCAGTCATGAGCTGGTGAATTATCCCCTCACCGGGTGAGTTGAAATCGGCTCCAATTTTTTCTGCAAATTCTCTTATAAGCTTTTGATCATTGCTCAGTTCTTTTCTCGGGGATGGAGCAGCGTGATCCACAAAAAAATGGGTAATTCCGGCCCCTCTTATCTTATCTGGGGAAAACCCCAGAGTCTGAATTTGTCTGATTGTGAGAGGTGCTGTACCATCCTGCAGTGCAATCTGATCTATTTGAGCAATAACAATATCTCCGGCAAAAGCATCCTGTCCACTTTTCTCTGAGAGTATTTTTTCAGCTATGGTTTTACCCATGGAATTCAGGTAAAGGGGTGAATATTTAAAAATTTTTTATTTTCCTGATGTTTCTACCACAACGATTCCCCTCTCACTGGGTTTCAGCTTCATGAGCGGTTCAATGGTTTCCGGATTGACAATGTAACCGGATCTCCTTTTTCCCACAACGGCATCATAGATTGCTCTTTTCGCAATTTTTCCACTTGTCTTTGGAAGGTCTGGCACAAATACTATCAATCCCGGTCTTGCTATTTTTCCAATATCGTTTTCAACCTTCTCAATTATCTTTTCTCCTGTTCTCTTTCCCGGACTTTCAGCCACGGCAAATACTCCGATGACATTTCCCTTAACCCTGTCTGGCAAACCTATCGCAGAAACCTCCCTGATCTCAGGAATTTCTATCACAACCTGTTCTATTTCAGTAAGGGATATTCTGTGACCGCTTATATTCAGAACATCGTCTGACCTGCCGACTATCCATATATGCCCATCTTCATCTGCATATGCGTAATCTCCGGTGTAGTAAATTCTTTTTCCGTATCTGCTCCAGTAAAATCTGACGTAGCTTCTTGTATCTCCATTCAGCTCAAGCATAATTCCAGGAAACGGCTTCATTATTGCAAGATTTCCAATTTCAAAGGGCTTGACGTGTTTTCCACCATCGTCAAGGATTGCAACCTCAAATCCCGGTAAAGGTTTTCCAACCGAGGCCGGTTTCATTGGTGTTAGCGCTGGAATCTGGGATATGACATGCCCTCCTGTCTCTGTTTGCCACCATGTGTTAACAACAGGAATCTTCTCCTTTCCCACTTCCCTGTAAAGCCATATCCAGGTTTCCGGCTCTATCGGTTCACCAACAGTCCCCATGAGCCTGACGGTGGATAGATCATAATCTGACGGGTTGCACGTCTGTATCATTCTGACGAGAGTTGGAACGGTGTAGAAGATGGTGACACCGTACTCCTCAATTATTTCAAAGGTTCTGCATTTGTCAGGATAATCCGGGGCACCCTCGTAAATCAGAACTGTTGAGCCAATGGAAAGGGGACCGTAAACAGCATAGCTGTGTCCTGTTATCCATCCAAGACTTGCTGTTGTCCATATTATGTCATCTTCCTTGAGATCCAGAACCGTTTTGGATGTGGCGTAGGTATGAACAAGATACCCACCTGTAGAATGCACAACTCCCTTTGGTTCAGCTGTTGATCCGCTTGTGTACATTATGAACAGTGGATGATTTGAGTCGAGTATTTCTGGTCTGAACCTGCTTTTCTGAAGAATATCATGATACCATACATCCCTTTCGTCTGAAAAATCTATCTTGTTTCCAGCCCTTTTAACAACGACAACCTTTTTAACAGTTCCGGAGAGTTCAACGGCCTTGTCAGCCTTTTCTTTCAGGTTAATCAGATTACCTCTTCTGTAGTACCCGTCTGCGGTTATGAGAAAATCTGCCCTGCTGTCCTTGATTCTGAATCCTGCAGATCTGGCACTGAATCCTTCAAAGATGTAAATGTGTGTTGCTCCGATTCTGGCACATGCCAGCATGGATACTACTCCTTCAGGGATGTTTGGCATGTATATGGCAACCCTTGAACCTCTTTCAACTCCAATAGATTTCAACCCATTTGCAAGTGCGTTTACCTCTCTGTACAGCTGATAGTATGTGTATGTTCTTTTTTCACCGTTTTCACCTTCCCAGAGAATGGCGATCTTGTTCTTCCTGTGGGCATGTCTGTCAGTACAGTTGTGACTGGCATTGAGCTTCCCCCCAACAAAAAATCTGAAAAAAGGTGCTTTAGAGTCGTCAAAGAATTTTTCCCATGGCTCGAACCACTCAAGTTCTCCTGCAAACCCCTCCCAGAACTCTACCCAGTTTTCGTGAGCTCGGGAATAAATGGACGGATCCCTGATGTTTGCCTGTCTGACAAACTCTTCCGGTGGGTATATCCCGCTCATAATCTATCACTATTAATAATGCCATGTTATCGTTATTTAAGGGTTTTTATTTTCTTCAAAAAAGAATGGGTTGATAGGATTTCAGCAAACTTTTGATATTCATCAGTTAATCCAGCAAGGCCTGCATAAAAATATATAACTGATAAAGCCGGCACAAGATTCATGGTCAGAGTTTATGCATTAACAACCTGCCCTTACTGTAAGAAAACCCTCAGATTTCTGGAAGAAAATGGGATAAAGGCAGACGTGATCTTCATTGATCAGCTTGAACCTGAAAAAAAGGAGATGGCAATGAGAGAAGCTTACAGCTACGCAGGAATGTATGCTGTCCCTGTTGTTGTCCATAATGACACCGTGGTAGTTGGATTTGACAGGGAAAAGCTGGAAAGGCTTGTGGAGGAGATCAAAAATGAGTCCTGAGGAATATCTGAATGTCATTGAAAAAATAGCGTTATCAAAAGGCTGGAGACCGAATCCAGACAGAGAGATACTTCTGGAACTTTCAAAGGGTCTGCTGGAAAACAGAAAAAGATATGGCAGAACGTACTGTCCCTGTAGAATTGTAACAGGAAACTACGATATAGACAAAAAGATAATCTGCCCCTGTGTTTACGCTCAGGATGACATTGATGAACACGGAAGATGTTTCTGCGGGCTTTACGTTAGCATGGATGTTTATGAGGGGAAGAGAGAAACGCCTGTGGCAATACCTGACAGGCATGCGGAGATGTTATTCACTTCAAACAAATAAAGGAGTAATTGCAGAATCTGCACTGCCTCAGATCTTTCCTGTAATTCCCAGAATGTATCCTGTCGAAAAAAGATATGCTTTCCTTAAACAGCCTGCTGCTGAAATCAAATCTGTATTCCCTGAACTTCTTTCCATTGAATTCAATAACAGATCCATTTTCCTTTCCTGCCATTCCGAGGTAGAGATTCAGCTGCCCAACCCAGCTTTTTAGGGGCTTTCTGAATTTGTTTACGTGCTTCACCTCGTAAATCCTTGATGGGGTGATGAAGTCAGCTCTTCCTGCAATTGTGTAATCTGTGGCAGCATATTCAAGAGCAACCTGGTGTCTGAACGTCTCCTTTCGTTTTCTCAGGTATTTTTTAAATTCTTCTTCAGCTATTCTGCCTTTTCTGGCAGAGTCAGGAGAAAATCTGTCATATTCCGGATATTTCATTTTCAGATACACCCAGCAGGGACATCTGAAAACCCATGAGGCCTTGTATCTCACATCAGGTCTACTGGTGTCCAGCTAAAAACAGTTCTGTGCGGGATGAAAGTAAAAAATCCAAGCAAAACCTCAGGAAGAAAGTCCGAATTCATCATGCAAAACCCTCACAGCCTTTCTGCCCTCATCTCTTCTGACAACAAGACTGACGTTGTATTCGCTGCAGCTCTGACTTATCATGACCACATTGATTCTGTTTTTTCCAAGAGCTGAGAATATCCTCCCAGCGACTCCAGGAGTTCCAGCCATTCCGGCTCCGACGGCACTAATGACAGCAATATCCTCTATCTTGCTCACCCTTCCTGCACCGTTAAGTGTTTTTTCAAGGGCCTTCACCGCCCTGCCGGTGTCTGACTCATCAACAACTATGGACAGATTCAGCTCTGAAGAGCTCTGGGAAACCATTATAACATGAACTTTATTTTCGGCCAGTTTCTTAAACACATCTGCCATAACTTCTGCAAAATCAAAGCCAGCGCCACTTATGTTGATTATTGAAACCTTCTCAATCAGACTTATAGCCTTAACTATGTCTTTTGTTGATCTGATGCTTTCCCGTATTACCGTCCCGTCAGCATCGGGATTGAAGGTGTTTTTTATTCTGACCGGGATTCTCTTTTTCATTACAGGCTCAAGTGCTTTTGGATGTAGAATTTTTGCCCCAAAATGAGATAGCTCCATTGCCTCCTGATAACTTATCTCACTGATCAGTTTTGCCTCGGGAACTATTTTTGGATCTGTTGTCATCACTCCATCTACCTCTTTCCAGAGCCAGACCTCATCAGCATTCAGTGCGGAAGCTATGAGCGTGGCTGTAAGGTCACTCCCACCTCTGCCGAGGGTTGTAATCGTTCCATTCTTTGTGACGCCTGTGAATCCTGAAACCACAGGTACTGTTTTTTTGAGAGATATCAATGGCTCCAGTCTGCTCTTGATGGTTCCATAAACTTCAGGGAGTGGTTTTGCCCTGCCAAATGTTTCATCGGTTATTATTCCTGCATCTCCACCTTCCAGAGCGAGGCTGTCAACACCAGATGAAAGGAGTGAGGCAGACAAAACTGGGGCTGACAGTCTTTCACCAAAAGAAAGAATATAATCAAGACTTCTGGGTGTAAGCTCTCCGAGATAGTTGATTCCAAGAAGAACTTTCTCAAGCTCATCCAGGAGCTTGTCTATTTTTGAGAGGACCTTTGATTTTATCTCGTCATTTTTCACTGCCTCATTAACGGCATCGTAGTGTTTCTTCATCATCTCTGCAATAAAAAGCTTGATAAATCCTGCCGATGGTTCATTACAGCACTTTCTTGCGGCATGAACAAGCGAATCGGTCACACCATACATGGCTGAAGTAACAACAACAATCTCATTTTTGCTTGAGAATTTTTTCACGAGATTTGTACAGTGAAGTATGCTTCTGCCATCCTTTACACTTGCGCCCCCGAATTTCATCACAACTCTCATCCAAGTGACAGAAATTTGTATGAGTTTATAATTTTTTATATTTCCCTTAATCAGGAAAACAGAGGGGAAAAGATATATTGCCCCTGGGGCTAAGTGAGAATGTGGAGAGGTTCTGGTGCTGGAAATGGAAATTTGTCATTCCGGGATACATGTGCACTCGGGAGCTTTGCAGATTCTATGTAATTAACGGTGGGTTCTGCATTCCTGCAGACTTAAACAGACTTCAGAAATAATTTTTAAAGAATTTAAATATATAATCGCTCTAAAAATAAACTTCTAAATCGCCAGTTTTAAGTAGTTTTAAAACGATTAACTGTGTAAAACAGTTTACCGGGATAGCATGAACATATCGCTGATCAACCCATCTTCAAGGGTTGAAACATCTGAAAAGATTGAATTCTTCACACCTCCACTGAGCATAGCATACTTAGCCGGAGCTCTGAGAGATGACGGGCACAGAGTTCAGCTTATTGACAATGCTGTTGAAAACCTGAGCCTTGAGGAGATCATCAGCAGGGTAAGGGATTCTGATATTGTTGGGGTTACATCAACCACACCCACATTCAGCACGGCAGTTAGATACATTGAAGCGATAAAATCAGAACTTCCGAATGTTTTTGTGATAGCCGGAGGTGTTCATGTGTCATTTATGCCTGATGAGGCACTGAAAAAGGGTGCAGATGCTGTATGTATAGGAGAAGGGGAGCGAACAATTGTGGAACTTGCAGAAAGGGTTGAAAGAGGAGGGGGTATGACTGATCTCAGGGGGATATGCTACAGAGAGGGAGAGAGAATTAAATTCAATCCGCCAAGAAGATTTGAGGAAAATCTTGATGCCCTTCCACTGCCTGCATATGATCTGCTTCCCATGGAGAAATACAGTGTTGTTGGAAGGAGGCTTGAATACTTTCCTGTTATCAGCTCAAGAGGGTGTCCCTTTGGATGCATATACTGTGTGACTTCCAGATTTATGGGGAAGAAATTCAGGGCAAAAAGTGCTGTAAGGGTGGGAGAAGAGCTGCAGTGGCTCATGGATGAGTTCGGGGCTAAACAGATTGCATTCAGCGATGACACGTTTACCTTAGACAGAAAAAGGGTTGAGGAGATATGCAGGGAGATGAAGGAAAGAGGACTGGACATAAGATGGAGCTGTTCATCAAGAGTGGATACCGTAAGCGGTGAGCTTTCATCCACGATGGCTGGAGCCGGATGCACTCTCATCTACTTCGGGGTTGAATCGGCAAGTGAAAATGTTCTCAAGTTTTACAGGAAAAAAATTGACATTAAAAAAGCAAAGGACGCCGTAAGTACTGTAAAAAAGAAAGGAATGCTTGCAGCATGCTCGTTTATTCTTGGAGCTCCAATGGAAACGGAGTCAGAGATGATGGAAACAATTGAAACAGCGGTAAGACTGAATCCTGATTACGCCCAGTTCTCAGTACTCACCCCATATCCGGGAACCGAACTTTACGAGACAGCCAAAAAGAACCAATGGCTTCTGACAGAGGATTTTGATGAATACACTGCTGGAAAACCTGTTCTCAAAAATTTTCACCTGTCACCTGAAAGGATTTACGAAATGCTGAAATATGCTTACAGAAGATTCTATCTCAGACCGGGGTACATTTTAAAAAGAATTCTCGCAGGGGATGTGTATCTCGCTTCAGGTCTGTTCAGACAATTTATTGGCAGAAAATTGAGAACGCTCAGGAGTGAGGAATAAATTTATAATCCATAACCAACTCTGGTTATCCGTATTCTCGGTGATGCTCATGTACGGTAGAATAAAGATCAGAGATACTGTCAGGGTACCTCCCGACAGGCTTGGAGAGGATCTGGATGAGATAATCGAAGAACTCCTCTGGGAAAACTTTCAGGGAAAACTTGACAAGGAGTACGGAATGATAGTCTGCATTGAAAGCATAGAGGAAATCGGTGAAGGCAGAATAATAGAGGGGGACGGCGGAATCTATTTTGATGTTGTCTTCAACGCAATTACATTCAAACCGGTTATGCAGGAGGTTGTGGAGGGAATTGTTAATGAGATTGTGGAGTTCGGAGCGTTTGTATCACTTGGCCCTCTTGACGGACTCCTTCACATGAGCCAGATCACAGACGATTATCTGAATTACGACGAGAAGAGCAAAAGACTGGTGGCCAAGGAGAGCAAGAAAACAGTTGAAGAAGGCGATATCGTAAGAGCGAGAATTGTGGCCCTCTCACTCAAAGAAAAGGAGCCTGAAAAAAGCAAAATTGGCCTTACCATGAGGCAGCCGTGGCTCGGGGCAATTAAATGGATTCAGGACGAGAAGGAGAAGCTGGAGAGTGGTGGCTGATGGTAGAGTACGCATGCAAAAAGTGCAGATTCATAACAGAGGAGCCAACAGTATGCAGGGTGTGTGGCAGCAGGGATTTTACAAAGGAATGGCATGGGTATGTTGTGGTCATTGATCCTGAAAGAAGTGAAATTGCAAAGAAGCTTGGTATAAGGTATGCGGGAAAATATGCACTGATAGTGAGCTGAGATGCTGAAAGTCAGAGTAGATCAGAGAGGCAGGCTTTCAAAACCTGTTGGGAAGCTTTATGAGGGAAAAGGTCCGGAAGTGATAAAAAAAATTCAGGAAATTGAGAACGCAGCGATTTTTGTCACAGTAGGGGACCTGGTAACACTTTACACATTTCAGGCAGGCCTTGAGCCTGATATTGCAATAATTGATTTTAAAACAGAGAGATCCAGTTTGGGAAATTCTGAAAAAGATCTCCTGGAGGAGTTTACAGGGAATTACATAAAGATCAGAGTAGAAAATCCACAGGGACATCTTACCGAGGAACTTGTTGAGGCACTGATTCATGCGGTTGAAAGTGAAAAAACATGCATAATTGTGGATGGGGAAGAAGATATGGCTGCCCTGCCCCTCGCTCTCATTCTGCCTGAAAAAAGCCTCATGCTGTTTGGGATGCCGGGGAGAGGGATAATCGCATATTCCGTCAATCAGGAGGATAAAGTTCTAATATCCAGAATAGTTGAAGAGATGGAGGAGATTGGGGATGATAGGGTTAAAAAGATGCTGACCGGAGGTGATAGACGTGGAAATACTTGTTGAAAGGCAGAAGGACAACCCTCTGCTGAAACGAAAGGAGATTTATTTCAGAATCAGGTACGAGGACACAAAGGTGACTCCATCAAGAAAAGATGTTAGGGAAAAGCTTTCAGGATTGCTAAATGCAGAACTTGAGAGGCTTGTTGTGAGATGGATTAAACCTGAGTTCGGAAGAATGGAGGCAGAGGGGTACGCACTTGTGTACGATACAGAAGAGGATATGAGGGCAGTTGAGGAGGATTATGTGCTCGAGAGAAATTTTGGTGAGAGGAAGGAGGGAGAATGATGCCATCGAATGAAAAGGGAGAGGTTGCCGTGTCCAGATTCTACGAAATTAAGGGAGATAAGGTTGTAAGAAACAGAAAATTCTGCCCCAGGTGTGGCGAGGGAGTTTTTCTTGCCGAACACAGAGACAGAAGAACATGTGGGAAATGCGGATATACTGAATTCAAGAAATGATCTCCCTTGGAATTGAAAGCACCGCGTGGAACTTCAGCGTGGGGGTTGTAAGCGAGGACGAGGTTATTGCACTCGAGGGTGAGGCGTATTCACCAAAAGAAGGAGGAATACACCCAAGAGAGGCAGCCCAGCACCACTCTGAGGTAGCTGGGAAGATACTGAGCAGGATTTTTCGAAAAATTTCACCTGATGAGATAGATGTCTTCTCGTTCTCCCAGGGTCCCGGCATGGGGCCTTGTCTGAGGGTAGGTGCAACAGTTGCAAGGGCACTTGCATTGAAGCTTGAAAAGCCACTGGTAGGTGTGAATCACTGCTTGGCTCATGTAGAGATAGGAAAATGGTTAACGGAAGCTAAGGATCCCGTTACATTGTATGTGAGTGGTGGAAACAGCCAGATCATTGCAAGGAGGGGTAGAAGATACAGGGTTTTCGGAGAGACCCTTGACATAGGCATAGGAAATGCAATTGACAAGCTCGCACGGTACATGGGGTTGAAGCACCCGGGAGGGCCGAAGATTGAGAAGCTTGCTGAAAAAGGCACGGGATATATCGAAATGCCGTACGTTGTGAAGGGAATGGATTTCTCCTTCAGCGGAATCGTAACCCATGCAATGAAACTTTTCGATGAAGGATACAGAGCCGAGGATATTGCCTTCAGCTTTCAGGAAACCGCATTTGCAATGCTTGTTGAGGTGACAGAAAGAGCGATGGCATATCTTGACAGAAACGAATGCCTTCTCGTTGGAGGAGTAGGGGCAAACAGAAGACTTCAGGAAATGCTGAGACTCATGTGCCATGATAGAAACGCAGATTTTCACGCTCCTCCTTCAGAGTACATGGGAGATAACGGAGCAATGATTGCATACACAGGACTTGTGATGTTAAAACACGGAATCAGAACAGAGGTTCAGAATTCACAGGTCAGACCGGACTTCAGAATCGAGGAGGTCGAGATTCTGTGGTAAAAACTGTACTGGGTGGGGAGGCTGAGGTCAGGATTCATGAGATGTTTGTTGAGAAAGAAAGGATAAGCAAGAGGTATCGCATCAGGGAACTTGACGACAGACTGAGGAAAAAAAGAACGACTTCCGAGGCAAAAATAATCTCCGCCGCAAGAAGGGCGGGAGTCCCGACACCCATCATTCTCGATGTGGAGGATTGCAAAATAGTCATGGAGAGAATAGATGGTGAAGCAGTCAGAAATGTGATAAACAGAGAAATAGCCGTGAAAATCGGTAAGAACGTTGCAAAACTTCACTCTGCCGGAATAGTACATGGAGATCTCACACCCATGAACATGATACTGAAGAATGACCTGGTTTATTTTGTTGACTTCGGCCTTGCATATTACGATGAGAGAATTGAGGCTAAGGGAATTGATATACATGTGTTCTATGAAGCCCTGAAGGCAGATTTTGATAACTGGGATGAGCTCTGGGATGGCTTTCTCAAAGGGTACTCCCGGTATGAAAAATTTGATGAGGTCATTGACAGATTCAGGGAGATAGAGATGAGGGGCAGATATGTGGAGAAATCGGAAAACAGTCAGTGAAGCTTCCAGAAACATGGTAAAGTTTTTCAGCAACTCAGAAACTTGAAATTCAATGAAAAAAATAGTCCTTGCATTGCTGTTTCTGGTTCTGATAACCAGACTGTACGCTCTTGATGCAAGACCCATGGACCACGATGAGAGCATTCATGGATATCTTAGCTACAGACTCCTTACTGAGGGTGAGTACCGATATGATCCTGCATATCACGGCCCCTTCATATACTTCTCAACAGCGGCAATATTTGGACTTCTGGGGGATTCAAAATTTACAGCCCGCCTGATTCCTGTGATTTTTTCTCTTACTGGAATTTTCTTTGCACTCAGAATGAAAAAATTCTACAGCTATGCACCCTTATTTGGGCTTGTTCTGGTTTTTTCACCCTCAATACTCTACTACTCAAGGTATCTCAGAAACGACATGATAGTGATTGCCTCCTTCATAGGGGTGATCTACTCATACTTCTCATACAGGTTTGAAAAAAAGCCAGTTTACATTTATACTGCCATAATACTCTCTACCATAATTCTGACCTCAAAGGAGAACGGTTATCTATATATTGGTACAATTCTCTCGTTTATTTTTTTCAGAAGGCTCTATGAGAGAGATTTCTCCATTGAAAAGGATTCATTAAAGCACATAATCGCTGCAGTGTTAATCGGGGCTCTGATTTTCACAACCCTCTATTCAGCAGGGTTTTCAGATAAGGATGGAATAAAGAGGGCAACAATTGATTCCTTTGTTCACTGGTTTTCCAGAAATGAACAGAGAGATCACTGGAAGCCTGTGGATTATTACCTGAGGATCATACTGAAATACGAGTTCCTCTCACTCGGAATGGTTCTGGCCGGACTGCCTGAGTTCTACCGGCGTTTAAAAAACAGAAAAATTTCGGAATTTGAGCTCTTTGCATTCTACTGGCTTCTGACTTCATTCTTAGTGTACAATATAATGAATTACAAAACTCCATGGCTTGTGACACATCTTGTAGCACCCATGGCGTTTTTCGGAAGCATATACGCCACATATCTCGGAAAAAAGGAGGTCTTGGGGGTTTTTACGGCTCTGATGGTTGTTACCGCAGGAGTATCGTTCTACTTGGCATACGTTGACAGCACAAACACGGAGCATGATCTGATTTACATTCAGGCTCAGCCAGATGTTGAAACACTTGCAGAAAGAATCAGGAACTACGATGGAAGGGTTCTTGTTTTTGTTCCTGGAAATGACTACTGGCCACTGCCATGGTATCTCAGACATGAGAAAGTCGGATTCTCCTCAAGGTATCTTGAAAGATATGATGTGGTTGTTACATCCTCCAGCCAGGTTGAGTTCATAAAAGAAAAGGGATACATTCTGGATGGAAAATACACCATCAGACCGGGGCACGATCTTTACTGGTTACATAAGCCCAAGGGCGGTTAACTCCTCGGCTATTTTTTCAACAGCTTTTCTTGCATCCGCAGGATTTTTTCCACCTGTTACTACCATTTTCCCTGAACCAAAGATCAGAACAACAACTCTTGGATCCCTCAATCTGTATACAAGCCCAGGAAACTGCTCAGGCTCGTATTCAATATTTTCCAGACCAAGTCCAATTGCAATTGCATTCAGGTTCAGGTCAACACCGAGATCTGCTGAGGCAACAATATTCTGCACCTTCACCTCAGGGTTTTCAAAAACCGGAATCCCAAAACTTCCGATGATCTTCACAACCTGTCCCACAGCCTTTCTTGCGTCCTCAACACTCTTGCTGCCAGTGCATACGACCTTTCCACTTCTGAAAACAAGTGCTGCAGCCTTTGGTTCTTTAATTCTCAAAACAAGACCCGGAAATTGCTTTGGCTTATATTCAGCATCCTTCACTTCTCTTGCGATTTTGTTCAGATCTATGTTCTCCCCTATCTGGGTTGATGCAACAACATTTTCAATTTTGATTTTGTAATCTGGCTCCATATTTAAAGAGGTTTATAAACCGTATATATATGTTTGCATCTGAAAGGTATAAAAACAAAAAAGCAATGATTTTCGAACCTTTTTGATGCTTGAGGGTCACATGGTCTCTTCAAACCACCTCACAAGCTCTTCAAACTGGGAGTGTGTGTTCACATTGTCGGTATCCATAGGGCTTTTAAAGAAAAATCCAAGCTCCTTTATGACGCCATGTTCTCCCTTTTTCTTTGCAAAAAGCAGAAATCGTGCTATGTCTATGGTCAGAGGTGCTGCAACTATTGCATCTATTGCGTCCCAGATAAAGTAAAACTTCATTTTTGTGCCAAGAAATCCCTCAAAGTGTATGAAATCAAAAGCTGTTTTGTTGTCAACAAGAGATGGGAAGTATTCAATCTGTGTTATGCTGAAGGGTGAGTAGCCGTATACCTTCTCAAGAACCCTGTCCTTGCTTATCACCTTGCTTTCCCTGTTTTCACTGTGGCTGAGAACAAGTCCATCAAGATCGCCAAGGATGTTGTAGCTCATCCATCCCAGAACCCTCAGATTTCTGTATGCAAACATGGGTGCCAGAGTTGTTTTTACAAGAGTCTCTCCAGTTTTCCCGTCATTTCCTGCATGGGGCACCTTCTTTTCGATTGCAAGCTCTTTCAGTGCCGGTATTGACGATCCAGCACTTGGTGTGAAGTTGCCATAGGGAATTCCATTCTTCAATGCCACGTAGGCATAGAGTATACTTGCAGATGCATGTTCTCTGACATCATCCTCTATCATCTTCTCGAATCCATCCAGGCTACCATGATACTGCTGGCTGTAATTTAGCAGTGGTTCGGTGGAGGCAGAGTTGATCATGACTGTATCCCCATCTGAGAACTTTCTTAGATCCTGATCAAGCCTTTCAACAATTTGTGAAAGTGTCAGGTTCTCACTTTCAAGGGTTTCAAGTTCTCCAAGAGCTTGAACACCGCTACCGCAATTTATTGCCGTCCCTGTCTGTGCCCTTATCTTTTCAAGCTCATCTCTGACTTTTTCAAGCAAATGCCCTTCAAAATGTCTGTTTGCCTCCCAGTGCTGGAAGGTTGCATCATAGGCATTTTCAGCCTTTCTTATTTCATGACCGCCAAATTCAAATTTCAGAGGGGCATATCTGCCGATACCTTCAAAGTGTGGAAGCTCGCTCACAAGTCCTGTTCTTGTGAGTTCGTTCCTTTCTATCAGGACCCCTCCAACCATTGCAGTTGTTGAGACTATACCGTAAGCACCAACGTACCATATTTTCATTGTGATCACCCCCGAGAATTGAAATTTCTGAAAATTTTTAAACATGCGATTTAAAAAATTTTGTGAACTTCCAGGAAATGGAGGAATTGAAGAACTCGGTGAACGGATCCTTTCAGAAAGGTGACAGAATTGTGATAGAAATTGGATTTTTCAATGCTCTGCTCGGAATAATGGGACATGCCATTGCATCCATAGAAAATGGAAACATTTATCAGGCACGGGAGATTCTAAGCGAAGCAGGTGAGATAATCTACCAGAGATATAAATCGATTTTGGTCGAAGAATGATTCGATAATCGCAAGTTTTTTATACAAGCAAATCAATCTGTTGCCATGGATTTTCTTGCCAGAAGATTTGCAGAGCTCATCGCAGGTAACATAGTTTTCTCGGACAACTACGGCAGTTCAATGAAAAAATGGAGGGGGATATTTGATGTATCCCAGAAGGAGCTTGCAGAAAGACTCAACATCACTCCATCAGTAATAAGCGATTACGAGTCAAACAGAAGAAAATCCCCGGGAATGGCATTCATCAAAAAGGTTGTTGAAACTCTTGTCGAAATTGACAGGGAGAGAGGATGGAGAACACTGTCAAGATACAAGGAGCTCATTGGAGTTGAGTTTGATGTAATAATAGATCTGAACGAGTATTCCAATCCGGTTTCATCCACCAGACTCGCGGACTGTCTTGATGGAACCCTTGTAACTGATTTTGGAAGAAATGCTATGGGACACACAGTTGTCGACAGTCTGAGGGCAATTCTTGAGATGAGCAGCTATGATTTTTACAGGCTGTTTGGTCTGACAAGTGAAAGGGCACTGATCTTTACAAAGGTCACAACCGGAAGGTCTCCTCTTGTTGCGGTCAGGGTTGCCAACCTGAAGCCATCTGTCATCGTTCTGAACCCGGTTAATGGAGGAAATCTTGACAGGCTTGCAATAAAGATCGCCGAGATAGAAGGGATCGATCTGGTTGTTACCGAGGTAGATGAGAATGAGCTGATTTCAAGACTCAGAAGCATGGAGGTGTGAGAAGTGGTTGGAATAACCTCATACGGTACCTACATCCCAAAATACAGGATCAGGGCTGATGAGATTGCGAGAATATGGGGTGAAAATGCAGAGGCTATAAAAAATGGTCTTGGCGTTTATGAGAAGAGCGTTCCAGACATAGATGAAGATACCGCTACAATATCGGTGATGTGTGCAAGGGAGGCTGTGAAAAGGGCAGAAGTTTCAAGAAATTCCATCGGCGCAATCTTTGTAGGCTCTGAAAGTCATCCTTATGCCGTAAAACCAACTGCAACCATTGTTGGTGAGGCTCTCGGAATCAATAGCTTCTTTCATTCTGCAGATCTTGAATTTGCATGCAAGGCCGGGACAGCCGGAATTCAGAACTGCATGGCAATGGTAGAGTCTGGCATGATAGAGTACGGGCTTGCAATAGGTGCAGACACAAGCCAGGGCGCTCCGGGAGATCCCCTGGAATATTCTGCATCTGCAGGTGGTGCTGCATTTTTAATTGGAAATAACGGTGTTATAGCTGAGATCAGAGATACGCTGAGCTACACAACAGATACCCCCGATTTCTGGAGGAGAGAGGGTCAGCCATATCCCAGCCACGGGGGCAGATTTACAGGAGAGCCAGCTTATTTCAGACATGTATCCACGGCTGCAAGGGAGATCATGGAAAGAAATAATCTTAAACCTGAGGATTTCAGCCATGCCGTCTTTCACATGCCCAACGGAAAGTTTCCTGTCAGGGTGGCAAGAATGCTTGGATTTGATAAGAAACAGATAGAGCAGGGTCTTGTTGTGAGATACATAGGAAACACATACTCAGGTTCGTCTCTTCTTGGATTCTGTGCGGTGCTTGATATTGCAAAGCCAGAGGACAGAATTCTTCTCACATCGTTTGGAAGTGGTGCGGGAAGTGATGCATTCATAATTGAGGTCAGGGAGGCAATAAATTCGATTGAAAGGAATCCCACAGTTTGGGAAAAGATAAAAAATGGAGTTTACATTGATTACGGATTTTACGCGAAGCTGAGAAGAAAGATAAGAATGGGGTGACAGAATGCGAAGGGTTGCGGTTATAGGAGTTGGAATATCAAGATTCGGCGAGCTCTGGGACATGAGCTTCAGGGACATAGTCATTTCGGCAGGAACGGAGGCTATTGAGGACGCAAATCTTGAAGGCAGGGAGATAGAGGCAATGTATGTTGGAAACATGAGTGGTGGGAGGTTCATCTCTCAGGAGCATATTTCTGCACTCATTGCAGATTACTCAGGACTTGCATCGATAAACGTACCATCAGTAAGGGTTGAGGCTGGAGATGCAAGTGGCGGTGTTGCTTTGAAGGAAGCATATATCTCAGTTGCATCCGGAATTCATGATATAGTCATCGCTGCTGGAGCAGAAAAGGTAACAGACGTGGGTTCTGCAAGTGAAATAATGGATTCCACAATAGATCAGGAGTGGGAGGCATTTCCGGGAGCGAGTCTCGCCGGGCTTTATGCAATGATGGCAAGACTGCACATGCATGAATACGGAAGTACTGAAGAGGATCTGGCAGGGATAAGTGTTAAAAATCACAAAAATGCTGTTAAAAATCCAAAAGCCCAGTTCAGAAGGGAAATTAAAGTTCAGGATGTTCTTTCATCTCCGTACACAGCAGAACCTCTCAAAATGCTCGATACCGCACCCATAAGTGACGGGGCATCGGTACTCATTCTGGCAGGTGAGGATGTTGCAGGAAAGTACACAGATACTCCTGTTTTCATAGACGCAATAATCCAGTCAAGCGATTTTATTGCACTGCAGAGCAGAGAAAACATACTTGAGATGAAGGCAGTCAAAACAGCGGTAAGAAAGGCTCTGAGAATGTCAAGATGTGAGCTCAATGATGTGGATGTATTTGAGCTTCATGACTCGTTCACGATAACAGAACTCTTGCTTTATGAGAATATCGGGTTATGCAGACATGGAGAAGGGCACATGCTTGTGAGAGAGGGTGAAACCGAAATTGATGGAAGGTACCCTGCAAATCCATCAGGAGGTCTTAAGGCGTGTGGTCATGCTGTTGGAGCCACAGGCATAAGACAGGCTGGAGAAATAGTTCTCCAGCTGAGAGGTGATGCTTCTGGAAGACAGGTTCAGGCTGAAAGGGGAATGGCGGTGAATATCGGAGGAACAGGTGCAACTGCTGTTGTTTCAATTTTCAGGAGGTGATAACATGCTTCCAAGATTCTGGAGGAAGATCAGATACAGGTACAATCTGATCGGCACTGAATGCACAAACTGCGGAAAAAAATTCTATCCTCCAAGAAACCTCTGTCCTGAGTGCAGAAGGAAGAGCAGAATCGCTGAGGTTGAGCTGGGAGAAACAGGTACTGTGGTATCATTTACTGTTATCCATGACTCATCCGAGTCTTACAAGCTTCAGAAGCCCTATGTTGTGGCTTTGATAAAGCTCGATTCCGGACCTTCTGTGATTTCACAGATAGTCTGCAATCCGGATGACATAGAAATCGGAACCAGAGTCAGGGCCATCTTCAGAAAATACGGAGAGGATGGAGAGGAGGGGATAATATATTACGGAACAAAATTTGAGCCAGTAATCTGAGGGAGCTGGCTTCAATGTTCTTTGGAACAGCCGGAGTTCCAAATTCCACAAACGGAACCGGAACAGCAGATGGAATAAAGAGGATAAGGGAGCTCTCACTTGACTGCATGGAGGTGCAGTTCGTCAGAGGGGTCAAAATGGGAAATCTGACTGCAAGGAACATAAGGAAGATTTCAGAGGACCTGGGTGTGAAGCTGAGTGTCCACGCTCCTTACTATATAAATCTGAATGCCGACAGTGAAATAAAGGTCAGGCAAAGCATGCAGAGAATCACTGAAAGTGCAAGGATAGGCAGCATTATGGGTGCCGAGAGCATAGTCTTTCATCCCGGATACTACATGAAAAGAACGAGAGATGTTGCCTTCAGAAGGATAAGGGAAGCCGTTGAGGAGCTTTCAGAGAATCTGAGAGATTTTGGAGTTGTTTTAAGACCTGAAACCTCAGGAAGGAGAGAACAGTTTGGAGAACTTGATGAGATACTCCAGCTGTGCAGTGGAATTGACTCTGTTCTGCCATGTCTTGATGTGAGCCACATCCATGCAAGAACAGGAAAATTCAACACGGTGGAAGAGTTTCTCGCTGCCATGGAGAAGATGGAGACACATCTTGGGGACGAAGCAATCAGAAACATGCACATCCATATAAGCGGAATTGATTACGGACTTAAAGGAGAGAAAAGCCATCTGAACCTCAGAGAATCTGATTTCAATTATATGGGTTTCCTTAAAGCTCTTAAAGAATTCTCTGCAGATGGAACGGTTATTTGTGAAAGTCCGAATCTTGAAGAGGATGCCCTTATGCTCAAAACCCTTTTCTCAGAACTCTGATGTTTTCTGCTGTGATCCAAATTCAAATTCTTCAACCACCTCATTCAATTTCTGGAACCAGCTTTCAAGTTCGATTCTGAGCTTTTCCTTCAGATTTTCTATTGGAATCGGGACATAGAGATACTTGTAGCCTCCATGCTTCAGAATTCTGTATTCCCTCTCAACGAGACCCTTCTCCATGAGAGACTGAAGACTCCTGTAAATCCCGCTTCTATCCTTTCCAATCACCTCGGCAAGTTCATCAACGCCAACATTTGGATGCTGATGGAGGGCAAGGTAAACCTCAATTTCAGATGGAGTGAGATTTAAAACACATCTCAGAATGTGATGAAAGGTTGCTTCTTCAGAGAACAGCTCCCTCAATTTCTGTTCGTCCATATCTAACCACCTTTGTCGATTATTATCAGTATGTTTCCAGCTTCAAGCACGTCCACATCCTTTCCTCCCACAACCTTTTCCATTCTAACTTCAAACCATTCCCTTTTGAGCTCAATTTTGCTACCATTTACATCTATACTAACTTTCCCATCATTTATAAGCTTTAACATTTCATCTTCCGTCATCTTTTTGACCAAAGCCAGAATGGTTGAAGTTTTTTCCCTGAACATCGGGCCTATTACGCTGTATTTTGGCCTGAGTTCAGCAATTCTTACTGTTATTTCAGGGCTGCTGTCCACAAGCTCTACCTCTGCATTCAACGCTCCCGCAACATCTCTCACATCAATTGTTTCTGTTGTTACAATAGATATTCTTCCCATTGGAGCGTTCAAAGCCATTCTTCTGTCATGTTTATATCTCCTGACCTCTTCCACAACTTTTCTTATCAGGTCACCCTTTCTCTCAGCCTCTTCATCAATGAATCTCTCCTCGACTTCAGGATAGGGCTGTTTATGGACGCTTCCATTTCCTGAGAAGATCTGCCAGCACTCCTCAGCAAGAAACGGAGTTATTGGTGCTATCATCCTTATCAGTGCAGAAAGTACCCTGTAAAGCGTGTACTTTGCTGGAATTTTTTCCTCATCGTTTCCTGAATAAAGTCTGTTCTTCACAAGCTCGATATAGTCATCTGCAAGCTCGTACCATGTGAAGCCTCTGACTGCCTTGATGGCTCTTGCAAAGTCGTATTCTGACATCGCCTCATCAACCTCTCTCACGAGTCTGTTGAGCCTTGAAAGAATCCATCTGTCAGTGTCTCTCAATTTTTTCTCGTGTTTTTCATCAGGCTGGTAATCGTTCAAATGAGTCATTGCAAACCTGAGAATGCTCCAGAACTTCTGCTGAAATCTTGATGCCGATACCACCTCTTTCCAGCTGAAAATCACATCTGTACCCATAACACCACCAATTGCAGCCCACTGCCTCATCGCATCTGCCCCGTATTTTTCTATGACCTCTTCAGGAGTTATGATGTTTCCAAGGCTCTTGCTCATTTTTCTACCATCCTCTCCGAGAACCATTCCGTTTACAACAATTTCATACCATGGGATCTGACTGACAAGAGCCAAACTTCTAAGAATAGTATAAAATGCCCATGTTCGAATTATGTCGTGTCCCTGAGGTCTGAGATGAGTTGGATACTCCTTCAGATCATCTGGCCAGCCTGTTATGGCCAGCGGCGTTATGCTGGAGTCCATCCAGGTGTCAAGCACATCATCCTCTCCCTCAAAATCTTTTCCTCCACATCTGGGGCATGGCTCTGCTGGACTGTCCTTTGATGGATCAACAGGAAGCCACTCCTCTCTTGCAACAAAAACATAACCGCAATTCCTGCAGTACCATACCGGAATGGGTGTTGCAAAAACTCTCTGTCTGCTTATAACCCAGTCCCAGTCCATGCTGTCTATCCAGCTTTCAAGTCTGTGAAACATGTGATCCGGAATCCATCTTATTTTTCTGGCATTTTCCAGAATCTTCTCCTTCTCGATTTTCACAAACCACTGCTTTTCAGCAACGATTTCAACAGGAGTCTTGCATCTCCAGCAGACTCCGACATTGTGATCTACCTCTTCCTGTTTGAGCAGCTTCCCCATCTTTTTCAGATCATCAAGTATTCTTTCCCTTGCCTCACTTACAGTGAGACCTGCGTACCTTCCTGCCTTCTCACTAAGCCTTCCGTTTCTTGAAAGAATGTCTCTCAGCTGAAGGTTGTGTTTCTTCCACCATCTGACATCCTGCCGGTCACCAAAAGTGCAGATCATCACCATTCCTGTGCCGTACTCGGGATCTACCTCATCATCCTCAATTATCCTGACCACGTGACCTGTGCCGGGAACTTTCACCTCTTTCCCAACCATATCTCTGTATCTCTCATCCTCAGGATGCACCGCAATGGCAACGCATGCAGGAATGAGCTCAGGTCTTGTGGTTGCTATCACAACATTCCTGTCAAATTCAACATAATTCAGGGTTGTTTTGCTGGATTTGTACTCAATTTCTGCCAAGGCAATTGTTGTTTCGCATCTTGGACAGAAAATTACAGGGTGTTCCCCTCTGTAGATCAAACCCTTGCTGTACATTCTTACAAAGCTCACCTGGGTTTTTCTGAAATATTCAGGATACATGGTTATGTACTCTTTGCTCCAGTCAATGCTGAATCCGAGTCTCCTCATAGTTTTTTTCATTTTTTCTATGTTTTCCTCTGTAAATCTGATACAAAGTTCTCTGAACTTTTCCCTTGAAACATCACTTTTCTTTATGCCGTAAAGCTCCTCAACCTTCACCTCTGTTGGAAGCCCGTGACAGTCCCATCCCTGAGGAAACATAACTTCATAACCCTTCATTCTCTTGTATCTCGCTATGAAATCAATGTAACACCAGTTAAGAGCATTTCCGATGTGAAATGTTCCTGTTGGATACGGGGGTGGGGTATCTATTATAAAATGTGGCTTTTCAGAATTCCAGTCAAAGTGGTAAAGATGATCACTCCACCTCTCAGCCCACTTCTCCTCAACTTTGTGAGCATTGTATTCCTTATTTATCTCCATAATGATCACCTCACGTGGTTTGTAAGTCTTCCAATGCTCTCAATCTCCACAGTGACGGTGTCACCACTTTTCAGCCTTCCAACACCCGAAGGTGTGCCTGTTGTGATAACATCACCCTCCTTCAAGGTCATGATTGACGAAATGTATGAAACGAGTCTGTAGACGTTGAATATGAGATTTGAGGTATTTGATCTCTGGACAACCCTGCCATTCAGATATGTTCTGATCTCAAGATTTGCTGGATCTGCAGAGATTGAAATGTAGGGTCCGATGGGGGAGAACGTGTCAAATGATTTTGAAATGCTCCAGTCCCATCCAGATTGCTGGAGATCTCTGGCAGTAACATCATTGAAGCAGGTGAAACCGAGAATGTGTTCTTTTGCTTCCGTTTCTTCTACATCTCTGCATCTCTCACCAATCACGACCGCAAGCTCTCCCTCGTAATCAACCCTTTTGCTGATTTCCGGCAGAACTATACAGTCTCCATCTCCTATCACTGAAGATGGAGATTTCATGAAAAGAACAGGTTTCTCAGGGACATCCATGTTGAGTTCCATTGCATGATCCCTGTAATTCAGCCCAACTCCAATTATCTTTTCCGGAATGGTGGGAGGTAAAAATCTCACATCTGAAATGTTCATGCGATCACCATCGATAATGAGGTGACTGTCCCTGATTTCAAAATAATCCTCAAAAATCTCGCCTCTCACAACAAATCTACCATATCCGATCATGGGCTAAGTGAAAATCTCTCAAAATATATTGGTTTCTCTTGAGCAATCCGAATCATGGCTCAAACTTTTTATTCCATTTCAGATTTCAGCTCACAATGGTGACCTTCCTGTCAGGTGGTACCGGAACACCAAAGCTTATTGCAGGGTTCAAGGAGGTTTATGAGAACTTCTCGGTTATCGTGAATACTGCAGAGGATGTCTGGGTGTCAGGGAACAGAATATGTCCTGATATTGATTCTGTCATTTACACCCTTGCAGGACTGATTGATGAGAAAAGATGGTGGGGTATCAGGGGGGATACGTTCAAAACACATTTCAGGCTTAAATCTCTTGGAATGGATGAAAAAATGATGGTTGGCGATCTTGACAGAGCAACTCACATCTTCAGAAGTGAAATGCTGAGAAAGGGTTTGAGTCTGACAGATGTGACAGAAAGAATCTGCCAGTCCTTGGGTATTTCTCAAAGCGTCATTCCGATGACAGATGATGAAGTTGCAACAAAAATCCTGACTCCCTGTGGTGAAATGCATTTCCAGGAATTCTGGGTTGAAAAAAAAGGAGAGCCAGAGGTAACAGGAATCAGAATAGAAAACATTGAAAGAGCAAGACCATCAAAAAAGGCTGTTAATGCAATCAGGAAAAGCAGATCTGTCATCATCGGTCCAAGCAACCCTGTAACAAGCATCGGTCCGATAATAGGTCTTGAAGGGATACGAAATGAACTGGAAAAAAAGAAGGTTGTTGTTGTCTCTCCTTTCATTGGAAACAAACCCTTTAGCGGTCCGGCAGGAAAGTTCATGTTTGCTCTTGGATTATCTCCATCACCCAGAGGTCTCTTGGAGTACTACGGAAAGATAATAGACGTGCTGATCGTCCATAGCGGGGATTCTTTTGAAAGCGACAGATGCGAAATTGTTGAGACAGATATAATAATCAAAAGCAGAAAAGATGCCGAAAGGCTTTCGCGGTTCATTCTTGAACTTCTCTGAAGTATTTTTCCAGTATCTTTTTCTGGCCTCTTCTGAGAATTTCGGAAAGGGTTGATGAGGCAATTCCAAAATGATCTGCCATTTCTTCAAGCTTGATTCTTTTCGGGTAGTCAAAATATCCCTTTTCAAGGGCATATTTAAGTATCTCCTCCTCCCTGTATGTCATTCCGGTTTTTGATGGCTTTCCCTTGTAAAGCAGATCAAATTCAACTCCGTATTCCTCAAGCTTACCCATGAGTGTTTTGAAGGACTCATCATCGCATATAATGTCCCAGACTATCTCACCCTCATCAAAGTCTATTCTTTTCAGAATGCAGCCGGACTGAACTATGGGCAGAGCAACCAGACACGTGTGCTCTCTGACAAGCACCTTTGCCTCATCTCTTGAAACAAGAACAGCATCACATTTTTCAGGCAGTTTGTCCACGAGTGAGTCCACATCCTTTCCCTTAACCTGAAAAAGACCCTTTATGGTTTCACCGACATCTGTGATCCCCTCTACTCTTGCCATTATGTCCTGCATTTCCAGCAAAAGGCCTATAGCACAGTTTTCAGGAAGCTTTGTCTTTATCTGGAGCTCTATCACATTCTTAGCTCTGCAACGCAATTTATAATGCTTTCCAAAAACTTACCAAAATGCTTAAAAACCCTGAAAGTCTCGGAGTTTCTGCTCTGATGCCCGGGTGGTGTAGCCAGGCCTAACATGCGGGCCTGTCGAGCCCGCGCCTCGGGTTCAAATCCCGGCCCGGGCGTTTCTTGCTTTGGTTTTATCTCCATCCATGACTTCCAAGAAAAACTCGGAAACTGGATGAATTCTTTTCCGGAAACTCCGAGGGAAAAAAGAACCGGCAGAAATTCTCGCTATAGTCTTCATTGTGGAAACAGTGAAGGGAGGTGAGGGCAGAAATGCCAGATGAGGCAAAGAGGCTCGTCTTACAGCCCGTGACCTATCTCCTCGCGTTCTGCCTTGAGGAGAGAATCAGATACGTTCTGAAAAACAATTCAGTTAGGAATAGTTAGTGGATAGTTGTGAGAGATGTTAATCTGGACAACCGTATTTGAAACCCAAAGTGTGGTTGTGTCGTTTGGGTTGTCTGAAATTTCATCAGAAACCCGGACTTTTTTAGAGCATCTTGAGAAATTTCCATGTAGAATAACTTGTATTTTCATTTCAATCAGATTATATACACCGACTAGCCATCACTGCCATTAAATAGTGAGTTAAATT
>WAMS01000097.1 GCA_015522195.1 Geoglobus sp. | reverse complement strand
GGCTTTAATGGAGTACCCACTACCCACGACGTTGGAGAGAGGCTTTACTGGGAGCTCCAGCCCAAGATAAGCACTCCCCAGTGGTATCCTGCAAATCTGGTTGCAGTTGGCCAGCACAGCCCGAATGAAGCTAAGGCGAAGGAGAACAGAGAGAACATGATGCAGGTGTGCCAGGGATGCCACAGCCCCAGGTGGGTGGAAATGTACTTCAATGAGTATGATCGGGTTGTGGAAGATTACAACAGGGTTGCTGAACTGGCAGAGACACTTCTTGACAAAATATACCAGGAGGGTCTTGCAGACAAAAGCAATCCAATAGATGAATATCCTGAATTCATGTGGTACTACATCTGGCATCATGATGGCAGGAGATGGAGAATGGGTGCCAGCATGATGGGACCTGACTGGGCACACTGGAACGGTATGGTGGATACGCTGATGGACAAATATGGCAGGATGCAGGCCTGGTACGATACCCAGCTAAAGATAAAGAAGCTTGAAGAAATGATTGATGCAGGTAATTTGCAGCAAACACAGAAATTAAATTCAGAAGAAAAGCCTGATACCACAGAGAAGAAAGAATCACCATTTATTGGGGTGCCTGCTGTATTGCTTGCCGTGATCCTTGGTGTACTGATAATGCAGCGGAGGAAAAAAAAGTTAATTGATGAATAATTAAATTATTTTAATATTTTTATTTACAGTACACTCCGAATTTTTGGAAAAGAGCTGTTCAGCTTACCGATCTGATCCACTCTTAGGATTGATTAATGAAACAACCTCTCTCAACTTTGGCTTGGAATAAACGAGGGCATAGTACTTGAATATCTTTCCCGACAATTTCAGGGTTAGATAAGAGGTCAGAGCCAGAATTGCTGCGCTTGTGGCAATATCAATTAATCCCGCCGATCCAGCAGAATAGATGGCAGGCATGAGTGCTGGAGAGGTGAGTGGGAAGAGAGAGAAAGCCTTTATGGCTGGAGACTCAGGATTCAGAGATGTTATCTGGCTGAGAAATATTGCGGGAAAGAGTCCGATGAATACAATTACGGATGTTGCCTGCTGGGCTTCCTTCAGTGATGATGAAATTGAAGCTATTGCTGCAAGAAGAGAGGAGTAAAGAAGATACCCCAATACAAAGAAGATTGCTGAAACCATGATTATTTCGGAGCTGATCAATCTGACAGACAGCATGAATCCCGAGAACAATCCGGCAAGCCCAAGCCACACTGATGCCTGGATGAGCCCGGTGATTGCATTTCCTACGAATTTGCCCGTAAACACTTCTTCAGGGGATGCCGAAGAAAGCAAAATTTCCATAACTCTGCTCTCCTTCTCCTCAATTATCCCCTGCATCAGGTATCCAGATGAGGTGAATATTGCCATGAAAAGAAGGAGTGGTATGAACATTGAAACTACAAAATCCAATGGCTTTTCTTTTTTTCCAATCTCCTGAAAGCTTATTCCCTGGGCAAATCTGTAAGCGTGATCCCCAAATTCCATAGCTATAACAAGCTCAAGCTTTTTGTCGGCATCAAACAGTCCTTTGGTGTGTTTTTTTATTGAAAACGTGCTCTGGAAATTTTCCGGAATTATGTAGTACCCATCGATCTCACCTTTCTGAAGAGCTTTCCTGACCTCCTCCTCACTTTCATATATCACAAAAACAATCTTTCTCTGGGTTGTAAAGTCGGAAAAAGGACTGTAAATTTCCTCGGTCAGTTCAATAACGTTTCTGCTAAGAATGGAAGCATGATCCACAATACCAGCTTTGTACTCCTTTGGAATTGAGAATTCCTGGATAAAAAGTACTGGAATTAGAAAAGAAAGACCGATAAGTACTGGAAATCCGATAACTCCCAGAATGAATGCTTTTCTCCTCACATTGACATTGATCTCCCTCCTTGCGATCACAGCAGCCCTCTTCATCTGCTCACCTCCCGCAGAAAAATCTCTTCAAGGGTCAGTTTGCGTTTTCGGTAGGAGATTATATCATACCCTGAGTTAAGAAGGTCTTTCAGATCTCTATCTGTAATTTCTTTTATTATTCTTCCATTTTTCCTGTATTCGATCTCCTGAACCTCTTCATCGGACAGCTCATCAACTCTGCCAGAAAGGACCTCTCTCCCATTATTGATGAGCAGAACCCTGTCACAGAGTCTTTCGGCAAGATTGAGGATGTGAGTTGATAGAATAATGCATCTTCTCTTTTCCCGCATTTCCTTTACAATCTCCATCACAAGGTTTATGTTCACAGCATCGAGTCCTGAAAAAGGTTCATCGAGGATCAAAAGATCTGGGTTGTGCTGTACTGCAATTATAAGCTGAACCTTTTGCTGCAAGCCCTTTGAAAGCTCCTCAATCTTTTTATTTTCATGTTTTTCCATGCCAAACCTCTCAATCCAGTACTCTGTGTTCGCTCCTCCCTTCAGTTCTGCAAAGTAATACAGAACATCGCTGACCTTCCATTTCCTGTAAAGTCCTCTTTCTTCAGGTAAATAACCTATGTAATCCCTCATCCTTTCCGGATCTCTTCCAAAAACAGATATCTTTCCTGAGTCTGGTCTGACAAGACCTGCAATAATCCTGAGGGTTGTTGTTTTCCCTGCCCCATTTGGACCAAGAATCCCGAAGACCTCACCTCGATGGCATTCAAATGTGATGCTGTTAAGGGTGAAATTTCCAAATGTCTTTGATATGCCTGCTGCGTTCACGGCCACTCTCATTAAAAACATACCTACAGCTTAATCTTAAAAAATTTTGGTTGATGTAGTAAACAACCCTATAGTTCATCATGAAGTCAGTCTTAAATCCCGTTGCAGAGATTCGAGAAGTTCTCCTTAAACGGGGATGAAAACCAATAAATTCTATCATGCATACATTAAAATGCGATGAGGTTGCTATCACTGGAAGAGGGAGAAAAGGCGGTAAGACTGGCAAGAAAGGCAATTGAAACATATCTTTCAGAAAAAAAAGTGGTAGACGCGAAATTTGATGGTGTTTTTGCAGAAAAAAGAGGCGTGTTCACAACTCTTAACAAGCATGGAGAGCTGAGAGGATGCATAGGCTTTCCGTATCCGGTAAAGAGACTTGATGAGGCAATAGTGGATTCAGCAATTTCAGCCGCAACCCAGGACCCGAGATTTTTGCCAGTGAAGCTGGAGGAGATGGATGAAATTGATGTTGAGGTCACTGTTCTGACTCCACCTGAAAAGCTTGAATCCCCTCCAGAACAAAGGGCAGAGGCCGTAGAGATTGGAAAACATGGATTGATTGTTGTTTACAGAGGCTACAGTGGGCTTCTTTTACCTCAGGTTGCTGTGGATCACGGAATGGATGAGGAGGAATTCCTGACCCACACATGTTTGAAAGCCGGTCTTCCTCCGGATTGCTGGCTGATGGAGAGTGTTGAGGTGTACACATTTGAAGGGCAGATATTCAGAGAAAGCGAGCCCCGGGGGAGGGTTGTGGAGGTCAACATCAGGTCGTGTCGTGCTTAAAAAAAGCGGGAAAGAAACGTTGTCGGCTCTGTTTCGCAGGAGGTTCTGTAGTCGCACACCGCACATTTTTTGGTTTCCCTGCGTTCGGGCATGAAACCCTTTTCAATCCTTCTGAGCTTTTCAACAAGTCTGAGAAGATTGTACCTGTCCCTTCTGTTTATGCTGTACCTCCTCAGCATTCCATCGAAGGCATAGTATGCAAACCCTGATTCGATTCCTGAAATGAGAGACACTGCAGCAAGCCGCATTCTTTCCCTGAAGGTAAAATCATCTCCCGATTTTTTAACCATGAGTATCATAAACTCTCTGTTTTTGGTTATCTCGTCAACAACTCCTTTCAATCCAAGCTTTTCAGATTCAAAAAATATCTCCCATTCCAACGGTTCAATCCTCTCCAGATCTTTTGAATACTTGAACTTGGATGCAGCAGATTTAAAAATCTCAACCGAGTCTGGATAAAGCGTTGTGAATCTCTCATAAGCCCATTCATAGCCAAGACCCTTTCTCAGGCTCAGGAAAATCTCTCTCGCAGCATGGTATTCGTTTGGTCTGTCCTCACCAAAGTGAATTCTGAAGTAAGCCAGTCTGGGACAGGTTATGAAGCTGGTGATGTCAGCTATTTTCACCACATGAATTCTTTCAGATTTAATAAAAAAAGTTTGTTGCGTACAAGTCTCAAGAAACTTTTTTGTTCGGCTGACAGTACAGCCAATATGGGTGTTTCAGTAATCATCATAGGACATGCTGGATCTGGAAAATCACTCCTGACCAATAATTTTTCCCGATATCTCCTAAATCAGGGGTACAGTGTTGCATCAGTCAATCTCGATCCTGCATCTCCACCAGGATACGCGACCAAGGCAGACATCAGGGATTTTGTGAAAACAGAGGAAGTGATGCAGAAATACTCTCTCGGAGTGAATGGGGCACTTCTCAAATCAATGGAAATTGGAATGGAGCACATTGATGATCTCTGCATCAATGGCGAACATGATTTTGTTCTTTATGACACCCCGGGACAGCTTGAGCTTTTTGTGTTCACAGAATTCGGAGAGAGGCTTGTGAAAAGGATTGAAGACCACTGTGCATGCGTTTTCATTGCAGACTCATCCAGAATAAAAAACTCATCTCATTACTCTGCAACAATTTCACAGTCAGCAACAGTTTCTGTGATGCTTGGGATCCCAGCATTAACTGCCTTTAACAAATCAGATCTGAGAGAGGTGAAAGATCCAGAATACTATCTTAGAGAACTCAAAAATGAGGGCGTGCTGGGGGAATACTTTGAGCCTCTTCTGAGGTTTGTTGAGATCACGAGCACGGTTTACAGACAGATTAGAATATCTGCAAAAACAGGCCAGGGCTTTTATGACCTTTTTACTGCCATTAATGAGGTGTTCTGTGCATGCGGTGACCTCAGCTGATAAAAGCAAATGTTTTAATACGCTCCGATGAAAAATGTGGGATGATGCTCATACCCGGCACCAACGGAGAGCTGGCCATAAAAATCTCAAGAAAACTGGGTAAAAATCCTGAATTCATTCAGATTGAAAGATTTCCTTATGGAGAGAAGTATGTCAGAATTCCTTTCGAGGTGCCGGAAAGTGCTGCCGTCGTCAACACATTCCATCCCAACCCTGATGAGATAATTTTTGAGACAAGGCTCATTGGCGAGACTCTCAAAGAAAAAGGCGCTGAAGAGCTTGTTTTGATTGCTCCCTATCTCGCATACTCAAGAAGAAAAACAACAATATTCGGTGAGGCAGATTCTCTCGATACCGCCATGAACATACTGGATGTTTTTGACAGGGTCATTGCAGTGGATTTTTACGGAAAGGCTCCCAAGGTTGAGTGCGTTTCTGCCATGCCATTGCTTGCAGAGTACATTTCAAGGGAGCATGACATGGATAATCCTGCTGTCCTTGGACCGGATGAAATTTCCTCAAAATGGATTGATAAATTTGCCAGCATTCTTGGCGGAGAGCCCGGAATAATAAGGAAAATCAGAATAGATGCCGAGAATGTTGTGGTCTCCAGTATAAGCGGTGACGTTGAGGGTAGAGATGTAGTTATTGCAGATGACATAATAGCAACGGGTGCAACAGTGATACAGTCGGCAAAGAAGCTAAAATCCATGGGGGCGAGGAGAATTTTTGTTGCCTCCACACATGCTCTCCTGAACAGGGAAGTCTATGCTGAGATGCTCAAGGCAGGTGTTGAGGATATAATCTCAACAGACACCGTGATGAATTTTGTTTCGAGGGTTAGCGTTGCAGGACTTTTGGCAGAGGCAATTTAACCCCCTTTATTTCATGTGGAAATCAAAAATAAAAATTCATGTGGATTTATGTAATGATCCAAGAATTTATTTCATCTTTTCAAGGACAATGGCTGGACAGACTCTTTTAACTCCGTCAATCTTACCTATAACGTCAGATATTATTTTTGTGAGCTCATCCCCATCCTTGGCCCATATCTCTACCATCAGCATGTGATCGCCGCTTGTTATGTAAACGTTCTTTGCAAATTCAAATTCCATGACCTTCTTTGCCACATCAAGAAACTTATCGGGCTCTGTATCTATTCCGGTAAGAGAGACGCTGTTGTAACCCAGCATTGATGGGTTGACCACGGTTGTGTATCCCTTTATAACTCCCTTTTCTTCAAGATTTTTCAGCCTTTTTCTCACAGCTGCTTCGGTGATCCCAAGTTTTTTTGCTATTTTTGTAAGCGGAGTTCTCGCATCTTTTGTAAGCATGCCTATTATCGTCCAGTCCTTATCATCCATATGCTTATTTCTTTATCGAATAGTATAAAATCTTTTCCCAGAAATACACATATTCGAAAAATTTTTTATGACATTTTTCCCCACATATGTTGTGGTGGTAACATGGGAGAAATGACGAAAAGATTTCTCGGCGAAGCTTTCGCAGGAGAGAGCCAGGCACACGTGAAATATCTTATTTTCGCAGATAAAGCAAGGGAAGAGGGCTTCAGCAACGTTGCAAGACTTTTTGAAGCAATAGCCTTTGCTGAATTTGTACATGCAAGAAATCATTTTGAAGCGCTTGGAAACCTGAACGAGACCACAGATAACCTTCAGGTAGCAATAGATGGGGAAAACTGGGAAGTGAATGAAATGTACCCGGCATACAATGCTGTTGCTGAACTTCAGAAGGAATCCAAAGCAAAGAAGAGCATACACTATGCCATTGAAGCCGAGAAAATTCATTCAGCTCTTTACACAAAGGCAAAACAGGCTGTTGAAGAGGGTAGAGATATAGACATCGGGGAACTTTACATCTGCAGTGTTTGCGGGTACACAACAGATTCAAAGGTAGACAGGTGTCCAGTTTGCGGTGCTGGCTCGGACAGATTCAAAAAATTTTAGGGTGAAATTCCACTATTATTTTATATCCATTTTTTGAGTTTCCAACTGCATGCTGTATCTGATAATCCTGAGCACTGTTGCTGTAAGTCTGGCTTCGCTGACAGGAATGATAACCCTTGCGATGAAAAGGGAAAGGATGTGGGATATAATATTCATTCTTGTAAGCTTTGCAGCAGGTGTGCTTCTTGGAACGTCCTTTTTTCATCTTCTTCCCGAATCCGCATTTGCACTTGGTCTTGAAAATGCTGTGAAGTTCTTCATTATTGGATTTATACTTTTTTACCTTCTTGAAAGAATAATCAGGTGGAGGCACTGTCACGAGGCTGATTGCCAGATTCATCCTGTCACAAGGCTTGCTCTGATTGGAGACAGTATTCACAACTTCATAGATGGTGTTGCAATTGCAATCGCCTATGTTGTCGATGTGAACCTGGGAATCATGACAACCATAGCTGTCGTTGCACATGAAATACCTCAGGAGCTTGGAGATTTTGGTGTGCTTGTGTTTGGTGGATATACTGTGAGGAGAGCCCTTCTCTTCAATTTTCTCACTGCTATAACAGCCATTTTTGGAGCACTGCTTGGATATTTCCTTATTGCCGAGAGGTATCTTCCATACATAATCGCATTTGCAGGAGGGAATTTCACGTACATCTCCACAAGTGATCTGATTCCAGAGCTGCACAGGGAAACCGACCTTGGAAAATCCATAGTGAGCTTCATTATCTTTCTTTCAGGACTTGTCCTCGTTTATCTGCTTGGAATTCTCCTCATATGAATCTGACTTCCTTTTTGCTATCATAATTTCTGTTGACTTTATAATGGCGAAAACCTCATCCCCCTCTACAAGTCCCATATCTCTTATTGCTTCAGAGGTTATCAGAGACTTGAGCAATGCAGGGGTCTCGATCTCAATCTCAACCTTTCCGGCAACACCCTCAACACTGATTCTCTTCACAACCCCCTTCAACCTGTTTCTCGCAGACAGCTTTACTCCAAGAAGGCCCCACTCATCCTCGTAAGAATCTCCTGAAATTTCCACAAACTCCTCAATTCTTTTGAACTCTTTAAGAAGCTCCTTTCCAAAATCCGTAAGCTCAGTCTTGCCCCCCTTTTTCCCCCCTCTGTAAGTTCTTATAACCTTTTTTCCTGTAATTTTTTCAACTTTCCTTATGTATCCCCACACGTACCTGTAGGACATTCCAAGATGTTTTGATGCTGAAGATATGGATCCATATCTCTCAATTGCTTCAAGTATTTCTCCACCACCCTTCCCGAGCACATGCATTCCATCTTTTTCAAACCACACCCTCAGTCTGGGTGTGAGCTCTTTCTTTTTCCTCACCAGAGTTAGTTGTGTCCCGGGATAGATAAAGGTTGTTTTTTCAGAACAGATTGAAGTAATCAAAATTACAGGAGTATTCTGCCTGAAGATGCAAGCATGTTTGAGTCTATCAGCTCACCTTTTCTTTCAAAATCAGCTGCAAGCCTTATTGCTCTGTCAAGCTCGTCGACCATTTTCTCTTTTTCTTTCGGAAGTTTTCCTGAGATCCCTGTGTAGAAAATTCCACGTCTGTTCCAGAGGTAGTTGGAAACATGATCTGAATAGAGAGTGGTTTCACATTCAATGTTTTCAACAAAAAGTTTTACCTCCTTCAATCTTGTAACAGGGTCAAGAGGAGCATATGCACCTTTTTTCATTCTGTGCCAGAGAATTGTGCTGGGAATGACAGTTATTGTTCTTAGCCTGACAAAATCCGGCTCAATTGCGTTTACAGCCATGGCACTGTTCAGTGCATGTTCCTCCCACCTTTCTGTTATTCCTGAAAGAATATACAGTGATACCTCAAAACCTGCTCTCTTTGCCTTCTTTCCACCTTCAACAGCCTCTCTGAAGGTTATACCCTTCTTTATCATCTCAAGTGTTTTGTCATCTCCAGATTCAAGACCGAAATGAAGCCTCGTCAGGCCCGAATTCCGAATACCTCTCAGAGCTTTTGTGCTCATGGAGGATGCGGTTTTCAGCCTTCCATAGCTGGTTATTCTCTCAGGATTTAGTTTTTCAACGGCAAATTCTGAAATTTCAGCAATGTCAGGATGCACAAGGTTATCTGAGTCTCCAAAAAACACTGTATTTGAATGCATAAACTTTGATGCAGCCAATATATCTTTTTTTACATCCTCTGTATTCCTGATCTGGAATTTTTCCGTCTTGTACATCCCGCAGAATGCACACCTGTTCCATGGACATCCCCTGGTAACCCTGATGAGCGTGCTGTTTGCTTCGCTTGGCGGTCTGTAGGGCGGGACTTCGATCATGGAGTGTAATTGTTTGTGAGGGTATTTTAACTTAGAGCTGCTTTTACATGGGAATCATCATTGATACAAAACAATTGAGGACGATGCAAAATGGGAAAAGGTAAAAAATCTCTGCCGTGAAAGTCTGCCAATGTCTGAACTTCTGGAAATGCTGAAGGAATCAGGAGCTATAAAAAAAGGCGAATTTATTCTCTCGTCAGGTAAAAAAAGCAGAATATACATTGACATAAAGCAGGCAGTTACCAGACCTGCAATTCTGAAAAAAATTGCAGATGAGATGGCTGAGAGGCTTGAAGGACTGAATTTTGATAGAATCGCGTGTATGGAGCTCGGTGGAGTTCCTGTTGCGGTAGCACTTTCTTTAAAAGTATCCAAACCCCTTGTGATATTCAGAAAGGCAAAAAAAGAACACGGAACTCAGGATGATAGAATTGGGGAGATTTTGATGGGAGAGAGGATCGTTGTTGTTGAGGATGTCATAACAACCGGAAAGTCTGCAAGAAATGTGATACGCAGAATTGAAAATTCTGGAGGTAACGTGGTGGCGGTCATGACTGTTGTTGACAGAGAGGAAAGCGATCTGAATCCTTTATCGCTCTTCAAACTATCCGAAATCCTGAAATACTGCTGAAAGACTTTCAGTGGATATTTCAATCCCACCTCTTTTCATGTACTCGGCAATATCTGCCAGCTCGTACTCTGGATTGAATCTGTAGCTTCTCAGGGATTTCCTGACATCATTCTCTTCAAATTTAAAAAGAGATGCCACTTTTTTCACATTGATCTCTGCTCTTTCAAAATCCTGAACAAACTTTTCGGATGCTTCAGAATTTCTTCTGAGGTACTCTGTATTGAATGCAAGGGTGCAGCACGGATAATCTCCTTCAAGTTCTCTGAATGGAATTTTTTCTCTGTCAAGAGAGGAAAAGTACGGTTCCCATATTGCAATTCCCTCAACTTCAGAAAGGCTTGAAATCAGACACTCCGGGCTCTGGCAGTATCTGAAACCCCTTATGATGAATCTGTCTCTAACTGCCCTCAGATTCATCTCCATGGCAGACATTTCTGTTGTCGCAAAAATTCCATTGTCTGATTCTCCAAAAACAACACCACTGCCATTCTCTGCCACAACACACCGTATCTTTATTGTCTTCATCATCACACCAAACAAAATCTGTGTGGCCAGGGGACTTGCCCCTATGTCTATCTTACCCAGTGCGAGATCTCTTGTGAGGTCTATTGCATTTCTGTAAATTATGAATGAATACTCCCCTGAACTTACCAGTTTTGCATATTCAACCGCTTTCAGTACTCCAACCTTTGTGCTCCCTTCAGAGTACTCTTTCAGCCATACCTTCAGGTTCTTCCCTGCTTCTTTCTTTCTAACAATAACGCCTTCAAGTTCGAGATTCGTAAGTACTTCCGAAATTCTGGATTTTGAGGCATTCAGCAATTCAGGCAGTTCAGCCTGAAGTATTCCATCAAACCTTCGCTCCTCAAGGAGCCTGATTATTCTGTCCTCAAGCATCATTTCAGTATTAGTCAAAGCTTAAATATTGTTTATGCATACCCAGTATGAGGTGTAGAATTATGGCCGATGAGGTTAACAGGATAATCACCCTTTGTGGTAAAAACTGGGCTGTAACAGGAACAGAATTCATTTTTCTTGGAGGTAAGGAAGAGTGCGAGTCATGCAGATTGAGAAAGGTGTGCCTTAAGCTCAGAGTTGGAGCGAAATACAAGATTGTTGGTCTGAGAAATGGTGAAATTCAGCCATGTCAGCTCCACGACGACGGGGTTATAGCTGTCGAGGTGGTTGAACTTCCAATTCTCCTTGCGGTTGATGCAAAAACCGCTGTTGAGGGTGCGAAGATAAGACTTAACGGTAGATGCCAGAGAATAGACTGTGGATTTTTTAACCTATGCAATCCTGCCCAGATTGCGAGGGATGAAAGCGTTATAATAGAGAGTGTTGGAGAATCCTTTGAATGTCCTGGAGGAAAAACAATGAAAATAGTGGAGGTCAGGAGATTGGAGCAGTAATTATCTTCCAAGAAGAATTTTCATAAGATTCAGCCCGTCAATCAGTCCAAGCTTTCCTTTTTTACATTCAGATTCTGAAAATTTTTTTACATCATCTTTTCTGTCGTTTTTTATTGCAAATGGAACCGGCTCGGATGTGTGGGTTCTCAGCCTTACGGGAGTTGGATGATCCGGAATAAGAAGAATTTTTGTTTCATCAAGATCAATTCTGTCCAGCAGATAGCCGAGAATTTTTTCGTCGTACATCAGAATTGCCTCAACCTTCTTTACAGCGTCCCCTTCATGTCCAACCTCGTCGATACCCTCTGTATGAAGCAAAACAAAATCTCTCTTTCTTAGTTCCTTTAAAACAGCTCTGGCAATTCCCCTGTAATTTGTGTCAATGTATGCTGTCATACCCTCAACCTCCACAGTGTTCATGCCGAGTCCTTTCCCTATGCCCCTCATTAGATCAACCTCACTTATCATGCTTGCACTCAATCCGTATTTTTTCCTGAAATCCGGAAATTCAGGTCTCTTTCCCCCACTCCAGGGCCAGATCATGTTAGCTCTCGACCCGATTCTCTGAAGGATCTCTTCGCTCCATTCCATAAGCCTTATCAGAATCTCACCAAGTTCATTTCTTTCAGGCAAATATTCCTCAATCCTCTGACCCATGATGTCATGGGGTGCATGAGTTGCGGGAATTTTTCCGAGGTTTTTGCTGAATGACAGGATTCCCCTGAAGGTGACACCATGATGAAAATGGACGAATTCAAAGGGTTTTTCTGATTCCAGTATCCTGAATGCCTCTTTTGCCTCCGTATCTCCAATTCTGTTTCCACTGTAATCAATCATGATCCCTTTTTCAACAAAAACCAGATTGCACCTGAAAAAGATTTTTCCAGGAACTCCCATTGAAAGAGCCTCAATGGGCCCTCTTCCGGTGTAGTGCTTTCTCGGATCTATGCCAAGAATTGTCAGGTTTGCTATATCGCTTCCCGGCTCGAATCCATCTGGAATTGTTTTGGCAATGCCACAGATACTCTCTTTTGCCAGATAATTCATGTTCTCGGGACTGGCGTACTCAAGTGGTGTTCTGTTACCAAGCTCCTGGCATTTCCAGTCTGCAAGGCCATCGGGAATCAAAACAAGGTACTTCATGGTTTATCTCCCCAGGATCATTGATCTGAAGGCATCTGCGGATCTTGCAGCACTGTTTGCAATCTCACCAAGCTTTACAACAATTTCATTGAGGAGAATCAACTCCATCACACTGCTGTGAGTCGAGTTGAAGATTTTTCTGTGGATTTCAATCTGTATTTTGTCACACTGGTGTTCAAGTTCCTCAACAACAGGAACGTGCTCTATTGTGTCCCTGATTTCCTTCTTTGAGAAGGAGGTTGCTATGAGATTTTTCATGTGATCAATAAGCCGCTCATACTCTCTGACTGTCTCCTCTATCTTTCTCAGAAGATTCATCATTGGCTCCCATATCTCACCATCAATCGAAAATTTCCTGTAGGAGAGCATATGAGCGACATGTTCTGTGTTGTCTATGATGCTGTCCTGAACCTTGAGAAACTGAAGAAGATCCTGTCTGTCTACAGGCATCAGAAGCGATTTTGTCACATTTCCTCTGATTTCATGTTTTATTTTGTCTGCCTCATACTCCATTGAGTCGATTTCCTTTTCAAGAGACTTTACCCTGTCAAAGTCTCCATCAATACACGCCTGAAACTGTTTTATCAGCTTTTCAACTGCTTCTCCGCACAGCTCTGCATGTCTGTGGAGATCCTCAAAGGGAGAGTACCCAAATACATCGGTGACACTCCTCACGAATTTCATGTAAACACCACCATCATTGTGTAAACTGCCATTGTTATGCCTGCTGCCACAGGTACTGTTAACAGCCATGAGGCTATAATTCTTTTCACTATGGACAGGTCAACACTGGCAAGTCCACCTGCAAGACCCACTCCTATGACGCTGCCAACAAGGGTGTGGGTGGTAGACACAGGCATTCCGATTGATGATGCAAAAAGAACCGTGCTTGCTGTGGCAAATTCTGCCGAAAATCCCCTTGAAGGTGTCAGCTCTGTTATCTTTTTACCAACAGTCTCAATGACCCTCCACCCCCATGTCGCAATTCCAATTGCTATTCCAATACCACCTATGAACAGAACCCATGTGGGTGTCTGAGCTCCAAGAAATCCAAGGGCAGCTGTCATCGGACCCGTAGCATTTGCCACGTCATTGCTCCCATGGGCAAACGCCATGTAGCATGCAGTAAGTATCTGGAGATACTTGAATACCCTTTCAACTGTTACAACATTGTATCTGTCAATTATGGCCACTTTTATGAGTGTGAACAGCAGAAAAGCCAGAACTCCTCCAGCAACAGGTGAGAGTATCCAGCTGAGAACTATCCTGTAAAGAACATCCCACCTTATGTCACCAATGGACAGATAGTTCTGGCTCACAGATGCGATTCCAAAACCAACCATGGCTCCAACTATGGAGTGGGTTGTGGAAACAGGGAGATGATAGTATGTCGCAACTGTGATCCAGATGCTGGCAGACAAGATGGCGGATAAGGCTCCAATTGCAACGATATGGGGATCGAGGGAATCTATCGGAACTATCCCCTTTGCTATTGTATGTGTTACCTTTTTACCATACAGAACCGCACCTGCAAATTCAAGGACAGATGCAATTATGATTATCTGTTTGAGGGTTAAGGCACCGCTGCCGTAGGATGTTGCCATGGAATTTGCAGCATCATTGGCCCCTATATTCCATGCCATGTAAAATCCAACGGCTACTGTCAGAATGGCAACTATCTCTATCATTCTACCCCCTTTTCTCTGATTGAAGGATCTGTCTGAGTTCATCCGGAATTGGTCTTTTCTGATTGCTTTCCAGATCCACCCACACCTGAATTGTTCGAGCTTTTATCACCTCTTCACCTGTTTTCTTGTTCTTTATTGAATAAAGAAATTCCCAGCTTGTTGTTCCAATTTCTCCAACCCATATCTCAACCTCTGCAACGTCATCAAGAAACATCGGTGCCAGAAAATCCATTTCAAGCCTTCTTAGAACGAATGAAGCTTCAATTTTGCTAGCCTTTTCCATGAAAAACTTCACCCTTGCAGTTTCAAGGAATCTGGCATAGACAACATTGTTGACGTGTCCGAATGCATCAAGATCCCCGAACCAGATTTCAACATCAAACTTCATCGAGCAGCACCTCTGAAATGATTTCAGAGATTGATAGAACACTCACCTGGGTTTCAATTGTGTCTGTGGATTTTACCTGGCTTATTCCTGATAAGAAAAGCCTGTTAAGAGCATTTCCTGCAAAAACACCATGGACGCATGCCGCTTCAATTTTTTTGGCCTTTCCGGAAAGCTGTGCTGCAGCAGTAATAACCGTCCCTCCGGTGGAGATTATGTCATCCACGATCGCTATCTCCTTCCCCTCAATATCCAGGTTTTTTGGGACCATTTCCACATTCTCGGCATCTATTCTCCTTTTATCCAGATAGTCAAACTCACATTCTGCAATTTCTGCTGCTCTTTTCACCCTGCTCAGGGAGCCTTTGTCAGGGGAGAGCATAACAATGTCCCTTCCCCTGTAATGCTGTCCTATCACCTTCATGGCATCAAGCTCTGTCAGTTTTCTGAAATGTCCCCTCGCCCTTTCGCTGTGAATGTTCACGGTAATGACTCTGTCTGCATACTCTTCAATTAATTTTGCCACCGCTCTTATGCTCACAGCCTCGCCTTTGAGGAATGCCCTGTCCTGTCTGGCATATCCCATGTAAGGAATCACGGCTGTGATGCTCTTTCCTTCAAGAGCATCAAAGATGAGCATGAGGTAAACGATGTCCTCATTTGATTTCAGGCTGTTCACGACAGCATAGCTGTCATCGTCTCCCCTGACCATAACATACAGTTCTCCATCCGGGAATCTTCTGTAAACTGTCTCAGCAATCTCAAAGCCTGTTTTTTCAGCGATTTTCTTAGTGAGAAGAGGTGATGAGGGTCCTGCAATAAGTTTCATGTTCTGAGATGATACAGGGGTATTATCTTTTTTTCTATATTTTTCCCTCTTTCAGTATCTGAATATCGATGAGCCCCAAGTGAAATGCCGTTGATACAAGAACTCCATCAAGACCCATCTCCTTCGCCCTGAGCAAATCCTGTGTGCTTTTAAAACCTCCACCTGTCAGAACAGGATGGTCTGAAATTTTCAGGGCCTTCTCAACAGCAGCGAGGTCAGGTGTGAGACTTCCAACCCTGTGTATGGGGAGAACAATTATTCCTGAAATTCTGTATGAATTCAGAAATTCAATCATATCCTCGATGTTTGCAAATTTTCCACTCCTGTCAAGAAGTTTTTCTTTAACATCTATGCTCACGATCCAGTCTCCATCTTTTAACCGTCTTAAATCAAAGGTTTCTGTTCCAAAAACAGGTGTGAAGGAGTATTTGATTTTCTCAATTTTTTCGAAGCCGAGATCGACTATTGTTTTCTCAGTTCTCTGCGAAATCTCCAGAATTGCCTGAATATTGTCTCCTCTGCGCTCGATTCTGTCAAGATCTGCAATGTAAACATTTCTTGGTCTGAGGGTATCAGCAACACCAACAGGATCTGAAGTACTGACAATCCTGCTTGTTTCTGAAATCTCCCCGTATTCATCTCTCTTCCCCATTTTACCTGCGACAACCTTCCCATTTCTTATATCCATCACGAAGTACACGTCCATGAGGATAATTTTCAATATCTATATATACAGCTTTACATGGCTTGATGTGATGAAAGTGCTGGTTTCACCCATGAGCTTTGAGGAGGCATTAGAATCTGTGAGGGGTGGAGCAGATATAATCGATGTCAAGAATCCTGCTGAAGGCTCTCTTGGCGCAAACTTCCCGTGGGTTATCAGAGGTGTAAAGAACCTCGTGGAGAGGCATGGCAAACTTCTCAGTGCAACTGTTGGCGATCTGGATTTCAAGCCGGGAACTGCAAGCCTTGCAGCCCTTGGTGCTGCTGCATCAGGAGCAGACTACATCAAAGTGGGTCTTTTTGGCATAAAAACCGTAGATCAGGTATTTGAAATGATGAGCAATGTTGTAAAGGCTGTAAAAGATTACAACCCCTCTGCAATGGTTGTTGCAGCAGGGTATGCTGATCACAGCAGAATAGGTGCAATTTCACCTCTTTCCATTGCTGACCCCGCATACAAAGCGGGTTGTGATGGCATTATGATTGATACTGCAATAAAGGATGGAAAAAATCTGTTTGAATTCATGGATTCTGAAACTCTCAGGAAATTTGTGAAAATGGCGCATGAAAGGGATATGTTCTGCGCACTTGCAGGATCGCTTTCATGGAGCCACATCTCAGTGCTGAAGGAGATAGAGCCCGATATAATCGGTGTAAGAACGATGGTATGTGCCAATGGAAGAAATTCAATGATAAGAAGAGACCTTGTTGCTAAGTTAATGACCTCTGTAAGGTAGTTGAGCACATCTTTTTCAAAAGATCCTCCCCTTCCCTCGTTCCCTTTGCAAACAGAACATCTCCAGCAGCCATTCTCGTGGTTGCCCTTGGTTTTGTTATCCACCTGTTTCCCCTCTTGATTGCGACAACATGCATTCCCGTATTGGACTCGACTCTTGCCTCCCCAAGCGTTCTGCCGTCAAGCTCGCATCCCTTAGTTACCTCTATTACGCTCAGCACTTCATCGCTTTCCATCATTGCAGATCTGAAAACAGGATGTATTTCCTGCTTTTTTACAACTATTCCCGCTATTTCCTTTGCTGCGTCCGCAATTATCTCTGAGGAATAGGCAATATCTATGAGGGACATCAGAACCTTAAAATCATCATCCTTCTCAGATTTTCTGACTGCATGAAGAACCCAGTTCACAAGTTCAAGCTTGAGCTGGTCTATTTTTTCCTCCAGATAATACACCTCACTGGCTATCTCCTCATTGTAATATAGCAGAGATGAGTACCCAAGATCTACAGATAGCTCTGAAAGATCCTTCATCTCTATGAGTATGTCAACAGATTTTTCAAGCTCCCTCTCCTCTATCTCTGTCTCCCTGTATTTTTCAACTGTTCCGGAGACTATCTTCATGAATTCTGCAACTCCAGAAATATCACCTCTTGCAATCAGAATGTCTCCCTTCAGTATCTTTGTATCCCTGTCAGGGTCAAATAACCAGTCAAAGCCTCGTTTAATTGCTATCACCCTCATTCCGGTTCTGCTGTGAAGCCTTGTTTCTCCAAGAGTTCTGCCTGCAATTTCGGATTCCTCATGGACTCTTGCCCTGACAAGTGTCTCCTCGCTCTCAAGCAGTATCTCGTTTATCAGTTCCTCGGAAAGCTTGAACCCTCTTAAAACAAGCGTGGCAATGTCAGCCGCAGCTTCACCGATTTTCTGTGCTGAAGAGGCAATTGAGAGTATCGAAGATACCATTTCAGCCTCTTCAACCCTCCTTCCTGCAAGAATGGAGACAACTCTCAGATTTCTCAGAAGTTCCTCAATTTTTTCCTCAAGATCAAGAACCTCCTCTGCTATATCCTCATTGTCAAAAAGAATTGCCGAATAAGCGAGATCAACCATGAGTTCAGTTGTATCTTTAATCTCAATGAACAGATCCTTCACAGTTTTTGGCATCTCAACAGATATTTTCTTTGGGGCTTATTTAAAGCTTTTCATGGAAAAACAGCCGGTAAAAGTCAGTAAGAGTTATATAATCTATCATCGAAGAATTCTGAGATAAGATATGAAATCGCCATGTGAGGTATTCGCTTCCAGAATAATTCCTGTAATTCGAGGAGAGATAGCAAGAGAACTTGTTGCAAGGGGGTATAAGAAAAAAGAAGTAGCACAGCTGCTGGGTATTACAGTAGCAGCAGTCAGTCAGTACGTTCATGGGAAAAGAGGCGTGGGAGGGACTGAAGCTTTGAAAGAGAGAATTAAAAGGATTGCAGACGAGATCGAAGAGGGAAAGATAACCGAAGAAGAGCTGAGTCTGAAGCTGTGTGAGCTATGCACCCTGGTCAAAAGGGAACAGGATGCTGAGCAGGTTTAAACCGGCAGTTTCAGTTATTTTTCAGCCCCTTACCAGAAAAATTGCAGATGTAGGTATTAAACCAAACCACCTCACTGCCCTCTCAATTTTGATGGGTCTGGGTGCGTCATACTTCATTCTTTCCGGAAATATTTTAGAGGGTGTTGTTTTTCTCCTAATCAGCGTTTTTCTGGATGCACTTGATGGAGCACTTGCACGAAATGAGAACTTGAAGTCAGACTTTGGAGGATTCCTTGATTCTGTCATGGATAGGTACGTTGACGCAGCCATCATAATCTCCATTGGAGTCCATGCAGATCAGATTTTTCTTGCATCCCTGGCTGTTGTCGGGGCGCTTATGGTCAGCTACACAAGGGCAAGGGCAGAGCAGATAATTGAAAGATGTGATGTGGGCATCGCTGAAAGGGGAGAGAGAATGATAATCCTCATTTTCGGACTGTTATTCAATCTCAATTATTACTCCCTGCTGTTGGTTGCAGTTCTGGCACATCTCACAGCAATCCACAGAATTGTTTTTACACACAGTCAGAGCAAATAATAGCTCTGGATACCGAGAACTATAAGCACACATCCAATAGCGATGTTTCTGCTGAGATTCTCTATCCGTCCCATTGCCAGGGCTGTTAGAATCAGTGTGAAAAGTGGATATGTGCTGAGAACCGGCTCAACAACACTCAGTGGCTGATCTATCAATGCTCTGTATCTCAGGTAATGCCCAGCTCCAACGAGAATTCCAGCAGGAATGAAGAACTTCTCACCTCCCCTTTTTCTGTATCTGAAGAAAAAGGGAAAAAGAACGGTGGATGTCACGTATCCAACTGCACTTCCAAAAACAGGATCGGGATTTATCTTCATACCTGCCTTCACCACTGCAGATGAAAGAGCTGTTGTGATTCCTGTCAGAAGGGCAAGTACAATTCCCTTCAAATCTCCCGCACCTTCCGGAGTGGAGATCATATATATTCCGGCAAAAATGAGCACCGCCATCAGGATAACCTTGATTCCAATCTCCTCACCCAGTACAAAGCCAAACATCACTGCAAAGAACATTCTTGTTGCGGAAATGCTCCCTGCCGAATTTGCCCCTATTCTGCTTATTGCGTTGTAGAATGCTGTTCTTGCAACAAGAAAATGAAGAATTCCTGCGACAACCATCAGCACTGCAAATTTCACACTTAGAAAGATCCGGTTTACTGAGAGAAGAGAAAATACAAGCGATGTGGTAACAAGGCTGACAAGAGCCCCGTAATTTGCATCTCCGTGTTCAACACCCTTCCTGACAAAAATCTGATGAAGGCTGAAAAGAAGTGCAATCAGTATCAGATCTATCATTCTCTCATGGCAGTGATGAGTTTCACATTTATTACTCCCTTTGTGGAACTGATCCTGTCCACAAGTTTCTTTATCTCCCTCATGTCACCTCTGACAAGAATCATCTCCAAGCACATCTCTGAACTCAGGTGAACATGAAGTGTTGTTGTTATTATTTCATGAAAATCATGCTGGAGATTTATGATTGAATCATTTATTCCCCTTACAGAATGGGTGTATATAACATTGACAACGCCAACAACCTCTCCCTCTTCCCTCTCCATCCACTTGTATTCAAGAATGTAGTTCCTTATTGCATCCCTTATTGCCTCACTTCTGGAAGAATATCCTCTGTTCAGAATGACAGAATCGAACTCCTCAAGGAGATTCTTTGGTAGACTCACACCGATCCTCGCAATGCTCTCTTCCATAACTGAAAATTAAAATACCAGTATAAAAACTTCATCACGGGTTTTGAAAAACAGTTCCTGATCAGGCCTGTCTGTATGCATCCAGAACTGCATTGACAATTTTTTCTCTTGCCTCCTTGCTTGTTGGATGGAATATATCCTGGTAACTTCCATCCTTCGCCTTTCTTGAAGGCATGCTCACCCAGAGCCCGTTTTCATTTTCAAGAACCTTCAGACCCTTCACAACAAACTCCCCATCAAGGCTGACAGAAGCATAAGCCTTGACTGCTCCTTCTCCTTTGGATTTATATATTCTAACTTCTGTTATTTCCACCAATTTCGACTCCTCCTGCGTTCTGTTCCTTTCCCTTTGGTTAATCAGTATTTAAAGGTTTTGCCCTCTCGTTTACAAGCTCAACAATGTCCCGAACTTCAATCTTTTTCTCTGCTGCATGAATGAGGTGGAGCTTGCAGAATGGGCAAGCAGAAACGACCATTCCTGAACCTGTTTTTATCGCCTCATTTATTCTTTTCTTTCCAATCTGCAAGGCTAAATCTTTGAACTGAGATTTAACCCCGCCTCCTGCACCGCAGCAGAGAGAATTTTCCATTGTGTGCTCCATTTCAACAATCTGATATCCCATCTTCTCCAGAATTCTCCTTGGTAGCTGGTAGACTTTCATGTGTCTTCCAAGATGGCAGGGGTCATGGAATGTGACAGCTTCATAGCTCCTCTCAAACCCCAGTTTTCCGCTTTCAATCAGTTCCCATATCAGGTGGACTGTGTGAATCACTTTCAAATTCCATTCATAACCGAGCTCTTCTGCAATTTCAGGATAGTCCTTTCCTATGGTTCTGTAACACCCTGAACACGTTGTTACTATTGTTTTCACACCCCTCTTCTTCCACTCCTCCAAATTTTTTCTGAAAAACCAGTATGCAATGTCTCTCTGTCCTGTTCTCAGAAAGGGAGAGCCACAGCAGTGTTCATCTTCGCCTGCATAGGTAAAATCCACACCGGCCTTCATCAGAATTTCGACTGTACTTTTTGCAAGTTCCATCATTCTGTAGCTTGCCGTGCAACCTGCAAAAAACAAAATTCCAGCATCATTTTTGAATTGATATTTCTGAGCCCATTTTGCCCTTTCCTCTCTTTTCTCACCATAGGGATTCCCATTTTTTTCAGCAACCTCTTTCAGCTTTCTGTGAACGGGCAGCGGTGCAATTCCAGCATTCACAAATTCTGACCTTGCTCTCTCCCAAACCTCAATCAGAGGTATTGAAGTCTGGCAAACCGCTTCACATGCACCGCATGTTGTGCATCTGTAAAAATCCTCAACAACTCTGCTGTCAGGCTCAATTTCCCCCTTTATTATCCCTCTTAACAGATACATTCTCCCTCTTGGAGAAACACTTTCCCATTTGAGAACGGAATACGCGGGACATATCCTGCAGTAATGACACTGAACGCAGACAAATGCCTCGTTGTTTATTGCTTGATTGCCAATCTTCATGAGAACACCTCTGCAATTCTGATAATTTTTGAAATCATGCCTGAAGGAAATACCTTCATTGGATTGAGAAGGTTATCGGGATCTATCTCTTTTTTAAACCGGAGAAGCTCCTGATAATTTTCGAGAATATTCTCTGACTCCCTGCTGAGGTAGAGACCGGATGAGTAACTTTTTCCTCCGAGCTTCTTTGCAATTTTCAGGGCCTTAAACGAAAATTTCAGCTTGAAGGCGTAGCTGATTTTTCTCTCGTCCCATGGAAGAAAAGAAAGAACAGAGCATATATTTTTCCTGATAAACCAAACCTCACTTCCTGCACTGTATTTTGAAATTCTGTGGAGGTATTCAGGAAGATTTTCACATGGAATTATGACCTCTGCTGGCACAATGCCCGGGCCCAGTCTTTTGATTTTCATGGGGTAGAACCTGGACTCCCATATTTCCTGCCCGAGAGTTTCGTCTCCATCCATTTTGTCTCCTGTAACGATAACCAAAGTATCCCTTTCCGGAATCCTGTCGTCAAAAACTTCGTTTTTCATTTTAATGTAATTTCTGTCAAGAAAAAGGGCTGAATGATGTCCGGAAGAATATGCGAGACTCACTGCTTTTTCAGGAGAAACGTGAAAGGCATAGGCTTTCATTTCTTCAAACTCCCTGAGTTTTATCCATGCTTTCGTTATAATTCCCGTTGTACCTTCGAGTCCAGCGTACAGGTGGATGTTCTGTGCCTCTCTCACTCCTCTGAAATCCGCCACTCTCAGCCTTAAAACATTTTCAGCTATGCTGCCAAAAGCCAAGCTTCCAACACCGTATCCATTCTGGGCGATCCACCCACCAACTGTTGATGAAAGGGCACTTGTTGGATAAACTCTTAGACTCAGGCCCTTTCTGTTCAGTTCTTTCTCAATGTCCCACCACACAGCTCCTGGCTCGGAAACAAGAATTTTCTGATCCTCATCCACCTCAAACCTGTCCATCCTTGTAAAATCCAGAACAAATCCTCCTTTAACCGGAATAACACCTCCATACCCTGAGGTTGCTGCCCCTCTTGGGACTACAGGAATTCTTTTTTCCTCAGCCAGTTTCAGGATCCTGAGAACATCCTCTTCTTTTTCAGGCTGAAAAACCACATCTGCGATTTTGAAAAATCGCTTTAAGAGTGGAGGAGTTGAGATGTCATGAGAGCAGAGATACCTCTCAAGGAGATCGTCTCTGAAGGGTATTCCCTCAATCATAGTGGTAAAGTGTCGGTGATGTATTAAGGGTTTTCCAGTTTTTGAAAATCACATCAGAGATACGGGTATCTCAATAACAGCCTCACCATCCCTGAAAATGGTAACATCCCCACCACTGCTGGATACAACTATTGCAACACTTTTTGTGTTTTTGGTTATTGATGCACATGCTATGTGCCTTCCTCCAAGCCCGTATTTCAGACTTATCTCTCCTTCAATGTCGAGATATCTTCCAGCGGATATTATGTATCCGTCTGAATCAAGAATGAAAACCCCGTCAAGCTGGGCAAATTCTCTTATGCTTTCCCAGTTTTCCTGATTTTTAATGTCTCTTTTCTCCTTTGGATGCCCTTCATAGGGGTTGAGAACTGCCTGCCTTGATTTCTTCATAACGTTTTCAGCATCTCCGATGACAAAGGCTGTACCTATTCTCTTCCCCTCCCTTCCCTTGAATGCGATGGAGAGAGCAACGGCGAGAGTCGCCCTCAATGCATTTGGGTCAGCATATTCTGCACACTCCTTTAGAACTCTGCTCAACCTGCTTTCACCATCTATCAGAAAAACACCCTTCATGTTTGGCAGATACACACAGACAATTGCCTTTGACTCAAGACTCGAGACCTCAATAAACGCCTCAACAAATTCAGATATTCCGGGAATTGACATTATGCTTTCGGTAAAACCACAGGACCCGGTTATTGCAAATGTGTTCTTAACTGTCTCTATGTAATGTCTGGGAGCCCTGATTACCTGAAGACCTTCGAACTCTATGTCAACATCTGAGACAAGGATTACCCTCTCTATGGAGTATTTTTCAGCCAGCCTTGATGTAAAATCAATGAGGAGGTCTATCATGTACTCCGGTATGATGAAATTTGATTAAATATTTTGGGTCGGTAAATAAAAAATGTAATTTTATTTTTCCAAGTACTCAGCATTCCTCAATTCAGGGTTCTTCGGAAAGGTTCTGCATGGAGAGCTCTGTGTCCATACCGTCAATTTCCCGGACACAGGGGAAACGACCAAAATGAAATATAAATAATAACAAAAAATTCAGAATCACTCAATTCTGTAACCGAGTTTCTCAACAAGCTCTCTTCTTTCCCTCTTTTCTTCTTCATTCTCTATTCTTTCAACCTTCTGACCATCAACAGCTCCAAGCACCGCTCTTCCCAGATCTGTCTCTGCAACGATGAGCTCTATGGGGTTGGCTGAAGCGACGTAAATGTTGCATACAGCCGGATGTGATTTGATCGCATTCAGCACATTAATCGGGAATGCGTTTTCAACAAAAACAACAAACACGTGGCTTGCAGCTATTTTCAGAGCATTCTCGGCTGCAAGTTTTCGCATGGTTTCATCGTTTCCTGTAACTCTTGTAAGCTTTGGTGCTGCTTCATTCATCGCAACAGCACATCTTATTCCTGGAACAGATGTGAGGAGGGTCCTGAATATGTCATCGCACGTAAAGACTGTGAAGTTTGCCTGCCCTATTATCACCTGGTATCTGTTTTCAGGGTTCTCTATCCCAACAACTTCCAGCTTCATGCTCTGAAGTTGATACTGGGAGTGATAACACTTTCGAATGACAGGGCCCATACGAAACATTTATTTGATTGATTATGTCAGGGTAAGCGGGGGTTGAAATGGAGGAGTTGCTTGTTTACATCAACGGCAGGTTTGTCCCAGAGAGTGAAGCAAGGATAAGTGTGTTTGACAGAGGGTTTCTTTACGGTGATGGTGTATTCGAGGGCATAAGAGCATACAACGGCAGGGTTTTCAGACTCTATGAGCACATCGACAGGCTTTACGACTGTGCAAGAGTGATAGATCTAAGCATCCCAGTTTCAAAGAAAGAGTTCGCTGAGGCAATTCTTGAAACCCTCCGGAGAAACAATTTAAGAGATGCCTACATCAGACCCATTGTGACAAGAGGAATCGGAGATCTCGGACTTGATCCGAGGAAATGTGAAAAGCCCAACGTAATTATTATAACAAAGCCATGGGGTAAACTTTACGGCGATCTATACGAAAAAGGCCTGACAGCAGTAACAGTTGCTGTAAGAAGGAATCCAATTGACGCGCTTCCACCGAACATAAAATCCCTCAACTATCTCAACAACATTCTGGCAAAAATTGAGGCCAATGCAAAGGGTGGAGATGAAGCCATTTTCTTGGACCACGCTGGCTACATCTCTGAAGGCAGTGGAGACAACATATTCGTTGTGAAAAACGGAGTTATTGCAACCCCTCCAACTCTAAACAATCTGAAGGGAATTACAAGAATGGTTGTTCTTGAGATAATCCGGGAGCTGAATCTGCCATTCAGGGAGATGAACATAGGGCTGTTCGATCTTTATTCTGCAGACGAGATATTTGTGACCGGAACTGCGGCAGAGATCGCCCCTGTAACGGTTATAGATGGGAGGAAAGTTGGAGATGGAAAGCCGGGAAAGGTGACAAAACTTCTGATGGCCAAGTTCAGAGAACGGACTGAGAGAGAGGGTGTTGAAATATACAAGTGATCAGGAATGAGGTTCACGCTTATAGTCGAGCTTGAGGATAAACCGGGCCAGCTTCTCAAGGTTATAGAACCGATCTCCAAGATCGGCGGGAATGTGATAAGCGTGGTTCACGACAGACACAAGGTCTCACCACTGAAAAGAGTTCCTGTTGAATTTGTGATAGATGTTGATACCGAAAAAGTTGAGACCCTTCTGAACAGAATCAGAGAGTCTGGAGTGAATATCAGAAGCATTGATGAAGCGAGAATGCTTTACACTGAGAGTTTTCTTCTTATTGGTCATATCATACATACAGATCTCAGTGACACAGTCAACAGAATTGATGAAACAGGTTTTGCTGAAGTTGTTGAGATCCACATCACAATGCCAAAGGTTAGTGAACCGTCAACTGCGATCATCACCATATCAGCAAGAGGAAGGGAAGAACTTGGAAAAGCAAAAAAGATTCTGCGGGAGATATGTGAGAAAAAAGATATTCTGGTTATAGAGCCTCTGAACGAGGAGTCAACATGATAAAAATAGCACTGATAGGTTTTGGAACAGTGGGCAGGGGATTTGCGAAAGCTCTTATTTATAACAGGAACATAATACAGAGGAAAATTGGAGAGTTCAGGGTAACAGCAATATGCGACTCAAAGAGTTCAATTACGGGTGATTTTAAAATAGAAGATGCAATCAAATACAAGCTTGATAAGGGAAGACTTCCAGAAAACAGAAATGCTGAAGATATAATTGAGCTGGGAGATTTTGATGTGCTTGTTGAGACAACTCCAACAGATGTCTTCTCCGGAGAACCGGGACTGAGCTATATAAAAAAGGCTCTTACCACAGGGAGAGATGTGATCACCTCCAACAAAGGACCTCTGGTTGTTGCGTATCGCGAGCTTATGACGCTTGCAGAAAGGCACGGTGCCAAAATCGGATTCGAGGCCACAGTCGGTGGAGCGATGCCTGTTGTAAAGATGATACGGGATGAACTTGCTGGAAACAGAATCAGAAGAATAAGGGGTATATTGAATGGAACAACAAACTACATCCTTTCCAGAATGGAAAAGGAAAAAGCACCATACCCGCAGATACTAAGTGAGGCTCAGGAGCTTGGTATTGCTGAGGCAGATCCGGGATATGATGTTGAGGGGATAGATGCAGGTGCAAAGCTTGTCATACTTGCAAATTCAGTTTTTGGAAAGGATGTAAAGTTTGACGATGTTGAGGTAAGGGGGATTACAAGAATCACTCCCGAAGCCTTTGAGATTGCGGTTGAAAAGGGATATACAATACGGCTAATAGCGGAGGCAGATGAGGACGGAAAGCTTGAGGTCTCTCCAAGGCTTGTAAAGCTCACAAATCCTCTTGCAATATACGGCACTCTAAATGCTGTGCTGATTGAGACAGATCTGGCAGGAGAGATCTTTGTAATTGGGAGGGGAGCAGGGGAAAGAGAAACAGCCAGTGCCCTGATCTCAGATCTGGTTGATTTCTATGGAAACTGTAGTTTTCATTAAATTTCTTATTGGACTGATCCTTCTGCTCTGGGCAAGCAGACTGGATCTAAGAAGCAGAATTGTTCCCAATAGAGTGTGGAAACTCTTTCTGGCTGCACTGGCTCCATTCACTCTCTACGAGGTGCTGTTCATTCCTCATTCTGCAATGGAAATGATGCTTGCTCTTTTTCAGCTTTTATTTGTTTCGGGAATTGCACTGGCTTTTTACTACCTTGGATTTTACGGTGGGGCTGATGCAAAAGCTCTGATTGTTCTTTCAGTTCTGTTTCCGTTTTATCCAGAATTTGGACCTTTTCCATTGCTTGTTAACGGAATCTCATTTTCATTTTCAACGCTGGCAAACTCTGTAATTTTTGCGCCTCTTTTTGCAATTTTCTTTTTTTTCAGAAATCTGGTAAAGGAAGGTTTGTCAGGTATTGGGAAGTCGGCTCTCTACTATTTCACAGGAATTAGAGTTTACGCAGACAGAATTCCAGAACACCACTCACTTCTGGAATTTATCGATGAAAACGGGAACCTTGTGAGATTGAAAAGAGGAATCGAACCAGATAGAAAAAAGATTGAAATGCTGAAAATCGCAAAACAAAAGGGTTATGTTGACAGGGTCTGGGTCACACCGCAGATACCTTTCATAGTTTTCATGACTATCGGATACACAATATCCTTTATTCTGGGAGATGTGCTCTCAACTGCCGTTTTGTTGCTTTTTTTCAGTTCCTAAGATGCTCTCTTTTTTGAAATCATAAAATATCCTCTCCTCCCCCCCATATCTAAGTTTCAGAATGCTGGAACTGTTTACCTTCCCGACAACGTCTGCATCAAGTCCGTAATTTCTGAAAATTTCTGCAACACTCTCACCATCCTCTGCCGTGCATACAAATCCACATGCCGGATAGCATTTGAGCCACTGCTCGATGTCAGCTCCATCCGGCATCGGGATCTTGTCAATATCGACAACACCACCGGCATTGCTCACCTCGAGAAGCATTGCCAAGGTGCCGAGAATGCCGGCATTGCTCACATCCTTTGCTGAGTTGACCATCTTTTTTTCTGCAAGATGGATCATTGATTTGAACTGCCTGACAAACTCATTTTCTGGCTTTGATGTGGAATCAAAATTGTAAGGCAATTTTTCATGAAAACTTCCATCTGTGTCAACTGAAACAACAATATCGTCGCCATTTTTTGCGCTGTTTGATCTCAAGAGTTTCCCCTTCTTTCCAACGCCCACCATAGCAACATCAATTGAGTTTCTGCTGCTCTCGGGATGAAGGTGTCCCTTTACCATCTTTATTCCAAAGAACCCAACACCTCTTTTCACTCCCGAGAGAATTTTTTTCAGATCTTCAGAATTTCTGGCAGAAATGACGTTGACCGCCATGACAGGTTCTGCTCCCATGGCATATATATCATGGACATTCACCAGGATCGAAACAAAGCCTGCCCATTTTAGGTCAGCTTCAACGACCCTCTCCCAGATTCCATCTGAAGTAAGAACTATTTCATGCTCTCCAAACTCCATAAAACCAGCATCCTCACCAAAGAACTCTCCAACAAGGTCTTTAAAAATCCAGGAGTGTCTCTTCCTGGTAATTCCCTGATACTGTTTCAGACTTTCTATGATTTTCTGAAGGGTGGGTTTGCTCTTGGGCATCAATGCATGATTCTTCTTCCACTCACTTTATTTTTTCCCCCCACTACCTGCATCTCCATAAATGAATTCAATGCAGAGAGGCCGGTGGATGCAGTGAGTGCAGCCTGTCTGTCACGCCGGATGGCGAGGCTGTTGCAAATAACCAACAGATTTTAATCTTCCCACCCTCTTTTTACCATGAAGTTCATTTTTGTTGAATCGAGTCTCGAAACAGTTCCTGAGGAAATTAAGAATCACCCGGATGTTGTGAAAAGTGCAAACAGAAGAGGAAAGCTTCCTGAAAAGATTCT
>WAMS01000096.1 GCA_015522195.1 Geoglobus sp. | reverse complement strand
TCAACAATTATGTCCACGTCGTGAACAATTCCCTCTCCCCTTGCAAGAGAGCCAAATATACCGATGCTTTTGACTCTGAACTTCTCCTTCAGAATGTTCTCGTTTTCTCTGATTTTTCTTACAGCATCCTCGAGCTTCATGTCGTTTCCCTGCCTTTATTTTGGATTGCACCATCTTTAATTTTTCCACCGTCAGAACAGAAATTCACCCCTGCTGTGCATTTTTTCAATCTCGCCGCTCAGAATTTTACCATCTTCTGTAAAGCACGACTTCAATATTGGAAACCTTTGCTATCTCAAGAAAGTCGGAATCTCCTGTTATTATCTTCTCAGCTCCACTTGCAATTGCTATTCCAGCAATCAGAATGTCGAGAGCATTTACCGTTTTGCCAACTGCCATCAACCTTGCTGCGATACTGCTTGATTCGTCGGCAGCATTTGTGTCAAAGGGAAGTATTCTGATCTCAGAGAGAAATCTCCTGAGGATCCTCTCCTCTTTCCTGTTTTTCTTTCTCTTCAACCCTGTCATTATCTCGTGGTATGTGATCGCAGTAATCGCTATCTCATCTTCATCATCCACCAAGTCTCGTGCTGCACTGACACCTCTGAGGTAGTCTATGACATAGCTCGTATCCAGAACAATCATATTCTCAGCCTTGCTGATTTTCTGGCTTCGAGACATTTTTCAATCTCATCAAGAACCTCGCCATCTCTCAGTATTCCGAAGTATTTGCTTATTCTGGTGTTTCTCCTCTCGAGGAGTTTTTCTATCACGTCGCTGAAACTCTCACCCTCTCCCTTCATCTCCAGAAGCCTGTTGTAAACATCATCTCTGATCGAAATCGTCTTCATGCACTTATGTGTGTGTACACGAATATATTACACTTTCCACTGCAATTTACAGCCTGAGCAACATCATTCAAAAAGGTAAGGCTGTTGCCCGCTCTGTGGAATCCCCGTCATTGCTCAGGGGACGCATGGCCGGCGGGCAGGATTACTTGATGCTTGACTATATAACCCTTTCCCAATTCACAAATTTCCACTCAGAAGGGAGATTGAGAAATCCCTGTTTGAAAGGCAATCTATGGAGAAGTTGTCCCAGAAGACGCATGTTCCTATAACAACAATTTTTCCAGCGTTCAGTTCCTCAAAAGCCGCAAGAGATAAATCATCACTGTCGACAAAAGATGTTCCACCTGTTACTGAGGATGTGCATGGCATGACAACCTCCCTTCCCTTCCATGTGCCAACAGGAAACATGGGATCACCCATGTTGTGTGTCTCATCCCTCACAGCATCGTATCTGACCCTGATGCTGCTCCCGATTCTGTCAAGAACCCTGTTTATTATTTCTGAAACCCTGTCAATGTTGCTGTAATAGGATGTGAATACTACCGTCTTTCCCTTCCTGAGCCACCCCCTTATCCTTCCAGCCTCCCTTATTCTGAAAGCTCTCTCGGGATAGTTGAAGACAATGGTATCGTATCTTTCAAGCCTGTAAAACGAACTCTCCTGAATGATCCGGATCCCCTCAAGCTCCGCATACTCTCTGAGCCTGCTGAAGTAGTAGTGATCCTCAATCAGAAACTCTCCGTGAGTTGCGCTCCAGCCGATCCTCATCTGAGGTGAGGGAAGAAGGGCAGATTAAAAACTTTTAATTTCTGTTTCATCTGAAGTTTTATCTCACTGAAGGACGTGTCTGTCAGGGACGTAGCAGTACATAATTCCTTCAAGAACTGTTTTTTCCGTATATGCAGTTACCTTAACCTTTATCTTTTTTCCTTCTCTCTCCATAATCTCTCCCTCAGCATACACCGTCTCACCTGCCTTTACCGGAGCGGTAAATCTGACTTCGGCTTTGTATAGGACAACATTTGGATGATTGACAGCAATCATCGCTGCAAGATCCGCACACCCAAATGTAAATCCTCCGTGAACAAGCCCTCTCTCATCAACTGCCATTCTATCATCTGTGACAAGTTTTATCCTTGCGTATCCCTCTTTTACTTCAACAACCTCTCCTACAAGCTCATTATTTGCAAGTCTGTGGGTTTTTATCTCCATGTCAGGTCTCTGAAGAGGAACTGATTTTATTTTTTCTGTTTCGTATGCTGCTGTTCAGATTGTCAGTTAAAACGAGAAATGCAGGTACTATTGTGAGGGCAGAGATCAGGCTGAGAAGGATTGCAATCAGGCTTACAGCTCCAAAATCTGACATTATTGGAAAAGGAGATGCAAGCATTGCAGCAAATCCCCCTGCCATTGTGAGTCCTGAGGTCAGAATTGGTTTCCCTATGTTTGTGACCGTTATCTCCACTGCCTTTTCAGGAGTGTGTCCCCTTCTCCTTTCCTCAAAGTACCTCTCCATGACGTGTATGGAAAAATCTATTCCAAGACCTATGGTCAGCGAGTTGAGACTTGCTGTGACGAGTGTTCTTGAATAGCCGAGAACATACATCAACCCTCCCGTTACCACAATGGCAAATGTGATTGGCAGAACCGGCACAATCGATTTCCTGGGGCTTCTGTAAACAAACATCAGCAGCGTGAAAACCAGTGCGTAGCTTGCCAGTGTCATCCTGTTCTGACCGTTTATGATGAGATCCGCAACAAACATCTTGAGCACAACATCTCCTGTGAGATAAAACGGATATTCTATTCCGAAGAACTTCATCTCCCTGAAGACCCTCTCATAGAGATCCCTGAACTCAAGCCAGTCCATTGGGGCAACTGTGAAATAGACTGCGTAGCTGTATCCTGAGGCGTATCTGGCAACTCTCTCAGGTGATAGCCTCTCCATGCTTTTTTCAAGCTCTGAGTCAGTCTCAGGAAGATCCCCAAAATTCATTGAGATCAATTTTCCGAGAGAGGAATAATCAACGATGTTCTGCTCTGAATTTGTTACATAGGCTGCAAGATCTTCAAATCTGCTGACAGTGCTGGAATCGATCCCATCTGTCTGAAAAACAGCGATGATTCTGTCCTGACTTCCAACAAGATCCTGGAGTTCGTTGAATTTCCTTATGGCTGGAAGATCCTGGGGTATGTACTTGAGAAAATCTGTTTCAAGTGGAACTTTTGAGTATCCATAGAATCCTACCGATGTTATGGCAAGAGCCATCAGAAGGAGGGCTTTGTTGTGCCTTGCTGAAACCAGTGCTGCAATATCCAGGGCTCTTTCAGTTAACGCAAATTTTTCTTCCTCCCTCTTCTTTCTTTCCTTTCTGTCAGTCACAATCAAAACAGCAGGAAGGAAGGTTACACTGAGCAGAAATGCAACCACAAGTCCTGTTGCAGAAACAAACCCGAACCATCCAAGAGCCGGAACACCTGAAAAGATCATGGAGAGAAAACCAATAACAGTTGTGATCATTGCAAGGGAGAGAGCAAGGCCAACACTTTTAATGGACTTCACCGCAGAAACTGCCGGACTCTGGCCCTTACGCCTCTCCTCCTCATACCTCCCCATGAACTGAGCGGCATATTCAATGCTCAGACCTATCAGTATGGGTGCAATTGCATTTGTGACTTCAGTTAGCGGGATACCAAAGACTGGCATGAGACCGTATGCAATGGAGAATGTGAGTATTGAAATCAGGAGAGGAAGGAGAAGGTATCTCTTCAGCTCAACAACACCTCTGAAAACAATGACAAGAGTTATAATCATCAAAACAACTGCAACAGCCCCCATTGTTTTCATGCTTCCTCCAATGCTTTCACTGACCTGATATCTTATCATTGGGTTCCCTGTGGCATCAACAACAATACCGGGTGGCTTGTCTATTTCAGAAATCTTCTTTTCAATCTGTTTTGCAATGGACTCGTACTTTGCTTCATCTGCCGTGACCTCGAATTCCATCAGCATCAGGGATTTCTTGGGAAGGTAAAATGAAGAGTACTGGTAGGATATCTGTTTGATGAGATTTTCATCTGGAGGAAGGTATCCAAGGACATTAACAACGGTGTGGGCAGGAGATTTGACTCTTCCAATACCATCAACCTTCGAAACCTCATCAGCAACCTTGAGAGCAAACTCGTAGGTATTGTAGTTGACAACATCCTCGCCTTTTATGAATACATAAACGCTCGCCACCCCACCTCCAAAGTTCTTTGAGAAGAGAACATACTGCTGATATTCCTTGTAGTCTTCGCTGAAGTATGTGTCATAGCCCTGATTCAGGGTGATGTTCTTGGCTGACATCACTGAGAGAATGAAGATTATCAGGACAGCAGCCAGTATGAGGTACCTTCCCCTCACAACAAAAAAGGAAACAGGCTCTAAAATTTTCATCTTCTCAGCCAGAGCAATCCAGCGATTATTGCAATTACTCCAGCAAGAAGTTCAAATCCGGGTATCGTTTTCTGGCTTTCGGTGATTCTGACTGGAAGCTTCACAGGATCGCTTATCACCCATTCCCCGTTGATGTCTCTGTACTTCACCTCTAAATTCAGAGCATAGCTTTTCGGTGTCGCATCACTGTCAGCTTTCATTCTGAAGGAAATTTCCTTTTCCTCACCGGGTTTGAGGGTTCCTATGAACGACGAATCATCTGTTGTTGAGAACGGATCAACAACTGTAATTCTTGCCGTTGCGTCTCTGACCTCATATCCACCTGTATTTCTGATTTTAACAGAAATAACTCTTTCATCTCCAGCTGGAATTTCTCCGATGCCATCTATTTCAAATCTTATTTTTTCCCCAACCCTGATGCCAATATCAAATGTCTCGCTTGCCTCTTTTCCACTTAGGTCATAGGTGACAGTGAGTTTTGCAGGATAAACCACATTCTCAGCATCATCTCCGGCTTTCACCTTGAATCTCATTTCAAAGCTTTCTCCATCTCCAGCGTAAAACTGTCCTGCTATAACATTCAGTGGTGGATCTGTTTCAATTTTTCCCTTCACAGACTTCAGACCTGAGTCAGAAACAAGTTTCACGATAACGTCTCCCTTGCTTCCTGCAAACACATTCGACTCCACTTTTTCAACCCTGATAGCGGGTTTGTCTTTAACCCTGACACCGAAGGATGCTGGAGGAGTTTGCTTCACCTCTCCGTCTGCTGTGTAAATTCCGCTTATCTGAAACGGATAGAAACCTCCCTCATCTATGCTCACATCAACTGCAAATGTCACGTTTATCGTTTCGTTTGCTTTCAGACTTCCAATATATACAGAGCTCTGAGAAAGGATTGTTTGGAGCTCTGAGGGAATTGTTACCTGGATATCCTGAATTCCAAGCATGGAAAGCTGTGGATTCTGGCTTAAAATGCTGC
>WAMS01000095.1 GCA_015522195.1 Geoglobus sp. | reverse complement strand
TATTAAAGGGGATCGTGAGCTGGGTTTAGACCGTCGTGAGACAGGTCGGTTGCTATCTAACGGGGGTGTCTGGGCGGCTGAGGGGAAGGAGGCTCTAGTACGAGAGGAACGAGCCTCCGGCGCCTCTGGTCGACCGGTTGTCCGGCAGGGCACTGCCGGGCAGCTACGCGCCATGCGGTTAAAGGCTGAAAGCATCTAAGCCTGAAACCGCCCCCGAAAAGAGCCGCCCATAAGGGCGCGGGTAAAAGACCCGTTTGATAGGGCCGGGGTGTAAGCGGCGAGCTTCGGCGAGCCGTTCAGCCCGCGGTCACTAAAGCCCGTGCCGGACTGCCTTACCGGTCTCAGGCACTGACTGGGAACTGTCACTTACACGGCACGCAAAAAATTCATTATTTTTTAATGTCGGTACTTTTTGTGGAGCTATCAAAACTTTTCAGACTTGCGGATCTTTCAGCGTATGACGTCTGCCATGAAAAATGTGTTTTTGACCCATTCAGACACGTTTACAGATCAGGTAAGATGACACTGATGAAAACCCTCATAGGTTCTTCATGCTCCTACGACTGCCTTTACTGCTACAGTGCATGGAACAGAGGGTTCAGGGCAACTCCCGATGAAATATCAAGGTTTTTCACCTTAATGAGAGAAAATGGAATCGTTAAGGGAGCATTCATCTCAAATTCAATATCTGATCCGGAAAAATCCATGAATGAGATTTTAGAGGCTGGTGAGCTGATACGAAAAGATTTCAGAGGGTATCTCCATCTGAAAATAATTCCCGGCTGCAACAGAGACCAGATTGAAAGAGCAGTTGAGCTCGCAGATAGGGTGAGCCTGAACCTTGAAACCCCATCGTTCTCCATTCTTTCTGAATTGTGTTCAACAAAGTCAGGAACAGATTTTTTGAGAACTTTAAGGAATGCCATAAACTTAGCAAGAAAACATGGTAAAAGCTTCACAACCCAGCTGATAGCGGGAGTAGGGGAGACTGACAGGCAGATACTGAATGTTGCAGAGAGGTTATACATGAGAGGTGCTTCAAGAGTTTACTACTCCCCATTCAGGCCGGTAAAAAACACACCTCTCGAAAGAAAATCTCCTGAAAGGAAAAAAAGGATTGCAAATCTTTACAGGGCAGACGCTCTCATAAGGCTCTACGGATTTTCGGCAAAAAAGCTCTCTGATGTAATGGATTCTGAATTTCTGCCGGATGTGGATCCAAAAATACTTCTCGCGATGGAAAAAATCACGACCGGAATGGAGATTGCACCAATCGAAACTCCCGGAACAGGTTTGAAAAAAGCGAAGCTTATTGAAAAAGGTCTAACACTGCTGGATTTGAAGAAGAGGGGACTGTCGATTAAAAGAGAATCAGCATTTATAAAGTCACAGAAGAGACTTTCTGACTTTTTCGTATGCTGAGGTGTTATGTTTTTTAACAGTCCTGCCTTTCCTTCACCATGGATATATTCACACTGGACGTTGGTACAGGCACACAGGATTTTTTGCTTTTCAGAGAAAAAGAAAACGTCAGAAACTGCCCCAAGGCGATCATGCCCTCTCCCACCAGAATCGTTGCTGAAAATGTGAGGAAGCTTGCCGAACAGGGGAAAAACATACTTCTGACCGGCTATACAATGGGTGGCGGGCCATGCAGCAAAGCAATAAGGGATGCCCTGAAAAAGGTGAGAGTTTACGCATTTGAAAAACCTGCCCTGACGGTAAACGACGATCTCGATGCTGTGAGAGGAGAAGGAGTTGAGATTGTAAGCGAAAGGCCTGACGATTCGGGTATTGTCGAGGTCAGAATGGGGGATGTGAATCTGGAAGTTTACTCATCGATGCTCTCGATGTTCGGGATCGATCTTCCTGAAACTCTTGTCGTTGCGGTGCAGGATCATGGTTTCTCACCAAATGAGAGCAACAGAAGGTTCAGATTCAGGATTTTTGAGAGAGTTCTCAAAAAAAGGCCGTATCTCGACAGTTTTCTTTACAGCAGAAAGGACATTCCGGATTTTTACAACAGGATGAAGGCTGTTGCTGAAAGCACTGAGGACTTTGAAATGGAAAATGGCGTTTCATTCAATCTTCATGTGATTGACACTGTCTTTCCCGCAATAGCCGGAGCCATGATGGATGTCCGTGAGTTTCCTGCCATGATTGCAAACTTTGGAAATGGACACACAATATTTGCAGTTGTTGGCAGGGATGGGAGAATTTACTCGATGATGGAGCATCATACGGCAATTCTGAGAAAGATGGATATTGACGGGCTTATCAGAGACTTCGTAAGCGGAAAGCTGACAAACGATGATGTCTTTCACCAGGGAGGACACGGAGCATTCATCGGTGAGATCGTTGAAGTCAGGGACTTTGTTGCAACCGGCCCCAATTCCTCACTGTCATCTCTCAGAACAGCAAACCCGGTAGGAGATGTAATGGTCGTGGGAAATGCTGGAATGGTAAAACTGCTGATGGGAGATGAATTTCTCAAGCTGGCAGGAGTTTGAGGAGGCAATAAGAGAGATTCTCGAGGTTCATGGATTCTCCACAGAATTCAGGTATGTGTTCAGGGACGATAAGGGAAGGGCAGAGGTGGATGTTCTCGCTGAGAGATATGGCCTAATCCTTGCAATAGACGCGAAGAGATACACTGAAGGATGGTACAGACTTTCAGCCATAAAAAAGGAGGCTGAAAAGCATGCTGAGAGATGCAGTAGGCTTGAAAGAGTAAAGAAGAAAAAGGTAATTCCTGTGGTTGTCCCGCTAATAGATGACAGCATATACCTCTACAGAAAAAGCATAATCGTTCCGTATTCAAAACTGAACGACTTTCTTCTTAATGTACATGCATACCTGCATGAATTTGATTTTGACGCAGATTGATTTATAACGAAAAAATTTATTTTCGGCAATTCTGCATCTCTTCCAATGAAGTTTAGACTGCTGATACTCACGATCCTGATAGCTCTCAGCCTGAAAGATGAAACCTTATCTGTAGCTTTAACCCTCTCAACAATGTTCATTTCCGGCTATGCCATAATTGAAAGATTTTTCAGTGAGATTGATGACTTTATCAGGCTTTCTCTTTACATCCTTTTGAGCGTTATAATTTCGACACATCTCGTCTACTATCTCTCGCTCATTCTTGGCTACTCTCTATTGACGATCAGGATCTCCACCATAGTTCTCATACTCCCAGTTCTTTTTGTAAGGAAACCTGTTATAACCAAAAGCATGATTTATGGAGCTGTCACATACCTGATTCTTTTTTTCTTTGCCTTCTCAACACTCTATCACAGTCTCTGGTATGAAAAAGAAGATTACGTTGTTCTGTCTGGCTCAAACTGGCAGGACACCCCATATCATTACGAAATAATTGAGAGCATAAACAGCGGGAATTTCCCGCCTGAGGATCCGTCATTCTCAGGGTTTCCGCTGAGGTATCATTACTTCGTTGACTTTCATGCTGCTATCATGGAAAAGTCATTTGGTTATTATCCGAGAATCCTTCTTTTTCTGAACTCGGCCCTCTTTCCACTCTTCTTTTTCGCAGTCTTCTATCTGACAATGACTGTGACAGAGTCATGGAGATCAGCCGTGTACTCCGGGATAATCTCCGTGTTCGGATGGGGCTTCAACTACGTCTGGCTTTTCTCATCCATTTTGAGTGGCGAGTACGATCCGAAGAAAAGCTACGTGATGGATTATGCCGGAACATTCAACCTTGCCCCCCTTCTTGACAACCTGCTCCAGCAGAGACCATTGCTCACAGGCCTGCCAGGATTTGCCATGGCGGTTACGCTTTTCATACGGGGAATTCAGCTGAAAGATAGGAAATACATTCTCTTTTCGGGAATTTTAAAGGGTCTTCTCTTTCCATTCCATGTTCTCGCAACCTTCTGTATTTTTCTTTTTGTTTTGATCTATCTTTTAGAGTCTGCTGTTCAGGAAAGACCCTTTTCTGTTCAACAATTAAAAGAGAGATTTACCGAACTTTTCAGAATTTCTTATCCCTTTACTGTCTCTACAATCTTTTTCCTGCCCTTTATCGATTTCTTATCCAATGGGGAACTCGGAAATCCCTGGTTCTGGGAGTTTGGAAGCATGGAAAAAATTTTTGCAAATCTCGGTGTGCCATTTATCCTTGCCATCGTGGCCCCTTTCATGAGGGTGAAGAACTGGAGACTCTTATCTCTCTGGATGATCTCTGCTCTAAGCTTCATCTTTCTCCCATCCATAACTCCGAATGTATGGGACATGTACAAATTCTTTCTCTTTGCCTGGATACCGATAAGCATTCTCTCTTCCCAGTCTCTTGCCTCCTTCAGAGGTAAAGCAGGGATTGCTGTTCCGGTTTTACTTGTTCTTTCAACCCTTTCAACCGTTCCCGTTGTGCTGTGGAATCAGACAGATTACGGGGCAGCAAGCATTGAAGAGCTCCAGACTGGGCTGTGGATTAGGAACAACACCCCAGAAAAATCTGTTTTCCTGACCTGGCCATCTCTTCACTCCCCACCAACTATGATAGGTGGGAGGCTGAGAATTCTCGGATACACCAACTGGCCGTACGGACACGGTGTGCCTTTTGATCAGATATGGGAGAGATTTGAGGACATCAAAGCCGCATACTCAAATAGAAGCGAGCTCGATAGAGTTATAGACAGATACGAAATTGATTATGTTTATTACGGCCTTGATGAGAGAATAAACTTCAAAAATTCCTATGAGGTTCTGATAAGCTCAGACAGACTCGTTCCCGTTTTCAGAATGGGAGGAAATGTGGTTTTCAAGGTTGTGAGGTAATGCCTGTTTATTCGACTAATTTATGGTGGTATCTGAATACAAAAGCCGGATACCTCATTTTTTCCAAACTCTTCTTTTGAAACTCTGATCACTTTCATCTTAACAGTAAACGTTTTAAATGCTGAATCCACATTTAAATTATGGTGATTGGAGTTACAATGGTTAACGTCTCTCCGGGCAAGGAGAAAATCGTTTACAGAGCCGTGAAGGACATGAAGAATGTGAGGGAGGTTTACCACGTCTTCGGAGAATTTGATTTTGTGGTGATCATAGAGGCAGGAAGCCTCTCAGAGCTTAACAAGACGGTTGATGCCATAAGGGATATTGACGGCGTCACAAAAACTCAGACGGTTGTTGGGGCTGAAATATAACCATGACATCCAAGCACAGGGAAATAAGCATAGCTGAATTTTTTGAAAAGAACAAGCACATTCTTGGATATTCAAATCCATCAAAGGCTCTGATTACATGTGTCAGAGAAGCGGTGGACAACAGTCTCGATGCATGTGAGGAAGCCGGAATTCTGCCGGATATCCTTGTGAAGATAACAAGAACTGGAGAGAACGTTTTCAGGATTGTTGTTGAGGATAACGGGCCGGGGATAGAGAAAGAACACATTCCAAGAGTTTTCGGGAAACTGCTTTACGGATCAAGATTTCATGCAATAAAGCAGAGCAGGGGACAGCAGGGCATAGGGATCTCATCTGCTGTACTGTATGCACAGATAACAACCGGAAAACCCACCACTGTTATCTCAAAGACTGAAGGTGGGACAGCCTGCAGATTCGAGATAATGATCGACACAAAAAAGAATGAACCGGAAATCATGAGTTTTGAGGAGACAGAGTGGTTCTCTCCTCATGGGACAAGGATAGAGCTTGAGATAAAGGGGAGCTATGTTAAGGAGAGGAAACAGAGTGTTTACGAGTATCTCAAGGAGACGTCTGTTGTAAATCCCCACGCCAGAATAACCTTCATAACTCCGGATGGAGAGATACACGAGTTCAGGAGGATAACTTCAGAGCCTCCTGTACCGCCGGTGGAGATAAAGCCTCATCCCCATGGTATTGAAATTGGCCCCCTTATTGCGATGCTGAAGACAACAAAGGCAAGGGAACTGAGAGGTTTTCTGAAAAATGAGTTTGTCAGGATTGGGGACAGAATAAGCGAAGAGATAATCCAGAAATCCGGCCTGGATTCCAGAGCAGATCCCCGTTCTTTAACGAGAGAAGATGCTGAAAAGCTTTTAAACGCTTTCAGACTTACAGATCTTCTTCCTCCCCCCGTTGATTGTCTGTCTCCAATAGGTGACAGGCTCATAATGAAGAGCCTGATGGAGGGGTATTCACCTGAGTTTGTTTATGCCGTTACAAGAAAACCGAGAGTGTATTCAGGTCATCCTTTCCTTGTTGAGGCTGGAATTGCCTACGGGGGTGAAATAAAGGAGGACAAAATAACTCTGCTCAGATTTGCTAACAAGATCCCTCTCCTTTATCAGCAGAGTGGATGTGCATTAACTCAGGCTGTTGTAAGTGTGAACTGGAAGAACTACGGTTTACAGCAGTCGAAGAACGAGCTGCCTGTTGCTCCTGCTGTGATTCTCGTTCACGTTGCATCAACAAACGTTCCTTACGTCTCGGAATCAAAGGAGGCAGTTTCAGGAATTCCTGAGATAATGGAGGAGGTAAGGCTTGCTCTGCAGGAATGCGGAAGAAGGCTCAAGGAGTATGTGGAAAGGAAAAAGACCATACAGAAAAGAAAGAAAAAAGAGGAGGAGTTGCTTAAAATTATTCCGCTTTTAGCCCGGAAAATAAGTGAGGTGGTCGAGAAGGATCCCGTTGATCATGAAAAGGTGATAGCGAGGATAATGGGGAAGGTTTACATCACCAGAAGTACAGATAATGGAAAAGCTGTCGTAGAGATATGCAACTTTTCCAGTTCAAGAAAGAGGTTCAGAATTTACGAGATGTGCGAGGGAGGGATAAATGGAGAGAGAATTGCAAAGTGGGACGTTGAGGTTGAACCAAAAGAGACGGTCAGGATCGAGTATGAGTTCAGCGGAAAACACATCAATGTAAAACCCCTTGTTGAGGGGATCGAGAATGAACTCATAGCAGGTGCAGAGGTGGTGAGATTTGGATCTGGAGCAGAAGGCACTGAGAGCTCTGCTTGATATAGCGGAGTCAATTTACAACCAGCTCAGAGACGGAGTGGTTCCTGAGATAGAGATCTCATCCAGAACAAAGTACAACATAGAGTTTGACGAGCAGAGTGAGGTCTGGGTTTATGGCGATAGAACCTCCACCAGATCTGCAAAAACGCTGAAAGGGGCCTACATGCTCCTGAGAATGGCTTATGTCATGGGATTTCTCAGAGATCAGCTCAAGGTTAACAGGTCATCCACACTCAGGGAACTCTACTACATTTCAGAAAACTGGGGTCTTGCAAAGTTTGACGAGCAGTCAGACAGCGACAGACTCATAGAAGATCTGGAAATTCTCACAGCCTTCCAGAGGGAGCACTTTCACATCAGACCAGAGGAGGATGGAGCTACTGTTGTTGGGCCCATAAAGATTAGAGAGGAGACGAGAAGGGGTGTGAGAGAGATTCACTGTCAGGATGATGTTGGAGAAGGGGGCTATCAGATCCCCGTCAACGTTGACAGGCTTGAGTTTGTTGAACATGATGCGAAATTTGTAATAGCCATAGAGACCGGAGGTATGAGGGACAGGCTGATTGAGAATGGCTTTGATGAGAACTTTGATGCCATAATTGTGCATCTGAAGGGACAGCCTGCAAGAAGCACGAGAAGGTTGCTGAAGAGAATGAACACCGAGCTTGGATTGCCAGTAGTTGTGTTCACAGATGGCGATCCATGGAGTTACAGAATTTATGCGAGCGTGGCTTATGGAAGCATCAAGTCAGCCCACCTCAGCGAATACCTTGCAACCCCATCGGCGATGTTTATTGGCATAAGGCCATCTGATATTGTGAAGTACAAGCTTCCAGCTGATAAGCTTTCCGAGCAGGACATAAGGGCTTTGAATGCAATACTCACAGACCCCAGATTTGACACCGACTTCTGGAAGGGTGAGGTTAAGCTGCAGCTTGAGCTCGGCAAGAAATCAGAGCAGCAGGCTCTTGCAAAGTACGGGCTTGATTACGTTACAGATGTATATCTGCCAGAGAAACTTTCCGAGCTCGGGGTTCTAAGAACATAACATGGATTTTCACACATGCTCTTCCCTCACACTGGTGAAAGTATAGGAGTAGCTCTGCCATGATACTCTCTTATACGGGATAAATCAACATCAGAGCTTCATAACTCTGGATGTGTCTCTGTGATGAATTGATTCCCAGTTAAAAAGGTCGGTGGGCCATACACAAACAAAACCCCTCACCGAGAAATATATTTACCCCAACCTTTATGATGGATTTGTGGAGAAATTGATTGTCAAGGACAGCTGTGTTGGATGCGCCTTTTGCATGCTTTCATGTAAATTCGATGCAATCGAGGTTATTGGAAAGGCACAAATCGACCGTGAGAAGTGCACTCTCTGCAGGAGATGTCTGCTTTACTGTCCGATCTCAGCTCTGGTGATTGAATGAAGGTTGGCATTGTTGGTGCAGGACTTGGAGGTCTGCTTGCCGGAGCTTATCTATCCTCAGAGGGTTTTGAAGTAGAGATATTTGAAAAGCTCCCGTTTGCAGGAGGAAGATTCACCTCAATGAACTACAGGGGATATGAGATCAGCACGGGGGCTCTTCACATGATTCCTCACGGAAGGAGAGGTCCCCTCGGCAGAATGTTAAAAGAACTTGGATGTGATGTAGAAATAGTGGATTCAAAGCCCGAAGGAGAAATTCTATGGAACGGGGAAAGGGAAATGCTGACAAGAAAGAGCTTTTCGTGGTTTGACGTGCTCAGGCTCAATATCGAGTTCTTCATGAACAAACTGGGGAGAAAAAGAACCCTTGAGGAGTTTGCAAGGGGGTTGAGCGAGAAGTCATACCTGTATGTCAGGTCGTTCCTTGGCTGGAGCTTCAGCATATTTCCCGAGCAGATGATGTTTGAGAAGATCGTCCCAATTTTCAGGAGAACGGAAGTCTACGGCGGCCCTGGGGTTCCTGTTGGAGGATGTAAGGCAGTCACAGAAAGTCTCGTGGAGATAATCGAGTCCAGCAGTGGTCGGGTGCATCTGAGAAAAGAGGTGAAGGCGATAAAGTCGGGAGAAAAAGCCAAATTCATCCTTGAAAAGGAGAAAAAGGAATATGATCTGGTAATCTCCGATGTGGGACACAGGATAACGTCAGAACTTCTTGGTGAAGAGCTCGGTAACCATCCTTCCGAGAGCAGAGGAGTCAAGTACACAATTGCCATTGACGAGCCGTTCATAGGCCATACTGGAGTTCTATTTGTTCTTGGAAAGAACATAGCAGGTATGAATGAGGTTACAAATGCTGATGAGAATCTCGGCAGGAAGCACATGCTTCAGGTGCATCAGCCACTCAGGAATGGAAGCAGAGAGGAGATTATTCGGGGGTTGAGAGATATTAAGGAAATATTAAGAGGATACAGCTTTGAGGTGCTTGCAGTTCAGAGCTACAGAGGGGACTGGCCTGTAAACAGGGTTATGGCAGGAATGGACATGGGCAACAGAACAAGGCATGATAACATATTTGTTGTGGGAGATGGAGCCAAGGGTGAGGACATAGAGGTTGATGGAATTGCACTGGGTGTTGAGAACGTTCTGGAGGCTCTGCTGTGATTGTGAGGCTTGAGAATATTGAAAAATCCTTTGGGAGATTCAAGGCTCTGAGGGATATAAGTTTCACTCTCGGGAAGGATGAGAGGCTTGCACTGCTTGGCCCCAATGGTAGTGGAAAGACAACCACTGTGAGAATAATAAGCGGGCAGATAAAGCCAACAAATGGGAAACTGGAGATATTCGGAAAAAGAAGGGTCGACGAATCGGTTAAGAGGAGAATGGGGGTTGTGAGTCACAACACATTCCTCTACGAGGATCTAACGGGCTATGAAAACATGGAATTTTTTGCCAGTCTCTACGATGTGGATGGAGACAGGATAAAGGAACTCCTTCAGGAACTGGGACTGTGGAAGAGGAGACATGATCTGGTCAGGAACTATTCAAGAGGTATGAAGCAGAGGCTTTCAATAGCGAGAGCCCTTCTGAACAAGCCTGAGCTCATCATACTCGACGAGCCAACAACCGGACTGGATGTTGAGGGAAGAACAAGGCTTTTTGAAATGCTTTCGAATTTCAAATCTGCCATGATATTCACAACCCACAACCTTCAGGAAGCAGAGCAGATATGTGAGAGAACGGTTTTGATAAGGGAGGGCAGGGTTGTCTACGATGGGAGCTCCGAAAATCTTGAGAGTGTTTTTCAGGAGGTAATGCAGTGAAATTTTTGAGGATAGCTATCAAAGATCTCAGAACAGAGTTCAGAACAAAAGGTACCCTAAATTTCCTCTTCCTCTTCGCCTTTCTCTCAATCATGCTTTTCAGCGCAACCGTTGGCGATCCTGAACCTGCGCTTCTCTGGGTTGTTTTCATATTCGCTGGAATGCTGGGTTACTCAAGGGCTTTTCTGAGAGAAGTTGAAACCGGAACTCTGGATGCTCTCAGAATCTCGCCCGTCTCACCATCATCCATCCTGTTTGGAAAGATAGTTTACAATGCCGCGATAATGCTCATTCTTGAGGTATTCGTGATTCCCGTATTCATGGCGGTGTTTGGCATATATCCGAAAAATGTTCTCCTGTCTGTGATCATTCTGACAGCCGGCAATCTTGCGTTTGTTATTGTCAGCAGCTCTCTGTCTGTTCTTGTTATTAAGTCGAGAGCCAGGGAATTGCTTCTGCCGGTACTCCTGTTCCCCATAGTCTTTCCGGTAATAATCTCAACTGTTCAGGCCTTTACAATGGCTGTTTCAGGAAATCTTGATGGAATTCAGGGTCCGATCTCTGTAATTCTCGGTTTTTCAACAGCAACTCTTGCGGTCGGGTATTTGACCATCGATTACGCCCTCATCGAGTAGGTCTCTTACTGTCTGCCTGACAGCCTTCTCACTGCCATGTCTGGCCCTCCATCCAAGGGATTTCAGCCTTTCAACTGATAAAAGCATTACGGGAACGTCTCCTTTCCACCCCCTATCCCCTCCAGTGAATCTGAACTCCGGATTCAGTCCGAGCTCCTCACATACTATTTCTGCAATCCTCCTCACCTTTATCTGATCCTCGCTGCCTATGTTGAAGATGTTTACTGCCTCATCTGACTTCTCAACGGCCGTCATCATTGCATCAATGCAGTCATCGATGTAAATGTAGGACTTGTTCTGCTCTCCATCTCCCAGTATCTCAAGCACATCTCTGTTTTTTCCAAGCTTGGTTATGAAATCAAATATCACCCCATGTCTGGTTCTCCTTCCGATTACATTTGCGAATCTGAATATCCATGATTTCATTCCGTAGGTGTGGCAGAACGAAGCAATCATCGCCTCACCTGCAACTTTTGATGCTCCGTAGACGGAAATTGGCAGTGTTGGATAATCTTCAGGTGTCGGAATTACCTTGGCTTCACCGTAAACAGTTGAGGTGGATGTGAAAACTATCCTGTTGACACCCTCTCTTAGCATGGCCTTCAGAACGTTCCACGTCCCCAGAACGTTGTTGTCGTAAATGTCATCTGGCTTCTGGGCTGAAAGTCTCACGTCTGGATTTGCTGCAACGTGCCACACCTCGTCCACACCTCTGATTGCATGAAGAACGTCTTCGATATTTCTCAGGTCCCCTCTGATCGTTTCAGCTGATGGATTTATGAACTCCTCAGAGCCGGAAGAGAAGTTGTCAAGAACTCTCACATCATAACCCTTTTCGATGAAGTAATCTGTCAGATGACTTCCAATAAACCCAGCTCCACCTGTGATGAGAATCATGTTTCAAATTCAGGAAAGATATATATACTATTTTTGATAAATGTATGGACTGCTTAAAGCTTTATTTGGCTATAAAACGAAAAATAATGATAGAATGAGGTGATGGAAGGTGCTACCGAACCAGATGGTCAAATCGATGGTTGGCAGAGTGATTAGAGTTGAGATGAAGGGTGAGGAAAACAGCCTTGTTGGCAGGCTTGAGAGTGTTGATGACTACATGAACCTTCACCTCTCCAACGCCATTGAGTACAGGGGAGGGGAGAAGCTAAGGGCTCTTGGAGATATAGTTCTCAGGGGAAACAATGTAATCCTCATCCAGCCATTTGAGGACTGAAAATGGAAATCCGGGACCAGATTCTCAAACTTCTTGACGAAAAGGGATCTGTTCTCCAGAAGGATTTGTGGAAGGAACTCAGCATAGACAGCAGCAAGTGCTCGAGAATACTCAGAAAGCTGGAAAAGGAGGGTCTGATAAAGAGGCTCGAGATTGTTGTTGATGGTGTGAAAACGTTTAAAATTGTTCCGGCAGATGCAGAGGAGGAAGAAGAGGAAGAACTCACTTTAATGGAAATAATGCACAGGTTCGAAGACATTACAGGCTTGCCTCCATGCTTTGGGTGCAGAACAACAGAATGCGATCCGGCAGAGTGCATAAAGATCGAGGTCTGGTTCCTGAGAAAAGCTACGCTGGGATAGACAGAATTTTTTTTATAACTTTCTTTCAAAATTTATGGGGGAGCGGCAGAGGGCAGCTCCTGCTCTCGCGGAGGAAAGTCCCCCCACCGTTAAAGGCGGGATGCCGCAAGGCATCGTGCCGAGAGGCACGGCAACGGAACAGAAACGACACTCCTGCAGGGTAATGCGAGGAAGCCGAAAGGCCGAGATCACCTGCAGGAGTTGAAACGGCCGTCCCCGCCGGTGCAACGCTATGCGGCTCAGACGGATGCTGCCTGAAACAGAAGGGGGCTTACTCCTGCCACTCCCCCGCACTGCATTTTTTAATGGGCTGATGACAGATGTTTCAACTGAGACAAAGGTATTTATCTTATTTCTGCTTGGATCTTTTGGCGCAGATAAACACTTTTATCTGCAGGATTTGAAATGAAAGGGGTGAGGCTGTGTTTAAAGGTACCATGTCTGGATTGCTCACAACCGCATTTCTGCTGGTTATCACTTCAGCAGTGAATGGAGCAATGATCTATGTTCCGGATGATTATTCACGCATTCAGTGGGCACATGATAATGCATCTCAGGGAGATGTGGTTGTTGTGAGGGATGGATTTTATATGGAGAATGTTATCATATCAAAGCAGATCACGGTGACTTCTGAGAACGGATCGATGTACACGTTTTTAATTCCTGAGAATCCAAACAGCAGCGTTTTTAAAGTAATTGCAGACAATGTCACAGTATCTGGATTCAGTATAAGCGGTGTAAGTGGGCAGTATATGGCAGGAATCTATGTTTCCGGAGCTGAAGGATGTGTGGTTACTGGAAATGAGATTTTCAGCAGCTATAATGGTATAAGACTTACGGGTTCTGACAGCTGTATTATTTTTGGCAACACAATCCACGACACAATATGGGGCATTGCCCTCATGTCAGGGTCTTCTAACAATCTTATTGAGGAGAACATCGTGTACAATGTTACAGGTTCCCTTTTTTCGAGTGGAATATATCTGTATCCGGCACACAGCAACAGAATAGCAAACAATACAGTTTACGGCAGCACTAATGGAATTTATCTTCTGATGAACTCTGAAAACAACATCTTAACAGGCAACATGCTTTTCGGGAATGTATACTCCGGAATTGCAATCAAATCCTCAAGCAACAACACGATTAACAACTCGATCATCATGGAAAATGAAAACGGTATCCTGATCATGGAGTCTTCTTCTTCCAACAGAATATTCCAGAATACGGTTGAGAACAACACAAATGGAGCGTACATCTCTGAATCAACCAAAAATAACTTCTCTTATAACAGTCTCTTCAACAATACTGTAGGGATGTACTTTACAAGCTCCTCTCAGAACACGGTATCGTCAAATGACCTCAGCTGGAATTTGGATGGCATTTACTTCAGAAATTCTGACAAAAACCTTGTCACGGCCAATGTGATCTTCGGAAACAGCATCGGGATTAAAACGTACAACACCTCAGGAATTTTGATATACGCAAACACATTCACATCTAACTCCCAGAATGCCTATCCCATAAACTCGGAAAACATCTGGAATTCCACAGATCTCTACACATACATTTACAACGGCTCCCAGCATTTTGGCCATCTCGGCAATTTCTGGGATGATTATCCAGTTACAGGCTCTGATGAAGATGGCGTTGGTGATATGGCATATCAGCTTGATGTCAACAACACGGATTTTCACCCACTGCTGAAACCTTTTGAAAACTATCAGATAATATCCGTGGCTGAGACAATTCCCGATATGGTGGATGATGCCTCAGAACAGCTGGTCTCGAAATACCACTCGTCTTTTGACTGGAAAACCCAGACACCAACAAAGGATGATGCACTTCAGGCTGTGGTAAGTGCTGTAACCCAGTACTTCATTTCTACAGATGATACGGCAAAGCAGGAGATAGTGGATGACGTGATACAGCTTGTTGTTCTGTATTTCCTGATTTAGCCAGAATTTCCTTCCAAAATTTTTTTATTGTTCTGTGGGGTATTTGAGAGGATGACATGCATTCATGACACTGCCATAACCTGTCAGTTTGAGCTGAGATGTGATGAATGTCCGTTGAAGGATTCCATAATGGAGGATTATCCACATTAAATTCTTCTCCTCAGGGAATTTCTCAGCCATATCGAGATGGGCAGTCTTTTCCCATCAATGTATGTTTTTCCACTGAGCAGACTGCTGATAAAATCTCCATTGAACAGAGTTATTCCATATCCCATTTCAGCGGTGCTGTGGGCATCGCTGCCTGCTGTAAATGGTTTTCGGTATTTCAGGGCATATTTTTTCGATATCTGATTGAAAAGACCCGTGATGTATTTTGCATTGAAAACCTCGATTCCATCTGCATATCTGAAAAGTTCAGGTCTTCTGATTCCTTTTCTTTCAATCTGAAACGGATGGGGTACAACGCAAACACCGTTTTGCCTCTTCACAGCCTCCACAGTTTCCCTGAAGCTCATGCCCTTTTCAATGTCCCTGTCGACACCGAAAACAAGAAGATGCCCCTCTGATGTTGTCACCTCCACTCCCGGAATTACCTGAATGTTCAGGTTCTCATCCCTTGCATAGTCCATTGCAGACAGACTCCCCGAGACAGTGTCATGGTCCGTTACTGAAAGGCAGTCCAGCTTCAGCTCAACAGCTCTCCTGACGATTTTAACGGGGCTATCAGCGCCATCACTGAATGTTGAATGTACGTGAAGTTCGGCTCTGAGCATGGAAAGACTTTTTGATGGCACTGTAAATTAAACTTTATGAGAATCCTTCTCGTAACCGGAAAAATGGCCGAGGACATTGTCAGAAAAAATTCCGGAGGGTGTGATGTTCTCGTAATTGATGTGGATATTGCTGCATTCATCACTCACAGAGACCTTGAGAAGATTGACATATCCGGTTATGATCTTGTTCTTGTTCCGGGGCTTGCAAAGGGGAAGTGGGTGGAGCTTGAGAAAAAAAAGGGAGTCAAAATAAGGCTTGGACCGGTTCATGCCTTCGATATACCAAAGGTCATCAATGCCGTTGATAAAATCGAACTCTCCCACAACATTCCTGCTGACAGGCTTATTGAGCTTGAAAAGGAAAAAGAATTGATCGAGCTCATTGAAAGAGATGAGGTGGGCGTGTTTGACATAGGTGGAGTTCAGATAGGCGGTAAAAGCAGAATGAAGATTGTTGCTGAGGTTGTTGATGCAACAGAGCTCGAAAAGGATGAGCTTGCTGGAAGGATAGAGTACTACACCGAATGCGGTGCAGACATAATCGATCTCGGCATACCTATGAGCTTTTCTTCAGATGATGTGAGGAGGGTTATGAAGATTGCGAGAGATGCTTGCAGTGCTGTGAGCATAGATACGTTTTCCAGGAGGGCGGTCGAGATTGGAGTTGAGCAGGGAGTTGATATGGTCATGAGCATATCTCTGCAGAACCTTGATGTGATGGAGGTGATAGAAGATCAGGCTGTTGTTGCTGTGGACAGGGATGTTGAAAGGCTGAAACATCTTACAGAAATTCTGAGAACAAAAACCGAGAGGGTTATAGCAGATCCGGTTCTTGATCTCAATGGCCTTGTTTACAGCATTCAGAGGTACTCGGCATACAGAAAAATGGACCCCGTGACACCCACCCTGTTTGGAGCTGGAAATGTTACGGAGCTGTTTGATGCGGATTCATCCGGAATAAATGCTCTGCTTGCATACATGGGAATGGAGGTTGGAGCAAGCATGCTCTTCACAACCGAGGCAAGTGTAAAAACGAGAGGCAGTGTTATGGAGTTAAAAAGGGCAAGCTACATTGTAAAAGGTGCTGAAATAAGACACAGCCCGCCAAAAGACCTTGGAATAAATCTTCTCTCCTTGAAGGAGAAATTCCTGTATCCTGAGCCTGAAAAACCTGAAAGATATGTGAATGCCGAACGATCCAGAAAATTCGAAAGAGATCCGATGGGTGATTTCAGAATATGGATATCTGGCGGGATGATATTTTGTCATCATGAAAATGCCGTAATAGGTGGAAAAGATGCAAAAAGCATTCTTGATACAGTTCTGAGATTGAATCTCATCAGCAGACTTGACCATGCCGGTTATCTGGGGAGAGAGCTGAAAAAAGCGGAGGTTGCTTTAACACTCGGAAAAAACTACATGCAGGATCAGCCACTGGGATTTGGAATTTACGGAAAAATTGAATAGTTACAGAACAAAAACGGCCGCGGAAACAACTGTTGTGCACTCTCTGACATCTGCAATTTTTGTTATGCTGAATGTTCTTCCAGTCCTGACCCCAAATGCAGTTTCAAGCATGAATTTCGCACTTTCCTCTGCTTTTCGGCCGACGTCTCCTCCTCTGTATACTCCATGATATTCGGTAAGGTAGCCATGAAGTGATTGATCCTCAGGAACGGCACATCCAATTGTTGAGTATATCTTTTCTCCCTCCCGATTGCTTGTTTCTCTTGCCATAACGCAGAAAACTATCTGTCCCGGATAAAGTTCCCTCATGCCTTCATCCATCTCGACAATCTCACACTGGGGGGGAAAGATGCTGCTCACAGTTACAAGATTGAATCTCTCAATACCTGCATCCCTCAAAGCGAGCTCAAAGCTGACAAGCTCATCCTCGTGGCTTCCGGTACCGGATGTAAAAAAGACTTTTCTTGGAACAAACAGTCTGTTCCTGTCAAGTATCTCGGATTTGATTCCCTGGATGCCATTGATCTGGTTCTCAGTTCTCACAGGTAACCCCATGGAAAAAAGGATATTTAAGACTTTTGAACTCAGGAGAAGATAAAGCTTCCTGTTAGCTGCTCTGCATTCAGGGAGAGTCTCCACCTTTCTATACATTCGCATTCTCTTTCAAAAACATTTTTTTTCTGGGTCAGTGAGAATTCCCTTATCTCCCTGACAACATCCCTGTCACATCTGAAGCAGTTGTGGGGACCTCGTTTCTTACCACCAGCAACGGGATCGCATATTATCTCTGTATCTGACTTTTTCAGAATTTCAACCGCACTCCAGAGCCAGGGAGGACGGTAAAGTCCCCTAAGGTACAGACTTTCAACCGGTGTCTTTGAATGGATGGTCATCAGGTTCAGGGATACAATATCTGCAAACCTCTTCACATCGTTTAATGATTTGAGAATGTCCTCAATGCTCTCCTTTTCTGTCAGCAACGGTGGCTTCAGGAGTAAATACGCCTTTACCCTCGCAACCTCCCGCAGCATTTTGCTTGCTTCAACGAAATCCTGAAATGTGAATCCCTTGTTTATCAGTTCTGCCCTGTAAACATCGTTTGATGTTTCAAGCCCGATACCAACCTCAACCTCCACATCCAGCAGGGAGATCTCCTTTACTGTCTCCTCTGTTATGAATTCAGGGCGGCTTTCAACTATAATCTTCCTGAATCCTTTTTCCTGAATTTTTTTGAAAATCTTCTGTCTTGTTTCTTTTTCAATCTCTCTGCTGTCAAAAAAGCTTCCGGATGTGAAGATCTTTATTATCTGGCCTGATTTTCTTTCAACTGCCCTGAAAAGCTCGGCAAGTATTTTTTCCTGGGTTGCATCTCTGGGGGAGTCTGAGCTGTAGCTGCACATGTAGCATGAGTCCCACGAACATCCCCTTGTAGGTAGAATAACAGTCAGGCAATCGACAATATCGCCATCAAACCTCTCTTTCTCAACCCACGCTCTCAATAAACTCTCCTCCTGAAGCCCATTTTCTTTCCGTAGTAAAGCCCCACTGCAAGCCCTCCGAGATGTGCGATGTAAGCGACCCCTGTGAAAACTGAGAAGGGAGTTAGAAAGAGGTTGTACAGGGCGAAGAGAACAACGGCAACCCTTATGTTTATCGGAATGATGAAAAACAAAAGAACCCTTATCTCTGGAGCAATTATGGCAAGGGCACCCATTATGCCATATATCGCTCCAGAAGCTCCAAGAGCCGGAACGTATGACGAGGTTGCTGAGGAGAATGCAAGGTACATGATATTCCCGAAAATACCTGAGAGCATGAATATTTTCAGGTAGCTGTTTCCGCCAACTCTTCTCTCAAGCTCCGATCCGAAAAAGAACAGGACAATTGCGTTGACAAGATAATGTTCAAAGGAGCCATGGAGAAATATGCTTGTTACAATCTGCCATGGTCTCTGAAGAACCATCTCAGGATCAAGCCACAGGTACTGGATAACTGGCTTGAATATTATTTCGATTGCAAAAAGAACTGTTATCAGTGCAAGAATTACATTGTTGTAACCGTACGTCTGAAAAATGTTCTTTTTTCTTTTGAGATTCGGATCCAGCTCATAAATTGATACATCTCTTTTTCTTTTCACAGCCCTTTCTCCTGTATCATAATCTCTCCTGACCTTTACAGGTATGTCGTAAAGCCCCTCACACTCATGCTTTTCAGGCAGTCTGTGATCTGAGCAGAAAGTTCCACCACAGTAACTGCATTTGTATGGCAGAAACTCTTCTCTTCCACATACATCACATCCGGCCACTTGCCTGACTCGGCAGGATTGTATTTAAATTTTGGCTAAAATTGAGGAGTATTTTCTTATCTTTTCCTCATTGTAGGATGAGAGCCATGAGAGCCAGCACATCTCAACTGCTCTGAATCCAGCCTCTTCTGATATTTTTTCCGCCTTCCGAATGAACTCGATCGCATCAGCAGGCATTTTCACGTGCTTTTCAAGAAACCTTCTGACTATTCTGTCTGGCATTACAGTGTCTACCCCACCCATCATTCTCAGATACTGAAATGTGTTTATCCCCGCTCCCCTTACCTGAAGACATTCCCTCCATCCTTCAAGTTCAGCCCTTTCAGCCCATCTCCTCAATCCTGTAACATCATCTCCGTACTCCAATAAAGTCTCGGCAATTCCCGATGCAGTTTTCCAGCTTCTTCTGTTCTTCCACACCGTGTAAAAGATGCTTTCATCACATCTTGTGAAATCCTCAAGGGATTTTATTTTTCCGGAATCAACAAACTTTTTCCTGAATTCAATGACCCTTGGAACCACAACAGAAAAGTAATTCACTCCCACCGATGTAATCGCCGAGTCAACAATCATCAGGACAGCGTTTCCATCGTATCTTTCAGAATTGAGAACTTTTTTACAGAATTCAATTGTTTCAGGCGACTTCCTCGCCAAGCTGCTCAGTTCCTCCTTCAGATCCCTCAACAATCTTTACCACCCTCTCCGGATCAACCTGATACGTCTGAATTATCCTTGCCACCTCCCTGAAATCCCTTATGCTGTTGTCAAGCATGTACTGAAGAACCCTCTCACGCATTCTGAGCTCCTCCTCAAGCTCCTTCCTGCTCCAGCTCCTGAGAGTTC
>WAMS01000094.1 GCA_015522195.1 Geoglobus sp. | reverse complement strand
GTGTAAAGTATTTGAATGAGAGGTGTGTACTGAACATTATGGGCATAGAGGCTGAGTTAGCAGATATAAAGAGGATCCTAACCGAGATGTCCCGAAAGCTTGATGAGTTGCTTGAAGAAAGGGAAATCACAGCAATGATGAAGCTGTCAGAAGTTAGCTTAAGGGATTTTCTGGAAGATGAGCCAGATATTTACTCAATAGAAGATGTAAAGGTCAGATACAGATGAAGGGAAAGATAATTCTCGTTCCATTTCCGTTTACCGATCTCTCGGCTTCAAAGCTCAGACCGGCACTTGTTCTGCATGAAGGAAAGAGAGATGTTGTTACAGCGTTTATTTCTTCGAGAATACCCTCCCAATCATGCAGAATCTGATGTGGTAATACCTTAACCATCCGAAATTTCCTATGACGGGGCTGAAAGTGGATTCGGTGGTGAAGCTCGATAAGATAGCCACACTTTCGAAAAACTGATCATCGGTGAAATTGGAGAGGCGGGAAAAGCAATCGGAGAAGAAATTAACGAGAAAGTATGCAAAATCCTGAAGATCTGAATTCTTCTTTCTTCAGGTAAAATATGGCATCTCAAAAAATTAAGGAGGAATCGGAAACCTATCAACCACTTTTTCACACCCCCTTGTTGCCGTATCAAAGCGCATCAGGTAATTCAAATTCCGGATTTATCAGACAACATCGAATTTCAGGGTTGGATATAAAATGGTTAAAAGAGCGGACCCGCCGGGATTTGAACCCGGGATCTACGGCTTAGAAGGCCGTCGCTCTATCCATGCTGAGCCACGGGCCCATAAATTCACTAAATTGGTGGATGAAACTCCATGGATCCAGATTATTCAGCCTGCGCTCCAGTCTATGCACTCATTCTGGGTTTATGAAATTTGTGGTATATAAATGACCGAGACTCTCCTGCCATCGCTTCGAGGTTCTTCTGTGTCAACTATTTATATGAGCGTCTAAGAATGAACTGTCTGGAGATATGTTTTGAAAGTGTTATTTTGTCTTTCCACACTATCAGTTTTATGAAAAGATATGTTCCACTTTTTTCTTCGCTTTCTCAATTATCATTTCAACCCTCTTCTGAGCAGTTCCGAGGTAGTTTTCTGGTTTCAGCAGTTCTTCAAGCTCATCAGGGTCAAAGTATCGCAAAATTTCCTTATTTTCCAGAAGAACGTCCTTCAGACTTTTTTTCTTTTCATAGGCAATTAAAGCACTTACTCTCAGGATCTCGTGAGCAATCTGTCTTGAAACACCTCTTTTCGTTAGGGCAATCATCACAGCCTCGCTCATGTTCAGTCCCAGCTGTTTTTTCAGGTTTTCTTCAGCCTTTCTTTTATCAATTTCAAGATTGGTTATGAGTTTCACAGTTTTTGTTAGTATATGATCAACTAAAACAGAGGATTCCACAAGAGTTATTCTTTCTGCTGAGGAATTTGTCAGATCTCTCTCCTCCCAGAGAATTGAAGATTGGTGCTGTGGTTCAACAAATCCTCTGACAATCCTTGCAAGACCGCAAATCTGCTCGCTGTCAATCGGGTTTCGCTTGTGAGGCATGGTGGAGCTTCCAACCTGTTTGTCAGTATCAAATCTCTCAAAAACCTCCTGTGTTTCGCTTCTCTGCCACAGTCTGATGTTCAGAGCAATTTTCTCAAGAGTTGTGGCAATGTTGGCAAGAAACTGGATGTATTCGCAGTAAATGTCCCTTGGAATTATCTGACTGCTAATCTCCGATGCTCTTAAATTGAGGTGATTCATCACCCTTTTCTCAATTTCCATACCAGCATCACCAAATGATGCCTGAGTTCCAACAGCACCGCTGATCTGACCAACAAGCAATCTTTCCCTAATTTGCTCGAGCCTTTCAAGGTGCCTCAACATCTCAGAAATCCAGATTGCAAATCTAAACCCGTAAGTTACTGGGAGGGCTGGCTGACCGTGAGTTCTTCCGAGACATATGGTGTTTTTATGTTCTGCTGCCTTTTCTGAAAGCACCACTATCAGTTTTGCAATCTTAACTTCAATTATCTTCAGCGTATCTCTGAGCTGTGTTGCAACGGCTGTATCTGTTATATCGTTGGAGGTGGCACCAAAGTGAACCCATCTTCCAGCATCTCCCGAAACCTCAGCTATCGCTTTCACCAGACTCATTACATCATGCTTTATTTCTGCTTCAATTTCCTTAACTCTCTCAGCTGTGATCATTCTGGCCTGCTTCTTAGCCTTGAGGTACTCTTCAGTTGACAGGTATCCAAATTCAGACAATACCCTCAGAAGCGCGAGTTCTACCCACACCATTCTTTTTATTCTGCTTTCCTCACTCCATATTCTTTTCATTTCATCAGTGCCGTATCTGAAATCGATAGGGTGCACAATCATAAATTCGGTTTGATTCGAGAATAATAAAAAGATTTGCAATCAGAAAATCAGTCTGTTGTCAAATTCCTTGACGGCGTCTTTGACACAGTAATACTCTCTGCCTATTTTTTTTAAATATCTGCATTTTCTGCCGGTATAACCCGAGATGCAGAGCTGACAGTCTTCAGGATAAACACGTTTAATACCTATTCCAAGTTTTTCGATATTTGAGCCTGACATTAG
>WAMS01000093.1 GCA_015522195.1 Geoglobus sp. | reverse complement strand
TTGTATATGAGTCCTCTGATTCCCCCATATTCTCTTGCCCATCTTATTATATCTCTTCTGTAGTCAAAGTATATTTCAGTCAGCAAAACAACAAGCAGATACCATGCATAGACAAAGCCAAATCCAGCCATAGCAGATGTTAGGTGCGGTGTTGTCATTATCTCAAATGCCCTTTCAGGTCGACCAAGATGGGCTACCAGAGGTATTGGAGCAGCCAGCAGAAAAGCAAGGGCTGTCAGCAGTGCAAGTCTGTAAGTGGGCCTTACTTCCTCTACCTTGAAAATTCTCTCAAGAGATGCAACAATGAACGCTCCTGCAACCAGTCCTGTGATGTATGGATACAAAGCAATCAGGACGCTCCAGCTCACTTCAACTTCATTGGGATATATGTATCCATCAATGTTTTTCAGAGCTTCCCAGAGGATCTCGCTCATTTATCTCACCTCCGAGTCAAGTCCGAGGTAATACACCTTCGGTTTAGTACCCATCTCTGGCTTTAGAACCTGAATTCTCTCTTCTTCGACTATCTTTCTTACCTCATCCTCAGGATCCATGAGATCTCCAAATTTTCTTGCCTGTGTTGGGCATACCTCTACGCATGCTGGTTTGTAGCCTCTTGTTATTCTGTGATAGCACCAGGTGCATTTGTCTGCTGTTCCCCTTCTTGTCTCTCTTGGACCGTCAAATGGATACAGATATCTCGCTCCATAGGGACATGCCTGAATGCAGTATCTGCACCCTATGCAGTACTTTTCATCAACCAGAATCACACCATCCTTTGTCATGTATGTTGCTCCAACAGGGCACACCTGAACGCATGGAGGTCTTTCACACTGATTGCAGAGTTTTGGAACAAAGTAAGTTTTAGATATCCCTCTTTCATCATATTTCGGAGGAAATCCATTGAATCCACCGTTTGGTGAGTCGACACTTGGCTCTTCATGATCTTTCAGCCACACCCATCTTTCCACCCATGTTCTGAAGAAGAACGGAACCATTGGAACCTCATTTTCGATTTTACATGCTCTTACGCACCTTCCACATCCTATGCATTTTTTCGTATCCACAACAAATGCGTAGTAATGCTCATTCCAGTTGTAGTCTTCTGTGGGTTCCTGAGCCTTGGCTGTTCTCCGGAAAGCTGCAAAACCCGCCAAACCTGCAATTGCCATCAGAAGTTTTCTTCTGCCCATCATTGCTCGGCACCTCCTCTGAATACCCATGGAGAGTGAGGATTGTGACAATCCACGCACTGTCTCCCATACCCGTGCTCTTCGGAGAATATCTGAGGAAATCCCTCTGGTCTTGTTGGGTTGTAGTCATGACATAGCTTGCACAGAGCTCTTGATGTGTCAATTTCTGGAAGATTGTCTCCAGGACTCCTGACATGCTCAATGCTTGGTCCATGGCAGGTTTCACAGCTTATCGTGGAGTGTGCTCCTCTGTTCAAAAATTCAACCTTGTCACTGTGGCAGCTTTCGCACATTTCCTTTGTTGCAAACTTCATGTCAAGCTCCATTATCTCCCTGACCGAATCTGCTCTGAACCACCTGTAATTGTAATCATCTGTCAGTTCGCCGAAAGATGGTGGAACCACAATGACTCGAATCGCCAGGAAGATCATTATTGCCAGGATATACACTGATGCAGCTTTCAGATGAATCTTTCTCACTATTCACCACCTCCCAAATAAAATCACCAATTTCTGGCAAAAACCTATGTATATTAACTTTTCTGAATCTGCCGATATTTTACAGTGAGATAGCCCATTTTAATGATTTACTGATAACATTTTACAGAGTAATGACCATCAAAAATTTTAAAATAAATAATGATAGTTGAAGTGATCGTTAAAATTTTGAGTTGTGGTGATGATTTTTAAATATAATTTATTTTAAACAAAAATAAAATATAAAAATAATATTAATTTAATATAATACTTTGGTAATGACAAACTGGACTTCAAACTGAAATTTGAGTCTGGTTCATAGCTCCCTGACCATCCGGGCTCATGGCTGAGAGTGGATTGAAATGGAGACGCATTTTTTCGTGATAAATTTTAAATAATAAATTGTTGCCTATTGGGGATTAAGTGATGGTTGGGGTGGTGC
>WAMS01000092.1 GCA_015522195.1 Geoglobus sp. | reverse complement strand
GTGCGCTGATTCCTGAAGGGAGAATTCTGATAGACACCACATCTTTTGCATACAGAGAGTATGGTTTGAATGGAATTCTGTTCACCTCAAGGCTGACAGGTTTATCTGCAAATCTGACGTCAAGATTCACCCCCGGCACGCTCATCTCCAGCTATGAAGTGTATGAGGCTTTAAGGAGAGGGATAGCTGTCCCCTTCAGAAAGAGGGGTGCCGAAAAGCCAAGGAGGATTGAGGAGCTGAGGAATAATGATAGGGGAGGTTTGATTCTCCAGCCAGAGCCTGGAGTATACGATAACGTTTCCCAGATTGATTTCACATCAATGTATCCTGCTATAATTGTGAAGTACAACCTGAGTCCTGAATCTATTGGAAACGGAAGAAAAGGATTTCTCTCCACGATTCTCAAGCCATTACTTGAATTAAGAATACGTACAAAGAGAATGAAGAAGATAAATCCTGAAGTTTCAGGCATAGATACAGCTTTGAAGTGGATGCTCGTTACCTGTTTTGGCTACACAGGATTCAGAAATGCAAAATTCGGAAGCATAACAGTGCATGAGAGAATTACTGGCATTGGAAGAGAAATTCTGCTCAAAAGCATAAGAATTGCTGAGGAAAGTGGAGCTGAAGTAATTCATGCCATGGTTGACAGCATTTTTGTCAGAAACTCGAATGGAAGTCTTAGAGAAAGAATAGAAAAAGAGACAGGACTTCATGCTGAGGAGGACAGATATCACTGGGTTGTTTTCCTGTCAAAGAAAGATGGTTTTGGAGCTCCTGCCCGCTACTATGGCCTGCTCGAGAATGGCGAGATGAAGCTCAGAGGAGTGATGGCGAGGAGGAGAGACACTCCTGAGTTCATCAGGAAAGCTCAGATGGAGATGTTTGATTTGCTGAGAAAAGCAAGAACACTTGAAGAGCTTGCTGAGCTTGAGAATGATCTGAAGGGAATTTACCGCAGATACCTTCTGGCTATGAAACATGCAGACCCGGAAGAGTTCTTCATTCGGAAAAGAATAAGCAGAACATCTTACTCGAAGAATTCAATTGAATCTGTTGCTGTTAGAGAGTTAAAGAGAAATGGGGTTAAACTATCTCCCGGGATGGAAATTGAATATGTGGTTGTGGATTTTGATAAGAAGATAGTTTCAGTCAGGGATCCTGAAAGTATTGATGTGGGATATTACAGAAAACTGCTCGAGAAGGCATACATGGAAGCTGAGTTTGTCATCAGTTCCGTGAGGCGTATGAAACATTCCCCTCAATCCTCAACTTAGAGACTGTAAAGGTGCGTATTATCTCTGGATATGCTTTATAACAGACTTGATTCGCTCCACAAACCTTTCAGCCTCTTCAATTGTTGAAGCCGCCTCATCCTGACTTGCAGAATAATACAGGTCGTAGTCAGCCTGTTCTCTTTGCTTAAATGCTTTAGCCAGCGCAACGCCGTAAACCTCCTCAAGAAATCCTTTGTTAACAAACTCAAGTCCCAGTTTCACAACAACGCCTTGTGTGTTCTCGGATTCAGACGTTTAACTCTCAGAAGTGCTTTAGCCGCATAATACATTGAATAATATGACTGGTTGATGGCGGCGTTGTACTTTCCATTTTCAAGAAGGATTTTTGAGGTTTCAAGAGCATCATATGCTTTTTCCATCAGCTTCTCAACATCAGACAATGACGACACCCTCTTTTTCAACACTCTCAATGAAGCCAGATTTCCTCGACTTCAGCATCATGTAGTAATCCTCGCTCATTACCTGCGGTGAAATGAATTCTCCGTATTTCAGCAGGATTGGATAGCTCACCTCAACCGCCTCGTCAAGTGTTACAGAACCGACCACGAGCACATCTATGTCGCTTTCCTCGTTGTAATCTCCTCTTGCAACGGAGCCAAAATAGAAGCTTTTTAAGTATTTCAATGTGCTTTGATTCCCATTTAGCCAGTGCCCTTATTTTATCCCTTATTTCCGTCAGCAATCATCATAGATGAGACATAAAAATGTACCATCAAAAGTCTTTAGTTCTTTTAAATCCAATACCATCAAATGCCCGAAAAACCCACCATTTACACCATCGGCCACTCAAACAGGAACTTCGAAGAGTTTCTCAGAATACTTAAGAGGTTCGGCATTCATGTGCTTATCGATGTCCGCAGGTTCCCCGGTTCGAAGTTTGAGCACTTCAGAAAGGAGTTTCTCGAGAAGATCCTCCCTGAAAACGGAATTGAGTATATCTGGGTAGAGGAGCTTGGTGGATACAGGAAGAGGATTTTAGAGCGCTCCCCCAACACCGCGATAGAAAACGAGGGGTTCAGAAACTATGCAGACCACATGCTCACTGATGAGTTCAGGAGGGCGGCTGAAAGGCTTGCTGACATGGCGAGGGAAAAAAGACTGTGCATAATGTGCGCTGAGAAGCTTTACTGGAGGTGTCATCGAATACTCCTCTCCGATTACATTTCAGCCATCCTGGGCTTGGAGGTCGTTCACATAATGGACGTGCAGAACGTGAGAAGGCACAGAATGAGCAGACACGTCAGGGTGACAGATGAGGGGCTGGTTTATGATGTGATGTAAATATGACACGGGATAAATGGAAATGGACACCCATTCATCCGAGAATTGAGGCAGAAAAGCTGGGCTACAGGATTGTTTACGTTCCCCACCATGTTATTAAAGATTACAACGCCTGTTACCGTGTAATTTATCAGGGAAAGCTGATCTCTCCTCCAGCGGCAGAGAAGCTCGGGATACCAACAAACGAGATATGGCTATCCGAGTGGTTCAAGAATTACGAGAAGTACATCCTCTTTCATGAGCTCAGGGAAATAAAACACCCTGCAAAAGGCCTGAATTGTGAAGAGGCACACAGAAAGGCTTTGGAAGACGAGAAAATGGTCTTTGAAGGAGATCCAGAATGGGAATTGCTCAGAAAGGAGATAAATCTGGTGAGCGAGGAAAATTTGAGGAG
>WAMS01000091.1 GCA_015522195.1 Geoglobus sp. | reverse complement strand
TAACTATGTTCCGAGAATTAAAGATGCCAAACCAAAGATAGACCCCAAGAAATTCAACTTCAAGAATGATAGACTTTACAGGGTTACCGAAATCGTGGATGAGAAGACGATCAGGCTTAACACAGGATTGCTGGTCAAGTTTCTGGGTGTGAAGGTAATTAAAAAAGAAGAAGCTCTTAGATATTTGAAGAAGTATTTGTTAGGGAAAGAGATATTTCTGAGATTCGATAATGGTTCTGTCTTAGATGATGAAATTGTCGAAGTCTATGTTTATTTAAAGAACAGAATATTCGTCAATGCGTATATGATCAAATCCGGAATGGCAGTTGCAGACAGATCAAAGAACTACAAATACAAAACAAAATTCACGAAACTGGAAAAAGAGGTGAGATAGTGCCAAAAGAATGGATACTTAACATGGCAACAAACAGATGGGGATTGAACAAGAAAAACAGCGTAGGTCCTGCTTCTCAGTGGATTCGTGAATGTGCCCCCAAAACTGTAGAGGAGTGGGAAAATTTCTATTACAGGAAACTTGAGGAATTCCTGAAATCAAAGGGAATGGGTCTATCTCCCCGTGAATATATTCAAGATCTCGGAAGAAAGCTGTATGTGAAAATTACAGAAGTTATCCAAGCAGAAATAGAAGAGGTAACTGAAGAGGATTGCATCCAGTACATTTACAATCTCGTAATAAATCGAACCTACGATGGGTATTTAACAGAAATAAAGACAATTTACGGTAAACTGCAGCGTGATTTGGGTGTTGAAATAAAACCGGCACCTGACGAATGGGACAGGCTGTACAATGTGGATTTCTACATTCAGGTAAAAGACAGATATATCGGATTGCAGATCAAACCGATCACCTACGAACAGACCCCTGAAATCTACAGATGGAAAGAATGGCTCAGCAAAACACACGAAAAATTTGAAAAAGAGCACGGAGGTAAAGTTTTCATCATATTTTCAATCAAAAAAGACAATAGAAAGGAAATTTTCAATCCAGAGGTTGTGGAAGAAATAAGAAAAGAAATAAGAAGGCTTGAGAAGGAGAGATAAAACCAAATTACTTATTCAAATTTTTTAATTTGCCTCACACCTCACTCTTCTCAGCCCTTGCAGCCCTCATAAGCTCAAGAGTTCTTCTCAGCCTTTCAGAGTCTCTTTTCTCGGCGATGGCATCAAGCTCAGATCTGTAAGCTTCCATGTCAACCTCTCCCCTTTCGATGTAATCATCAATGAAATTCCTGTAAAGCCTGACAAGATCGTGTATGAGCTGAACGCTGTACTCTCTGCCCTGAATTTTGAGGCAGTCAACTCCCCTGTCAATCATCTCTGGAATTTCATCAAGCATGAGAAACATGTCATTTGGCAGCTTGAAATCAGACGCATAAACCCTCTCTCCTGTCAGCTTCCAGCCAAGCAGACAGGGTCTGAAGCAAACTCCTCCTCTGTTAGGGCTTCCGATATAATAGGCTTTACCATCAACTGTCTCGTATTTCAGGGACTTGTAGCTGCTCATCCAGCATCTGCCAAGGTAGGTGAAGTCGGTGTTTGCATGAATGAGCACTTCAACACCTAATCCCGTGTACTTCTTTATCTCTACCATCTCGTCAAGGTTCATCTTGCAGTCAGCAACAAACATGTCTGCTCCAGCTTCTCTATAAAGCATCGCCTCCTCTCTATTGAGAATGCTCGCTCCTATGCTTGCTACAATCTTCAGATCAGGGTATCGCTCCTCTGTTGCCTTCATCAGTCCAATATCGTTCAGAATCACCGCATCTATGTTCATGCTGTAAAGTGCATCAAGCCTTTCGATGTACATTCTCTCCTCTCCCGGCTTTGGCATGGCATTTATCGCTGCTCTCAACATTCCTCCATAATCATGGGCTATCTTAACAGCCTTTTTCAGCTCCTCATCTCTCATCTCGTATTTCTTGCTTCTCCTGCTCCATCCAAGGACTCCAGCATAAACACTGTCTGCTCCAGCTTTAAAAACAGCCTCGATCATTTCAAGGTTTCCACCGGGACCGAGAAGCTCAACCATGATATCACCCCGGAATGTATATCTGCCCTGCTTTATTGAAGTAGTAGCCATTGGCAAATCCATTCTCTGAGATGCTCCTGAGTTCTTCAAAATCAGATCTCGAGAAACCCCTTTCAATCAGATTTCTGTATATCCTTCCAATCCTTTCCCTGTATCCTATCCTCTCTGTGACTGCTTCTATTCTGAATGCATCAGCAAATTTGAGCTTATCAATGTGCTCATACATGCATATGTCTTTCCCGCTCAGCGTGGCATGTCCGAATGGTTTCAAAACGAGATCTTCACTTCTGAAAAACATCTCCTCCCTGCAAATTTTTGGACATTCCTTCCCGACAGCAGATGAGAACTTTTTCAGAAAGCATTCATGTCCTATCCCCACAGGCACCTTTCCATGGACAACAACCTCAACCTCAACTCCAGTTTCCTTTATTTTCTCAATATCCTCTATTGAGAGTTCGTATGCAGGAACGATCCTTGAAACGCCTATGGAGTAGAGAAGCTCTGCTGTTGATGCTGTGTAAACATTTGCAAGCCCTCCGGCGATAACCTTCATATCAGGGTACTCTTTTGTTACGTACCTCATCACTCCAAGATTGTTCGCCTCAATCCCGTCACTCATTTCAGCGGCAAGGTCGATGGCCCTGAAAACCCGCTTGAGATCTTTATTTCTGGGAACGGCAAATGTTGAAACGTAGGCATTTTTGCCCATAACATGGAGAAGCTCTATGGCTGAACTCAAATCATCACCGCCTGCTATGAGGTTTCCCTCGTATTCCCAGCAGTATGGCATGCCGAGGTAGATGGAATCGTAGGGTTTTATGCTGCATTCACTCATACTCTCAAGATTGGGAATGTTTGCTGTCAGCTCCATTTTCAATCACCCCTTCTCCTTTTATCTGTCTTGTTTCATGCTTTACATAATCAGCCTGAACATCATAAACTGTCAGTTCAGGTTTGAAGTCTGTTTCGCAGATTTTCTTTCCTGAATACACAACATCCCATTTCTTTGCACATTCCATGTTGCAGACTCCACTCTTCTTGACGCTTTTTCCGGATGCGTAGGCGGATAGCTGGCATCTGCCCTTGTAAAACATCTCAACAAACGCTCTTCCAAAGACCTCAATTTTTAAGCCTTTTTTTTGAAAACTTTCAACTTCATAATTCAGTTCTGGAGGAATAACAACTGCATGAGCACCGAGCTCTCTGTAAAACTCCAGATCCAAATTGTTTGTAGCGTTCATACCTACACTCACGGTCACCTTCTTGGATTTTGACACGCTGGCAATTGCATAGAGCTCATTCAGAATGACATGCTCATGCTTTATTTTTCTGCACACTTCTACGATTTCGTCTCCATCCCTAACTCTGTTTAGAGTGACAGCCACGTCTTCCAGATTATTGATCTCATCAAGACTTAGAGACTTTGTGTCTGAGTATCTGGAGTATCCTCTCAACCCAACGAATTTCACAGAATCTAACGATTTATAATGTTTTAAAAGGTTTCCTGTTTTGTGGTACACACGGTCAACTTGCCGTCAATCAGGATCAACACCAAACTGCCAGGATGGTCTTTGAGGTATAATACCTGTGAAAAATGTTGGAAATGGACTATTTTCCAGAACTCAGAGCAACTGCAAGTTCGTAAAGATCCTCAAAAACAAAGTCAGGAGCTACGCCCACTTGCCTGACCTTTTCCTGGTAGTTCTCCTGGTTGGTAACACCGGACATGACCAGGATGCTCTTTATACCTGCATTCTTTCCCGCCATGATGTCAACATCAATCTGATCTCCCACGATTGCAATTCTCTCCCTGTCAACGTTCAGTCTCTCAATTGCCTGATCAACAATGATTTTTGAGGGTTTTCCAACTATAACATCAGGCTCTCTGCCTGTCATCCAGTAAAGAGCTCCTATTATAAGTCCTGTTCCGGGTATGGGCCCGTCTTCAGCCGGAAAAACCCTGTCAGGATTCACTGCCACATACCTGACCTCCCTGTCTAAGGCAAGTCTCAGAGCCTTGGTGAATATCTCAAAATTGATCCCCCTGTTGGAGCCGACCACAAGATAGTCTGCATTTCTGTAATCAACAATCTCGTGATCAAGATTGAGTAGCTCTTCCTTGAGTCCATCCTCTCCGGTGGTGTAAATTTTTGTACTCCCGTTCTCCTTTGCTATATGAACTGCAGTGGCATGTGTGGCTATGATCAGCTCATCTTCTCCCACGTCAACACCAAAATGCTTGAATCTCTCAAGCATTATTCTTCTGCTTCTGGTTGAGTTGTTTGAAACAAAGACCGTCTTTATTCCGAGTTCTTTTATTATTCTGTACCCCTCAATGGCTCTCTCTATTGGTTTTCTGCCTCTTGAGATAACACCATCTATGTCAAGTATGAGTCCTTCAATATTCATCAGCTGAAATTTGATTCTGGCATTATAAATATTGGTATCGAAGAAGATAAATTGGATTGATTCACACTCTAATCATGGTCAGGTTCATCGGACTTGAAGGTGTTGGAACAAAATACGAGCTTGAAACCAAATCGGGAGATAAGATTGCAGTAATATTCCTTCTGAATAAAAGAATACAGGTATACATTCAGGAAAAATCCTGTGAAAAACCATGCTCCATTGAGATAACTGAAATGGAGGCAAAGAGACTATCTTCAATTCTTGGAGGTGTGCCCATAGAAAAGGAAAGGGAAAGTGTTGAGATTGACTTCATGGGAGTTCCCGACCTTACACTTGCGATGCACACCTACACCGTATCGAAAAAATTGCATGGAAAGACAATTGAGGAACTTGCAATAAGAAAGAGAACAGGTGCAAACATTGTTGCGGTTTCAAGGAGCGGAAAGACCATAATAAGCCCTCCTCCACATCTCATATTCGAAGAGGGAGACGTGATAGTTGTCATTGGGGACAAGGAACAGATAGAGAAATTTGAAAAGGAAATTCTGGGGATCTGAATGGACATAGCTATTGCAGGACTCGTATGCGTTGTTCTGGCAGCCATCTCCAAGAAATTCTCCCTGCCATCCGTTCCGGCATACATCCTTGCAGGTTTAATTTTTGGGTCAGGCGGTCTTGGTCTGTTTACAGCAGATAAGGTCTCGGATACAATTGCTGAGGCTGGAGTCATAATGCTCCTGTTTTACATAGGGCTCAACCTGAATCCAAGGGAAATCTCGGAAAAAAAGGGCATGATATTTCACTCAGGACTTTACGATTTTCTGATCAATTTTTCACTCATCTACATAATCTCAGTTCTTGCCGGGTTTGATCACACTCGGGCTTTTCTTGTTGCATCTGCCCTGTACATCTCAAGCTCAGCTATAGTTCTGCAATCTCTTATCGAAAACAGAAAACTGATTTACAGAGAGTCGGAGATTGTGATCTGGATAATGGTGTTTGAGGACATAGTAATTGCACTGCTGATTGTGCTGAACAATCCCGAAACCTCTGACCTGATTTTCTTTATGCTGAAAGTTCTTATTCTCACCGCGTTGACATACCTGCTTTCAGGTTACATGCCCAAACTTATTGGAGGACTCTTCCAGAGGGAGGATGAGGTTCCGGCCCTTTTTGCATTCACAGTTGCACTTCTCGGGGTAGCCTTTGAGGAGTTCTTTCAGATTCCTGCCGGGTACACTGCAATAATGCTTGGACTCATGCTTTCCGGAATAAAAAGGCTGAAGGAGATAATTCTTCCGTTCAAGGATGTATTTCTTGTCCTCTTTTTCTTTTTCTTCGGAATTTCGGTAAATCTCTCTACAAATGGGCTGGTTTTAGGATTGGTGCTTGCAGCTGTGGCCATCGCAGGCAAGATAATTTCAGGACTGATAACTGGAAGACATCTCCTGAAATCCTGGCTGTCAGGACTTGAGATCGGACTGGACACTGTTGCGAGGGGCGAGTTCTCGATCTTTCTGATATTTGCCTTCGGTTCAGGCAGTGAAGTCTCAGCGGTGACGGCGGCAGTGGTGATCACATCAATTATCGGGGCATTCCTTTCAAAGAACTCTGAAAAAATAAAGATCTCTGCATCCAAAATGGCTGAAAGGTTCAGCAGTACTCAATAATATTGTAGTAGGTATCCCTCCTTGCAGGAATTCTGTTGGCCTTTTTTATAGCAGATACGATCTCGTCAGCTTTTGCAGGCCTGAATTCCTTACCGGTTGCTTTCACAACATTTTCTTCAAGCATAACCCCTCCAAAGTCATTTGCTCCGAAGTCAAGGGCCAGAGTTGCAATCTCCATTCCCTGCGTAAGCCATGATACCTGAATGTTTCTGATGTTGTGAAGAACTATTCTTGAGATGGCAACAATTCTGAGATACTGGAGAGGTGGAGCTGGCTCTCTCACAGTGCCATACAATTCCGTTTTCCCTGGCTGAAAGCTCCAGGGAATGAATGCCGTGAATCCATTTGTCTTTTGCTGCAAATCCCTTATCCTAAGAAGATGCTCCACTATGTGCCTTTCTTTCTCCAGATGACCGAACATCATTGTTGCCGTTGTTTTCATTCCGAGTTCGTGGGCTGTCTCCATAACCTGCAGCCACTCATCTGATGTGCACTTGTTGCTTATCCTTTTCCTGATCTCATCTGAGAGTATTTCAGCTCCTCCACCAGGTATTGAGTCAAGACCAGCAGATTTCAATCTTGAAATAACTTCTCTGATACTCATTCCCTCTTTTCTTGCCAGATATACTATTTCAGGCGGAGAGAGGCTGTGAACATCAACATCAAATCTATTCTTTATTTTCCTGAAAAGCTCCTCAAACCACTCAATTCCAAGTTCCGGATTTATTCCACCCTGAAGCATTATCTGGGTTGCATCCTGCTCGACGGCCTCGGCCACCTTTTTGAGAATTTCATCGTGTCCAAGAACATACTCCTGGGTGTGATTTTTTGCATAGAAAGCACAGAATTTGCATTTTGAAATGCACACATTTGTGTAATTTATGTTCCTGTCTATGACAAAGCCAACAACATCTCCGCACTTTTCTCTCCTTATCATGTCAGCCATGTATCCAAGCTCATATACTGGAAGGCTGAACAGATCGACTGCTTCTCTGAAGCTGATATCCTCTCCATTCAGATTTTTTTCAATGTAATCCGTGCTCATTTACAAGCTCCTCAAAGACTTCAAGGCTTTTAATCTCTTTCCCACCTGCCTCATGAACCAGTCGGGAAAAATACACAGAGAGAAATTCAGCCGGCATTCTGAATTTAAGACTTGCAATCTCAACGATCTCGTCCTTCATCTCCATTCCTTTCCTGTACGAGTCAATCACATCACTGTCTATTGCTTTTCCCTGTTCAAAACCCTTCTTTGAGGTTGCTATCCCGAAGACGGCTGGCAGTCCTGTAATTTCCTTCCATTCCTCTCCCATATCCATCACAACCCTGAAGACCATTCTTGCCTTTATGGCCTCATCTCCTATGACCAGGGCATGATCGAAATCTCTCAGGACTTCCATGAAATCCCCGTCAACGGTAACAAGCCTGTTTATCATCCCTCTCTCCTTTTTTATTATTTCCATCATTTTTGATGATGTCATGGATTTTGATGTCACCGCTATTGGCGAATCATCAAGTCTCTTCCTTCTCGAAACAACAACAACACTGAAAACCTCTCCATCCGATGAAACACAGAAACTGTGTCGATCAAGAACATCCTTCTTCTTAATGTAAAAATAGGATGGAACAGGAGCGTAGACGATATCTCCCCTGAGCAGCATCTCTGAAAGTTCTCTCGGGGAACTTTCGACAACCCTATATCTCCCATTCTTTTCAATCAGGTAGTAGGGAAGAAAGTTGTTTATCAGCCCGAACTTTCCGATCTTCAATTCAATACCTCCAGAATGTTGAAGAACGCATCTCTCTCAGCAGGTATTTTTCCAGCATTTTTTATCATCTGTACAAGCTTCTCCTTTGTGAGCATTGCAGGTGTTTTTGCTCCTGCAGAGTGGGCTATTTTTTCCCCCATCACAGTCCCATCCACATCGTTAGCACCGTAATTGAGAGCAACCTGAGCCAGTTTTTCCCCCATCATAACCCAGTAGGCTTTTATTCCCCTGAAATTGTCCAATACTATCCTTGAAACTGCTACGGTCCTGAGAATGTCCTGAGGTGATGTCCGGCTCACATGGTCGAAAGATGTGTTTTCAGGGTGGAAAACAAGGGGTATGAATGCCACAAAACCACCTGTTTTTTCCTGAAGCTTTCTGAGCTTTTCAAGATGAATTGCTCTATCTCTGAGGCTCTCCATATGGCCGAAAAGCATGGTTGCATTGCTTTTTATTCCGAGTTCGTGGGCTGTTTTCATTATCTTCAACCATCTTTTTGAGTTTGCCTTGTTAGGAGATATCATCTTTCTTATCCTCTCAACAAGAATTTCCGCACCACCACCCGGCAGCATGTCCAAACCAGCATCTCTGAGTCTTGAAAGAAACTCCCTCACGCTCATATTCTCCTTTCTGGAATAATAATGAACTTCCGTGGCTGTCAGTGCCTTTATTGTAACACCATTTCCTGCTCTCCTTCTGATTTCGGTCAGAATTCTTTCAAAATATTCCACTTCAATCTCGGGATTGTGGCTTCCAACAATGTGGAGTTCTCTTGCGCCTGCATTGATGGCACTTACCGCATCTCTCACGACATCCTCGACTGACATCACGTATCCTGTTTCCCTGTAGTAGGCGCAGATGGGGCATCTTGATGTGCAGACATTCGTGTAATTTATGTGCCTGTTCACGGAAAAAGTTGAAATTCTACCGTTCATCTCGTCAGCCATTTTTCCAAGTTCGTGAATGTTCAAGTAAAAAAGATCCTCAATCTCTCTTACGTTCAATTTCCTCTAACCTCCTGTTTATCTCCCTCATCTCTCTCCTGATCTGGGTGTTGATTCTGAAAAGTGAATCAGTGAGATAACCCACAGCTATTATCAGAATTCCAGATACAATCAGAATCGAAACGAGATTCACAAGTAAATAGTGAGATACCCGTCTGAACCACTCAATCACAACGTAAACTCCTCCTGCGAGGCCGGCTAAGAGCATTATGGTGCCGAGAATGTAAAAGTACCTTCCGGGACTGTATCTGCCAAGAAGGGTGTAAACAGTCCTCAATATTCTGTATCCATCAAGAAACGGATTGAGCTTTGTTTTTCCGGATCTCTTTCTGTAATAAACGGGAACTTCAGCAATCCTGAATCCGTTGGCTATGGTTTCAACAGTCATCTCAGTTTCAACCTCAAAACCCTCCTTCTGGATCAGGATGGACCTGTAAACATCTCTTGTCAAAGCTCTGTAGCCTGAGAGAATGTCATGAAGACTGACTCCATAAAGCATCCTGAAGAAGAAGTTTATGATTTTGTTGCCAAGAAGATTCAGCCTTGTAAATGCGCCATTCTCAAAATTCACAAGCCTGTTCCCTATAACATGATCTGCTATTCCCCTTCTGATGGGTTCAAGGAGTTTTTCAACCTCTTCTGGCATGTACGTCCCATCTGCGTCGATCATGACAACAACATCATCATCCATGTGCTGAAATGCCTCTTTTACAGCCTGACCCTTTCCCTTTCCAGTCTGAATTATCACTTCTGCCCCCTTTTCCTCTGCAATTTCCCTTGTCCTGTCTGTACTGTTGCCATCCATCACAAGTATTCTGCTGTATCCCAGCTTTCTGAAGCCATCAATAACCTCACCAATGCTCTCCTCCTCGTTTAGTGTGGGTATGAGAATTCCAACCTTCATTTTCAGAGCCTGAATACCTTTAAAACGCTCAGCACAGGAATTCCCTCAATATCGTCCTGGGATCTCTTGTCAACAAGAACCGCCGATGCTATGACCGTTCCTCCTCTCCGTCTTATGCTTTCGCTAACCTCAAGAATTGTGGTGCCTGTCGTTATGATGTCATCAACAATCACACATTTTCTGTTTGTCACACCTGCAAAATTCTCGCTGAATGTCCCCCTCACATGGTTCTCCTCACCATCCCATTTCAGCTTTTTCGGATAATAAACGGCGAGCTGGCTGTCGAGCTCTTCAGCAACCATCGTCGCAATTGGAATTCCGGATGTGGCAACACCTGCAACAACCTCGGGGACGTCAATGGCCGATATCATGCTTGAAAGAATTCTTGCCATGTTTCTAAGCCTGAAAGGGAGCGATGAGATGTTCTTCATTTCAACATAAACATCTGATGGTGGTCTTTCTGTTTTTGCCTTTGTAAGCAGCCATAGTGCTGTCTCTCTTGAAATGTTGAGCTCATCAGCGATTTCGCCTGTTGTAAGGCCTTTCTCCTTCAAATGTCTTGCCTTGTCAATAAGCTCATCGAGCTTCTTCATTTCCTCACCACCCTTTTCAGATAGGTCTCACTTCCGCAGACCTCACAGATTTTTCTCTCCGTTATTTTTTTACAACCCCTACATACACGAATCCATTTAAATTCTTTTTCTATCCCCTTCTGCATCACGTTTTCGTATTTTATCCCAAGCTTTCCGGCGACATTCTGGATCGAGTAGTCATCAGTAACAACGGTTCCATCAACCTCAAGAGCCTTTGCAATAAGCCTTATGTCTGCATCACTCAGTCTTTCAATGTCCCCTGTTTTCTTGGCAGCGTTAATGACAGTCATCACAAATTCCTCCTTTGCCTCCTCAACCCTGATGTTCACGACATCCAGATAGAGTCTTGAATTTTCGTCCTTTATTTCCTGAATTATTTCTGGAACAGTTATCATATCGTCATACACCGCCTTTCTGAGTATTATGGCTGATGCGTCGAGTACATGCATCGGTCAAAACACACCACATCTACAATTAACCTTTTCTTCCAGAGTTTTTTCAGATATTTTGGGACCCTTTTCAGGTCTTTTTCTCTTGCCCAATATCGGCGGCAGAAAACAGACCATGGCCGGCTCGAAACAGTTAAATATAATTAATTTTACTGAAAATCAAATAAACTTGATAAGCGGTGATGACAGTGGATGTTGTTGTGCTTGCGGCACTCTCCATAGGAGTGATACACTCCTTTGCTCCAGACCATTACGTTCCCTTTGTTGCCATTGGAAAATCAAAAAAATGGAATGCTGAAAGAATCATGCTGTTCTCTCTGGCAGGAGGCGCTGTTCATGTTACAAGCTCGATAACAATAGGTATGCTGCTCATTCATGGTGTGGATCTCCTTGGTATTGCAGGCATTCTCGAAAACCTCTCATCCCACGCTCTGATTGCAACAGGTCTGATCTATGCACTGGCATCCCTCACTTTTCCCCATAATCACGTAAAAACATCTTCCGCTGCATTTTTAATTGTGCTGAGCCTTGCACCGTGTGTTCCTCTCATTCCACTCCTGATAATTCCCGGAATCAATACAGCGCTTGTTGCAGGAATTTACGGGTTCTCAACTCTTATGACAGTACTAATACTTACCTCTCTCACATTAAAAGCATTCAGACCACCAAGAGTATTCCGCGGAAAGGAGGAGTTTTTCACAGGAATGATTATAGCCCTCACAGGTATCATAACCTACATTTTCGATTTAAAGTTCAGGAGAACCCAGTTATATGATTTAACTGAAGAATTATAGCGTATCTCATAAAAACAGATCCTGTTAAGCTGAAATTCAGGAGCTTTGATAAGCAAGAAACATGCCCGGAAGGAAGATAATGGGTTTTGCAGAAGGTAGTGAATTGGTCTGAGCATGATGAAGGGCACGGTTCTGTTTCAGGAAGAGGTGCTCGCTTCAGTTCCATCAATTGTGTCTTTTTATGACATGATGAGGCGATGAATGCGGTGTTTACAATTATAAGGGGAAAGGAATATGGGAATACGTGTGACCTTGCAGTTCATGAGTCAAAAACACCTTGATGTTGTTTTTTGCTTGTGAGTCAGGTCTATCAAAGAGAATTTATCATCCCGGTTTTGCTGTGAGCAGAGCATGCCTGCAACAATCTATCGAAGAGAGTTTCTGTGAACAGAATCAAACCATACCGAAAAAAATTATTTATCCAGCGGAGAACAAAATAAGAATGGTGGGGACGATGGATACTTTCAATGTCTCACTGTTTAAAGCTCTGAGCGATCCAACAAGAGTGAGAATACTTTTAAGTCTGCTTGAAAGAAATATGTCTGTACTGGAAATTGCTGAAAGCCTCAATCTGGAACAGCCTCTCGTCTCTTACCATCTGAAACATCTGAGAAAGCATGATCTTGTCAGTGTTGAGAGAACTGACAAATTTCGTATTTACTCTGTAAAGCCTGAAAAAAAGAAATTGCTGGATATCCTGCTTAAAATGAGCAGTTCGGAAAATAAAAATGACCTGTTAGAAATTCTGATTTCAGAGCTAAAGGATGAGCTGTCGGTGTACCTTGGAGATGGTCTGGCAAAAATGTATGCAGACGACATCAAAAAGAAAATTGAAAAACAATGAAACGAATACTGCCTGTAGCAATTCTTCTGTTTGTTGCCACATCTTTTTTGCTGACAAATCCCGATGTTTCATTTGAAACAGCAATTCAGAATCAGATTGAGGGGCATTACGGAATGAACGAGATTTATGTTCATTATTATGCAGGTACATTTAATTTTTTCATCTCAACTGCCTCGGCACTCATCATTATCTCTGCAAAAAATAGAGTTGGAGTTAGAGGATGGACTTACATTGCCTCAGGTATATTCTTCAATGGTCTTGTCGGCATTGGTGAGGTTGTGGAGCATTTATTCAATCCATTCTGGCATGATTTTTTCCACTACATCCACATATATGCAGGTCTTTTCGGTCTTGTTCTGCTTTATCTCGGCACGAGATCTGTTGTTGGTTCGATGTTTGGGAAGGAGGTCAGGGAGAGAAGATCAACTGTACTTTCTGCTTTATTGGCCCTGTTTCTTCTTTCCATGCTGACATCTGTAAAAACCACACAGAAATGGGATCCAGCATTTGAGGTGCCTGTCATATCCGTTTTATTTCTCCCAACATTTTTTCTTGCTGTCTTTCTGGTTTACGATGCTGCAAGGATCTTTCAGGAGTCCGGTTTTGTGATGGTAACACTGTCAGCCTTCGCGGTTTTTGCAATGCTTCTGAATTTTGTAATAATACTCGGCAGGATTTCAGATGTTATTGGAAATGCCTATGCCTACATCCTAACTCACGGAATTCAGGATATTCTGCATATTGCTTCAGCCACAACAGCCTTTATCTTCTCTGTAACCCTGAACATAACCATGAAAAAGCTGAAAAAAGCAGAGGAACTTATACTCTAATCTCGATTTATCTTATCTAACAGAACATCTATGTTTTCGGCGTCAATTCTGAGAAGTTTTTCTGTTAACATGGCAACAGTGGCGAAGAATTCCTCTCTTGACTCAGCCTCAACCCTTCTGCAGAAATCCGGTACCCACTGCAGCAGGTGTTCATTTAAGAACCTTTTTTCAAGCTTCAAGTATCTTTTTCCATCTTTCATTCTCCTGTTTCTCCAGCTTTCCATTTCTCTATAACAGAGGAGTGACATGAATCTTAGCTCAATGCCGATGTAATCCTGAGGTCCTTCATTTTCATCAATAATTCCCATTCCAGCTTCATTGTAGAACTTAAGAACTGACAGGGTTGTTTCTCCCATTACTCTTCCCTCTCCCCTATAAACCGATTCGTAAGGTGGTGGTGGGCCGTAATCTTTACTGATTCCTCTGAAAAGCCGTGTAAATTCAGCTGCAAGTCTCTGAGAAAGTTCATGAGCATCACCTTCAAGGCTCTCTCGCAGCAGTACAATCAGCTCAGTCAGATCGTCTTCCCAGTTGTCCAATTCTGAGAGAGTGAGTTTAATATCTTCAATCATCTCAGTATCAGGCTTTTTCAGGTAAAGCGTACTCAGAAACCAGTAGGTTCTGCTCCTCATTTCTGCGAGTTTTTCCATAAAATCTGCTTCAGCTTTCATTTTTTAACACCTTAAAAAATAAAGAAAATCAAATAAAATGTTTATTTATTTGCTGACCCGTACCAGGGTGTGGCAATGCCACCTTCCTTGTGACATCCAAGACATGTACTCCTGTCAACAACTCCAGGCGCTCCACCGGGTTTTTCGTACTTTCTCTGGTAAATGTAGTCCTCAGCATAGGATGAAACATGACATGCACTGCAGTCAAGTCCGAGAACTTTGCTGTGAATTGTATGAAATCTGCCATTTAGCGACATGCTGTAGTCATTGCCAACATCAATTTCACCGCTTCTTATTTTCTCTGCCAGTTCTTTCAGAGTTACATACTCCTTGGAAGGGACGGATGTCTGGACTTCCGATGGTGTTGGCGTTTCAGAAGGTGCTGGTTTGGTTGTTTCCTGCTGAGCACAGCCTGCAATCAGCATCACAATGACTCCAAGAAACATCAGAAAAATGAGTCTGTGTTTCATCAGTAATCACCCCCTTCGAGTATGTAGTAGACCTGAGGTCTCGTTCCTGCCTCCTTTTTGAGCTGCGTTGCCTTCTTGCTGCCTATCAGCTTTGAAACCTCGCTCTCTGGATTGTCGAGATCGCCGAAGTATCTGGCTTTAACCGGACATACAATGTCACACGCCGGTGTGTATTCGGGGTCTTTTCCGATGAGATCAGTTTTTCCTTCGTTTATGGCTTTTTCAATTCTGTGCCAGCAAAATGTGCACTTTTCAGCAGTATTGGGCTTTTTTCTGTGTGTCCAGTGCCTGTTTTCTGCAGGAACTTCATCATACGGTGTTTTATCACCATCCGGAAATATCGGTTTGACATCCCTGATGTAGTGGGGGGCTCCGTATGGACAGACAGCAATGCAGTACTTGCATCCTATGCACTTTTCGTAGTCAATCAGAACAACACCATATTCATTCTTGGTTATGGCTTGAACGCCTATTGCATCACACGCTTTCATGCACGGTGGCTCTTCACAGTGCATGCAGTTCATGGGAACAAAAATTCTCCTCACGCTGGGAAACTCTCCGGTCTCGTACTCTATTACAAAGTTCCAGGGATTGCCTTCAATATAGTAATTCTCGTTCATGCAGGCAGCCACACAGGCTCTGCATCCAATGCATCTTTCCATATCTATAATCCTGACAAGTTTCATCTCACATCACCTCAGGCCCTGTAAACCCTAACCTTCGTGTCGTTGAAGCTGTTCATCCCTGCAACCATGTCAGGGTGATATTCCAGAATTTTATTTACCCAGCTTCCCTTCCTCGCCCATTCCGGAAATCCGGGACTCCACTGACCGTAATGGTAGGATATTGCTACCGTGTCAGGCCTGATGCCTTCAGTAAGCCTTGCCACTCCCTTAAGCTTCCCGATCCTTGATTCAACAACAACCTTATCACCTTCCCAGATTCTGAGACCTCTTGCTGTATCAGGATGAATCCAGACGTCGTTGTAGTCAGAGTCGTGGGCAACCTGGTTCAAAATCGGATTGATGTTGCAGTATCCGCTCTGATTTCTGTACATCCTCTTGAAGGTTATCAGATAAAGCGGATAGTCCTTTGCCTTTTTGTGGAGAGTTGGATATGCATGTTCCTTTCTCGGAATTGGCGAAAGTCTCAGTTTGACCTCATATTCAACGTTATCAGTCTCATACCAGTCGGCATATGCTTTTCTTATATTTTCATACTGTTTCATCAGCTTGATTACTTTCTCAGCAGAGTAAATGAGCTCATCACAGTAGAGATGCATTTTTGGCTTTCCAGGACCTTTAAACTTCTTTTCTGACTCACTCAGGTATCTCTTTTTCACATCTGTAAACTTTCCGTAAAAACCATCTTCCATACCCTGCTCAATGGGCTTGCCGGTCTTGTTCCTCCACAGAATGTCAATTGCTGCTCTCGCATCGTAATCCTTACCTTTCTCGAATTTGGGATCCTTAAACTTGAATTTTTCGTTAATCTTCTCAAGGAACTTGTCATAAAACCCTGCTCTTTTAGCGAGCTCGAACATTATCTCAATGTTCTGATAGGGTATGCTGTACACGTTGACTATGGGGTAGTGAAGCGTGTAGTGGCTTGCATGGGGCGTCCACCTTCCAC
>WAMS01000090.1 GCA_015522195.1 Geoglobus sp. | reverse complement strand
CAAGCCATGCGGCCTTGAAAACAAGAAGCTTTGCTGCCTCGATGTCTTTGTACATGTCTGCAAGCTTGAAAGCAATGGCCTGATGCTCGATCAGTGGTTTTCCGAAGGATTTTCTTTCTCTGGCGTACTGGAGGGCTCTTTCGTAGGCTCCTGCTGCAATTCCAAGATGGACTGCTCCGACCATAACTCTGCTTTCATTGAAAAACTTCATTAGCTGATAGAATCCATGATTTTCCTTCCCAACAAGATTTTCTTCAGGAATAAAGAGATCTCTGAAATACAGCTCAGCAGTATCATGGCATGAAAGTCCCATCTTTCTGATCGGCTTTGCTTCATAGCCTTTCCATGAGGTCTCAACAACAAATGCCGATATTCCTCTGTGACCACTACCTGAGGTTCTTGCAAGAAGGACAATCCAGTCTGAAATGCTTCCATTGGTTATGAAGGTTTTAGTTCCGTTTACCACCCATCCCAGTTCTGATCTCTCAGCTCTCGTTTTTATGCTCGCGGCATCACTGCCTGCATCAGGTTCTGTTATTGCTATCCCGGATGTTGTTTTTCCTTCTGGAACTCTTGCCATGTACTTCTCCTTCTGCTCATCACTGCCGGAGTATTTCAGCATGGGACATCCGAGGGTTGATGAGGCAACTGCACTTCCAATGCTGCTGTCAGCCCTGGCAAGCTCTATGCACACGAGTACAGAAGACAGGTAATCCATTCCCTGCCCGCCATACTCTTCAGGCAAATCAATTCCAACAAATCCGAGCTTTGCTGCCTTTCTGAAGATCTCAAATGGATACTCTGCTCGCTCATCATACTCTCTTCCAAATGGCATGATCTCCTTCTCAGCAAATTCCCTCACTGCCTCCCGAATCATTCTATGTTCCTCGCTTAATTCAAAATTCACTATCTTCCCCTCCATTCCGGCTTTCTTTTTTCAAGAAATGCTTTCATTCCCTCTGTGAAATCCTCTGTTGCTGAGAGCATGATTAACTCGGAAACAGCATTGTCCAAGGAGTTTCTCATTGCTTTAATGACAGAATTTTTAGATTTCTTCACTGCCTTCACAGATAGAGGGGCCAGCTCACATATTTTCTCAGCGATTTCAATCCCTGCTATTTCAAGCTGATCATCATTGACGGCAATGTCCACAAGTCCCATTCTGAAGGCCTCCTCTGCATCGAACTCCTCTCCTGTCAGACAGTACCTCATGATTCCCCTGCTCATGAAAAACCCTACTGATGATGCCATTGGAGGAAAGGCGCCTATCAGCCCCTCAGGCAGTGAAAACCTTGTGCTTTTGCCTGCAACAACAACATCCACAAGCAAATTCAGCTCCATTCCCCCACCAAATGCGATACCGTTTACAAGGGATATGGTGGCCTTTTCAAATTCCATAAGTTTCACGATGAGGGGAGATGCAACCTGTTCAAAAAACTCCTTTCCATCTGCTATCCCTCTCCAGGAGCTCATTACAGCAATATCATCTCCGGCGGAAAATGCTCTGCCTTCTCCTATTATCAGAACGGCCTTCACATCTTTATCGTTTTCTGCAATCTCCAGTGCTCTTGTTATGTTAAGCCACAGATCCTCATTCAGTGCATTGAGCTTTTCAGGTCTTTTCAGCTTTATGAAGGCGTAGCCATCTCTCTTCTCGTACTCAACACTTCCCAGCTGGATTTTTTCATAAACATATCTGAAAAACCCCTGTCCTGTTTTTTTACCGAGTTTGTTTTCTTTTACCATCTTTTCAAGCATCGGGTCTGCGTCAATCCCAGATTCTTCCAGAGTCCTATGTACCAAATCAAGACCGTAAATATCTGCAAGTTCAAGCACTCCCTTTCTGTATCCCATCCCAAGTTTCATTGCCTTTTCAATGTCTTCCTTTGTTGCAACACCATTTCTGAGAATCCAGCATGCTTCATTAACGGCGGGAGCAAGGATGAGCACCGGATTAACATCATAGGCAAGTTTCTTCGGTATCTCTGCTCTGCCATACACTCCGTTATAAGTGTAAAATCCTTCTCCAGCCTTCATTCCGGTTTTACCCTCTGAAACCATTTTTTCAAGAATTTCAGGAATTTCGATGTTCAATCCTCTTGTCCTCATCTCCCTCATTACGTTGTACAGCACGTCAGCTCCACTGAAGTCTGCCACCTCAAAAATTCCCATTGGCATTCCTATTCTGTATTTGGCACATGCGTCAACATGCTGAATGCTGTAACCTTTTTCTAAGAGCTTGAAAGCCTGTGAAAAAACTCTTAAATTGATTCTGTTCACGAGAAATCCCGGCACATCTTTTACAACTATGCTGCTCATCCCGATGGATCTGGAAAAGGCTACGGTTTCATCAACGGTCTGCTGGGACGTTTCATCAGCTTTTACTATCTCCACAAGCTTTATCAGTGTGGGCGGGTTAAAGAAATGCAATCCCACTACCCTGTCGGCTCTATTTGTTGCCTCTGCTATTTCTTTTATCGGTATTGTGGAGGTGTTTGTTGAAAGGATAACTTCCTCTCTGCAATTCTCATCGAGAATTCTGAAAACATCTCTCTTAACGTCCGTCCTTTCAATAACGGCCTCAATAACAAAATCTGCCCTCTTTGCAGCTGAGGCAAGATCGGTTTCTGTTTTTATTCTACTCAGAACATCATCTTTTTTAATTTCAGTCCTTTTTTGAAGCTTTTCAAGACTCCATGATATTCTCTTCAGAGCTTTTTCAAGAATGTCTCTGCTTACATCCACCAGCAAAACACTGTAGCCGTTTATCGCACAGACCTCTGCAATTCCGTGACCCATGGTGCCTGCACCAATAACAAGAACGGTCTGTATTTTCTGTGCCATGAAAAAAATTGTGAAATGTGGTATTTAACTTCACTGGACGTTAACTGAATTTCTGTCTGCATGGATATTCTTCAGACTCCTGTCTGCAGCCATATAGATCAGGATAAGTGTAACAAACATCAATATGCTTCCGAGTGCAGCAAAGACAACAGATGCAACGACACTGATGAGGTAGAGGATTCCCGCAGTGTTGAAACCCTGATCGACACCCTCAACCTTAGACAGTCTTAAGAGCATTATTCCAAAAAGTATGGCTCCAATAATGGCAATTAAGCCTCCGATGCCCATGAAAAGAATCATCCCGGCTGCCATAACCCCTATTGCTGGAAAATCGACTTCTGGCCTGAATTGAGGTGAAGGAACTGCGAAGAGCATTGGAATCATTACGAGGATCGAAATCAAGATCAGTCCAATACCTGCAAGTTGAAGAACCATCCCGGTTCTTCCAATCCTGAGATCATCGCTTACCTCCCTGAATCTGCCTGTCGCCTGAAACCACAGTATAAATGCCAGTATCCCCAGCACAATTGCTACAAGAAAGGGAATCAGAATTGCTCCCATCAACACAAAAAACACATTCATGTTGTCCAAGTTTAACCCCAGTCCCACACTCAGAAAGATAAAGGCTATCCCTGCAATTGCAAGCAGATCGCCGGCTATTGCCAGAATCGCTCCCTTTTTCAGTTTTTCAAGACCGGCTATCAGGCTCATGATGGTATACTGTTTTATTCAGATTTAAATTTTTCCAGAAAAATAAAAGTATCAGACACTGTCAAGCCTTTCCACAATCGCCTGTGCAAATTCTCTCGTTCCAACCAGCTTTCCCCCCATGTGTCTGTGGAGATCATAGGTAACGATTCGGTCCTCAACTGTTAGCTCTATGGCTCTCTTTATCATCTCACCGGCCCTCTTCCATCCGAGGTACTCGAACATGAGCACTCCAGTGAGAATCTCTGCTGTTGGGTTCACCTTGTTCTGTCCTGCATACTTTGGTGCCGAGCCGTGAACAGGTTCAAAGACACCCATTCCATCTCCAATGTTGCTTCCGGGTGCAACACCAAGCCCCCCGACAAGAGCTGCCGCGGCATCACTCATGTAGTCGCCATTCAGGTTGGGCATTGCGAGAACGTCATACTCAGCAGTCCTGGTGAGAATCTGCTGGAACATGTTGTCAGCGATTCTGTCCTTGATCACCACCTTTCCCTTTGGAATCTCCCCACCATAGCTGTTCCACAGCTCGTCTTCCGTTATCGTAATGTCTCCAAATTCTTCCCTTGCCAGCTCGTATCCCCAGTCCCTGAAGGCCCCTTCTGTGTACTTCATTATGTTTCCCTTGTGCACAAGTGTCACGCTCTCCCTTCCGTTGTCTATTGCATACTGTATTGCAAGCCTGACGAGCCGTTTTGTCGCAAATTCGCTTATTGGTTTAATCCCTATACCTGAATCCTCCCTTATTGTAACTCCGAACTCATCTTTGAGAAATTTTATTAGCTTTTTTACCTCTTCACTTCCTCTCCGCCACTCTATCCCAGCGTAAACGTCTTCTGTGTTCTCCCTGAATATGACGAGATCAACGACCTGAGGATCCTTGAGCGGGCTCGGAAATCCCTTCAGATAGTATACCGGTCTCACATTGGCGTAGAGATCCAGAATCTGTCTTATCGTAACGTTCAGACTCCTGTATCCTCCACCAACAGGGGTTGTCAGCGGACCTTTCAGAGCCACCCTGAATTCCCTTATGGCATTCAATGTATCTTCAGGGAGATGGGTACCGTACATTTTGAGAGCATCTTCTCCAGCGTATGTCCTGAACCAGACGATTTCCTTTCCTATTTTCTCTGCAGCAGCATCAAGAACCATCATTGCAGCTGGGACCACATCCTTTCCGATCCCGTCTCCCACAAAGTAGGGAATAACCGGATTATCCGGAACAACAAGTTTTCCCCTTTCGTAGCCAATTTTCTCCCCTTCCTCCGGTGGATTGATTTTTTCAAAATTCATGGGTTCAGTCTGAGGATTGGTAATAAATGTTTGTCGAATTGTTTCCTGAATCCTGTATTCAATCTCAGATGATCAATTTGGCAGAGCTTTGGTTTCAGGCATTAAACATTCCGGCATGGCATCCCAGACAGGAGTGGATGATGGAATTATATGGAGCTGTGGATTGAGCAATGTCTATCAAACCCCGACATCTTTTAATAAAACTCACTTCAAGTCTCTCCCGATGGATGATGAGGTTGGAGCAGTAATAAACAAATGCATTCAGTGCGGTACTTGCATTGGAAGCTGTTTTTCAGGAAGAGTTACAGCCCTGAACACAAGAAGGATTCTGATGGAACACCTTGCGAAGGGAGTCCCGATCGAGAATCATGATGCACTCTGGTTCTGTGTTACCTGCTACGCATGTCAGGAAAGGTGTCCCAGAGGGATTCCTGTAACCGAGATTATACTCAAGGCAAGAAACGAGCTTGCGAGAAGAAAAGGCCTTCCTGGGAGGTTGAAAAATGCATTCTCATATCTGGAAAAACACTCGGCACTTGTGCCCGGGAAGGACAGAAATCTGGAAATGAGAAAGGAACTCGGTCTCCCTGTATATCACTCCCAGTTTGATGACGAAGCGAGAAAGGAGGTTTCAGAGATTGTGAAAAGGCATCTGAAAGAGGTGATTCGGTGAAATTTTTTCCGGGATGTATGATCCACAACAGATACCCGGGCATAGAAAAATCACTGTATTATGTTTTTGATAATCTCGAGATTGAGATATCCCCGCTTAAAGGCTCATCGTGCTGTCCAGCTCCCTCAATAACAAAGTCAGTAAGTCAAGACCTCTGGCTTGAAATTGGAAAAAGAAACATCCAGCTTGCCAAGAATGATACAATCATGACCGCATGCAATGGCTGCTTCACAACCCTGTTTGAAGTTTCAGAGAAAATCGGAACCGGAGATGTGAGGCATGTTGCCGAGTTTCTCTATTTTGATGTGGGAACGGAGAAAATAAGGAGAAGTATAACAAAGAGACTTCCTCTCAAACTTGCAGTTCACTATGGATGTCATTTCTTCAGGCCAGGAGAGTACAAGAAGTTCACCTCCCCCGAAAGACCCAAAATTCTTGATGAGCTTGTGGAGGCTATTGGCAGCCAGAGTGTTGATTACAGATACAAGATGATGTGCTGCGGTGGAGGTGGTGGTGTGAGAGCGGGAGCAACAGAGGTTTCCCAGGAACTTCTTGAAATCAAGCTGGATGCTATGAGCAATGAGGAGATTGATGCGATTGTCGTTGTATGTCCTCTGTGTCTGAATCAATTTGACAACGGACAGAAAGAGCTTGAAAATTCACGAAACAGAAGCTACGGGATTCCGACTGTTCATTATATCCAGCTTCTTGCAGTTGCAATGGGAATGGAGCCTGAATTGACAGGAATACAGTGGCATTCCATTTCAAGCACAGACCTGATTGAAAAACTTGTAAAGGGTGAGATGGCAGAGGAATAAATCATCCTTCCAGATTTCCCATGTAAACTGTTGCTGTCTTGGGTGCCCTTCCTTTAAGCTCCTGGCGATAGTAACTGTATGTCATCACATCTGCATCGCTTAAAATTCCGGCATCGACAACATTTCCCACAAAAAGGGTGTGTGTTGAGGTCTCCATCTCATGCCTGACCTCTGCCTCTATGTAGGCCACAGCATGATCCCTCACAATCGGAGCGCCTGTCTTACCTGTGAAAAAATCAATATCTTTAAATTTACTGTAATTCCTCCCGCTTCGAAATCCAAATCTCCCAATAAATTCCATGGGTGTGTTTTTCTCCAGAACAGAAACCGAAAAAACCTTGGACTCTCTTACAAATTCATTGGTCAGATTTTCCCTGTTCAGACATACCGCAATCATAACTGGACTTGATGAAACCTGAAATACGGTGTTGGAAATCTGACCATTTGGTTCCCCATTTCTGTGACTTGAGACGATGTACATCCCGTAACTTATCCTGTACAGCGCTTCAGGATTCATAAAAGTGATTTTGAAAAAAACTAAAAAAACATTTCTCAGTATGGCAGAGAATCTATAAATCTCAGCCTTTTCGGTATTGGGGGATGAGTCGACAGGAACTCCTGAACTGGAGACACCTTCACCCTTTTCAGTGTTTCAATGTCCCTTGCTGAGATGTATGGGCTCGCAACAGCATCGGTAAATGCATATATGAAGAGAGTCTTGAAACTGCTTCCCTGAACCTCATCGAGGGCTCTGGGAACTCTGTGGTAAAATGCATGTATTTTTGCAAGGGATGTCTGCATTGGAAGCTTCCCTGTCACCCTAACACCTTCAGTATCGGCATAGTATTCCCTCAGTCTGCTGAATGCAAGAACGAGAATCTGAACAATGAAGCTTGCGATCACAGCTACAATTCCAACAAGAGCGGTTGTTCTGCCTCTCTCATCTCTCATTCCAGAATAAACAAGTGCGTATCCTAAGTAGAAGATCACTGAAGGGAGAAGTCCAAACAGGAGCATTACAGCAGAGTCCCTGTGCCTGTGATGTCCTATCTCATGCCCGACAACTGCCATAAGCTCTTCTTTTGTGAGCATGCTCATCAGGGTGTCGGAGACAGCAACAAATTTTCCACTCAGGAAATTTCCGTAGGCAAATGCATTCGGAGGTGATCTGACCACCATTGCCTTGTACTTTCTCCCGTCCCCCAGCCTCATTGCAATCTCGTCAACAACAGCCTGAAGTTCTGGAGACGGCTTTGCACCGTACATCATGTTGACTATTTTGGGTGAAAAGAGGTACATGAGAATGTTCACCACGATCAGAAATGCGATGAGTCCGTAAAATCCAATGTACACCCCTGAATAGAGGAGTACATAGTAGATTATGGATCCGCTCACTGCAAGAATCAGTATTGCCAGGATGAGCATTGATGTGTAAAGGGAGAACCTCCCTGCTACACTTCCTGCCACCTTTGGCGCTATGGTGGCTGCCAGAAAGAACATTACAAAGTATCCTGCCATTGCAAGTACCAGATAGACCGGGTCAAATATCAGGAACATGTCCTTTAATGGGGTTATCTGCTTAAAATCGTTTTCCCTCAATTTGTCGGAAATTTCCTGTGAAGGGACCAGTTTTAAATTACATCTCATTAAAGATTATGATGTGAAGTTCGCTGGGATTGATGTTGGACTGAGAAATTCAACCATGGCGGTGATCAGTGGTGGCAAAGCAGAGATCTACAGAGATTACAGAACCGGAATCAGTGAGAGAATAGTGGCTGCTGGGATAGATGCTCCTCTCTCATTTCCAGAGAAAGGATTTTTTAGGGAATGTGAGCGCAGACTGATTGAGAGGGGAATAAAGCTCTTCCCGTCAGGTTCGTCTTTCTTCAAAAGAGTCGTGGAAAGAGGGATTGAGATCGCATATGAGTTTGAAAAAATTGGTATTCAGGTTTTTGAAGTTTATCCATTTGCAACCAGAGTTTTGCTGGATATTGCACCTGACTGCAACAAGCGAAAAAAATCGTGCCTGAATGATATAAAAAAAGAGCTTGAAAATTACGTCACAGCTGAAATAAACACTCACGACGAGGCAGATGCAGTTATCTCCGCCCTCACTGTAAAGATTTTTTTCGAGGGTCAAGGAGAGCTTGTTTCAGGAAAGGATGGATCAATTCTCATTCCAAAAAAATAGAGAAGAGGTCATATCTGGAATGTGATGTTGTTTATGGTCTGAATCGACTTTTCGAGCTCTTCAAGATCTTTCAGCTCAGACTCTATGTCGGGGAATGTTTCATTTATATTCACATTTTCCCGATTCTGGATGGCAGGAGTTGATGTTAATACTGGTTCTGCCTTTTTTTCACTCTGCATGGTATCTCCAGTTTTCTGGGTGCATCCGGCAGTCAGCAATACCAGTAGCAAAGTCAGAATAATGGCTGCCATTCTCCTCATTCAGATCCTCCTCCTGCCTTAATTTCCTTCAATGCATCTCTGTATTCCCTGAAGATCTGTTTCAGATCCTTAAAAGATTTTTTCACTTCACTCATTGCCTTGGCATATTCTGACTTCCCAAGGGCAAAGTGATTCATGGCATTGCTGAGATCATCTGAACCGAGAGCCATGTCAAAGTGCTCAACCGATCTTTGAGCATGCTCCTTTGCAGAACTCAATCTTTCAAGGTATCTGCTGTAAGCTTCCCTTATGCTGGTGGTATCCATGCCCTTATCCTCAAGTTCTGAAATTTTGAGTTCCAGTTTCAGTGAACTCCCCTCTGCCTGCTCTATAACATTTATCAGTTTCAGTGAGAGGACCTTTCCTGTTATAACAGTTATCTTCACCCGGAGGGGTTTCCACTCCTTCGAAAAGGCTGAGACGTTGTCTCTGAGTTCCTGAGGAGTGGATGAATTTGTGATCACCCCTCTCCAGTACTCAAGCTCTGATCTGATGCTGGAGATGTCTGAGGAGAGGTTCTGTGACTCATTGAGCCCAAGATCAAGAATTCTGAGCTCGAGACTGTCAAGGTGCGAGATCACAAAATCTATGCCAAATGCAACGTATCCCTTAGTTGCGTTAAACACAACAGGATCACCAAGTCCTCTATGCTTCATTTTCTGGTACATCTGTCTTGTTTCAGAATACTTTTTGAGATACTGCTCCTTCATTTTCTCTCTCTTTTCCATCAGCTCTCTATGCTCCTCAATTTTTTCTCTTACTTTCTCCCTTCCACGGAAGTATTTCCAGGAGTCGTCTGAATCTCCTTTAATTTCAATTCTTATGTTGTT